>NZ_JBCLYA010000007.1:0-153635 GCF_039650795.1 Salmonella sp. K21076
TTGCAGTTGCCAGACCGCAAGATGTTTTAACAAATCAAAAGGGGTTTTAATAACTGGCTTAAAGCTGAAAGCTTTCCGGAACCCCCAGCCTAGCTGGGGGTTTTCCATAGACAAAAAACCACGGGGCGTTAAGCCCCGTGGTGTACACATATGTCAGCGATTTTAGTGAGCGCTGGAGGTCACCTGCCGACCCGCCGCGCGATCCCAGATAATCGCCAGGATCACCATCACCACCGTTGGCATCAACCACGCCAGTCCCTGTTCCGCCAGCGGCAAACGCTGACTCCAGGCTGGCAGCATATCGCCAAAGGCAGATGCTTTGATGCCGTCAAGGATACCAAAAAGCAGGCTGATAAACATGGCCGGCGCGATGATACGGGTGGAATTATGCCACCATGAGCGGGTAAAACTTAATACAACCAGTGCGATACACGGCGGATAGATAGCCGTCAGCACCGGAATGGAGATTTGAATCAGATGGCTCAGTCCGAGATTTGACACCACCATAGAGAAGCCGCCGAGAATAAAGACCAGCGTGCGGTAAGACAGCGGAATATACTGCGCGAAAAACTCAGCGCAGGCGCAGGTCAGCCCCACCGCCGTCACCAGACACGCGATAAAGATCAGCGCCGCCAGCAGGAAGCTTCCCGCGCCGCCAAAGGTATGCTGAACGTAGGCATGAAGAATCGCCGCGCCGTTCGCTGACTGATCGACCAGCGTCGCGCTGTCAGAACCTAAGCGAAACAAGGCAAGGTAAAGCAGCGTCAGCCCCACGCCCGCCATCAGGCCGGCCCAGACCGTGTAACGCGTCAACAGGCGCGCTTCGGTCACGCCGCGAGAACGCGCCGCGTTCACAATAACGATACCAAACACCATCGCGCCCAGCGTATCCATCGTCAGATAGCCGTTCACAAATCCGTTAGAAAAGGCCGCATTCTGATAAGCGTCCAGGGCGTTGCTGATTGGACCGGCAGGCCAAACGATAGCCGCGACGGACAGGATGACCAGCGCAATAATTTTCAACGGCGCCAGGAAATTCCCTACCGTATCCAGCAGCTTACCCGGATAGAGGGAAACCAGAATAACGATAGCGAAATAGACCACGCTGTAAATCAGCAACGGCATTGCAGAATCGCCGGTCAACGGAGCGATACCGACCTCAAACGACACCGTCGCGGTACGCGGCGTCGCAAATAACGGCCCGACGGCCAGATAGCAAACGGTCGCCAGCAGGAGTCCCGCCACTTTACCAATCGGCGTACTGAGGCTGTCTACGCCGCCGCCGACTTTCGCCAGCGCCACAACAGTAAGAACCGGTAGCCCTACGGCGGTAATCAGAAAGCCAATAGCGGCTGTCCAGACGTGTTCACCCGCCTGCAAACCGACCATAGGAGGAAAGATAATATTGCCTGCGCCAACGAACAGCGCAAATGTCATAAAGCCCAGGGCGATGATATCGCGCGATTTTAACTGATGGGTCATAAAGTCTTACTGCCTGTGGATGGTGATGTTGTAAACATTAAAATTTTTGCCTTTCCCGGAGGATTATAAAGCGGCGTTTTTTATCAATTTCAGCGGGAAAAACTCCCGGACCGATGCGGCGAAGAATTGTTTTTCGATTTACCGCGCAAATGCAGTCGTAATGACAGCACCTGAAGCGCAATTTAAACGCTTATAACGTTTTAAAGCAAGGTGGGATCTAAAAACCAGATGAATATCGCGATATGAAATTTACAACCAGAATAAAACACCATTCTCATGAAAAAGTTATGGCTAATCATGCGAACAAAAAATCACCAAACGTTGAATGTTTCAACGAGCCCGTCTTAACTGCAAAGAAAATAAGCCAGCATCCGCTGGCTTATGGAAAGTTATACTTACGAAAGGCAATTAATCACTATTTTTGGCAATTAAACGTTCCGGCAGCACAAAGCTAAATCGCGTTCCTTTGCCAGGCGAACTGTCGATTTCAAGGCGGCTTTCATGGTGATTCAACGCATGTTTCACAATCGCCAATCCCAGGCCGCTGCCGCCCGTTTGCCGCGAACGCGCTTTATCGACGCGGTAGAAGCGTTCGGTCAGACGAGGAATATGCTCGGCAGCAATCCCCGGACCGTTATCTTGAATGCAAAATTCAGCGCCATGCGCGGCACGTCGCCAGCTCACCGTAATATGCGTTCCCGCCGGCGTATGGTTTACTGCGTTATATACCAGGTTTGAGATCGCGCTACGTAGCTGCTCTTCATTGCCCAGAACGCTAAGACTATCGTCGACCGCAAACGTAAAGGTATGTTTCTGCTGGCTGAGCGTCTGCGCTTCACGCTCCACGACCCGCAGCATCATCGGTACATCCACTTTTTCATTTAATAACAGCGCCGGGGCCACCTCAATTTTAGACAGCGTAAGCAGTTGTTTTACCAGCCCTTCCATACGATACGTTTGCTCGCGCATCGTATGCAGCGCTTTCTCTCGCGTCGCCCCTTCCAGCGCCTGTTCCTGCATCATTTCCAGATAGCCTTGCAATACCGTCAATGGCGTACGCAACTCATGGCTAACGTTGGCGAAAAAGTTACGTCTGGCGCCTTCAAGCTGATGCATTTGCGTCACATCGCGCGCCACCATCAGGAGTTGTTTATCGGTATAAGGCATGACGCGGATCTCCAGATGCCGCCCGGTATTGAGCACCAAATGAAGCGGACGGGTGAAATCACGCGTTTTTAAATACTGGGTAAACTCCGGATAACGCAGTAGATTGAGAATATTCTGCCCGTTGTCATCCGGCCAGCGTAGCCCCAGTATCTGTTGCGCCAAACCGTTACACCAAAAAATGCCGCCCTCTTCTGTGGTCAGTACCACGGCATCAGGCAGCGACTCCGCGCCGCTGCGAAAACGTTTAATCAGGTTCCCCAGCTCGCGGCGACGCTTCTTATTTCGCAACTGCATCTGGTGTAAACCGTATAACAGCGGTTCCCAACTTCCCCGCCCCGGCGGCGGCGTCATACTTCTGTCGACCCAAAGCCACCAGGAGAGGCGTAACAAATTCCAGAAATGCCAGACAAGCAGTCCCGTCACCGCCGCCAGTAAAAACCACGGCAGATAACCAAAAAAAGCGCTAAGGATAAGCGCGGGGATGCAACAGAGCACCAGC
This sequence comes from Salmonella sp. K21076, assembly GCF_039650795.1. NCBI lineage: Bacteria > Pseudomonadati > Pseudomonadota > Gammaproteobacteria > Enterobacterales > Enterobacteriaceae > Salmonella > Salmonella sp. K21076. Next base: position 3,149 of record NZ_JBCLYA010000007.1, read on the forward strand.
TCCAGCACCAGCCTTTTCCATGACAGCCGTTCCAGCACGCGTCATACTCCCTCAAGAATGGAAAGCCTTCTCCGCCAGAAACCTGTGATCAACTGGCGGAAAAGGCATTAAAAGCGGGTCGAAAAACGATACCCTGTCCCGCGTACCGTTTGCACCATCCGGTCGTGGCCGCTGTGCTCCAGCGCCTTACGCAAACGGCGAATATGCACGTCGACCGTCCGGTCTTCAACGTACACATTGGTGCCCCAGACATGATTGAGCAGCTGTTCGCGGCTGTAAACCCGTTCCGGGTGCGTCATAAAGAAATGGAGTAATTTAAATTCGGTCGGCCCCATATCCAGCGGGCTGTCGCCGGTCATCACGCGGTGAGAGCCAGGATCAAGGCTCAGTCCCTGCATCTCGATCACCTCTTCGACCGCCATCGGCGAGATACGCCGCATAACGGCTTTAATGCGCGCCACCAACTCCTTGGGGGAAAACGGCTTGGTAATGTAATCGTCAGCGCCGGTTTCCAGCCCGCGCACACGATCTTCTTCCTCACCTCTCGCGGTCAGCATAACCACAGGAATATCCCGGGTCATGGCCTCACGTTTGAGATGTTTAATAAACTGTAACCCTGACCCGCCGGGCAACATCCAGTCAAGAAGGATGAGATCCGGCCAGGGTTCATTAAGTTTATTCACCGCACTGTCATAATCTTCGGCTTCTACGGGCTGAAAGCCATTTTGTTCGAGCACGAAGCACACCATTTCACGGATCGGCGCCTCATCTTCTACGACCAGAATACGTCTCGCCATAATTTGCCCTGTTAGTCGTTAGTTATCAATGCCGCGCCATTATGCGTCAGATTTATGACAGATTTATGAAAAAAAAAGGCGGCATTGACAGCATGTTGATGATTTATGACACCGGTGAAACCGTGCATTACCGTGTACCGGCGGTAAATTGCGCCCAAAAATGGAGGGGATGACGTGTATAATCCCGTTCACGCTTTTTTTGCATGGAACAATTATGCGCATCCTCCACACCTCTGACTGGCATCTGGGACAAAACTTCTACAGTAAAAGCCGCGCCGCGGAGCATCAGGCTTTTCTGGACTGGCTGCTGGAGACCGCGCAGGCCCATCAGGTGGATGCCATTATTGTCGCTGGCGATATTTTTGATACCGATTCGCCGCCAAGCTATGCCCGAGAACTTTATAACCGTTTCGTCGTTAATTTACAGCAAACGGGCTGTCATCTGGTGGTGCTGGCCGGTAATCATGATTCCGTCGCCACGCTAAACGAATCGCGCGACATTCTGGCGTTTCTCAATACAACCGTGATCGCCAGCGCGGGCTATGCGCCTCGGCTACTTCATCGTCGCGACGGGTCTCCGGGCGCCGTACTGTGCCCCATTCCCTTTTTGCGCCCGCGCGACATTATTACCAGTCAGGCGGGATTATCCGGCAGCGAGAAACAGCAGCAACTTCTTCATGCAATTGCCGATTATTATCAACAGCAGTATCAGGAAGCGTGCCTGCTACGCGGCGAACGAAAGCTGCCGGTTATCGCAACGGGACATTTAACCACCGTCGGCGCCAGCAAAAGCGATGCGGTTCGCGACATTTATATCGGTACGCTGGATGCCTTTCCGGCGCAGCATTTCCCCCCTGCGGATTATATCGCATTGGGACACATTCACCGCGCGCAATGTGTCGGCGGCACAGAGCATATCCGCTATTGCGGCTCGCCCATCGCCCTCAGCTTTGATGAGTGCGGCAAAAGCAAATGCGTGCATCTGGTGACCTTCGACCAGGGAAAATGGCAAAGTACCGAAAGTCTGGCTGTCCCCGTGACTCAACTGTTGGCGGTTTTAAAAGGCGACCTGGCGTCAATTACCGAACAGCTTGAGCAGTGGCGCGGCGTTGAGCAATCGCCCCCCGTCTGGCTGGATATTGAAATCACCACCGATGATTATCTGCATGATATCCAACGCAGAATACAGGCATTAACGGAGTCACTCCCCGTAGAGGTATTACTGGTGCGCCGTAGCCGCGAACAGCGTGAGCGCTCGCTGGCGAACGAGCGGCGGGAAACATTAAGCGAGCTTAGCGTGGAAGAGGTTTTTGCGCGGCGTCTGGCGCTGGAAGCGTTAGATACCCCGCAGCGCGAGCGCCTGAATCAGCTCTTTTCCAGCACGCTCTACGCGTTGAATGAGGAGCATGAGGCATGAAAATTCTCAGTTTGCGTCTGAAAAACCTGAACTCGCTGAAAGGAGAATGGAAGGTCGACTTTACCGCCGAACCGTTTGCCAGTAACGGGTTATTCGCCATTACCGGCCCGACCGGCGCGGGAAAAACCACCTTGCTTGACGCCATCTGCCTGGCGCTGTACCACGAAACGCCGCGCCTGAATACGGTATCGCAATCGCAAAACGATTTGATGACGCGCGATACGGCGGAATGTCTGGCCGAAGTGGAGTTTGAGGTAAAAGGCGAAGCCTGGCGCGCGTTCTGGAGCCAGAACCGAGCCCGAAATCGGCCTGACGGCAATCTCCAGGCCCCACGCGTGGAGCTGGCGCGGTGTTCAGACGGAAAGATCTTTGCCGATAAGGTAAAGGATAAACTGGAGATGATCGCCACGTTGACCGGGCTGGACTACGGGCGCTTCACCCGTTCAATGTTGTTATCACAGGGGCAGTTCGCCGCCTTTCTTAACGCCAAAGCGAAAGAGCGCGCAGAGCTTCTGGAGGAGCTCACCGGCACTGAGATTTACGGGCAGATCTCCGCACAGGTATTTGAAAAACATAAATCAGCCCGTCTCGAACTGGAAAAGTTACAAGCGCAGGCCAGCGGCGTCGCCCTATTGGCGGACGAACAGTTACAGCAACTGGAAGCCAGTTTGCAGGCGCTTACTGACGAAGAGAAACGCCTGCTGGCCGACCAGCAGGGACAGCAGCAGCACCTTCACTGGCTGACCCGAAAAAACGAGCTCCACACTGAATTACACGCCCGACAGCAGGCGCTGTACGCGGCGCAAGAGGCGCGAGAAAAAGCGCAGCCGCAGCTCGCGGCGCTGACGCTGGCGCAACCTGCTCGCCAGTTGCGTCCGCATTGGGAGCGCATTCAGGAACAAACCCGCGCCGTTGAGCGTGTTCGCCAGCACAGTGATGAAGTGAATGCTCGCTTACAAAGCGCGTATCGCCTGCGCCAGCGTATCCGCGCCTGCGCGCATCGACAATTCACGCAACTGAACGCCACAGGGCAGCGGTTGAAGACATGGCTGGCGGAACACGACGGCATCCGCGTCTGGCGCAGCGAACTGGCGGGGTGGCGAGCATTATTAACACAACAATCCCACGACCGGGCGCAACTGAGCCAATGGCAACAGCAGTTGCTGAGCGATATGCGTCAGCGTGATGCGCTACCGCCGCTCACGCTCGACCTCACGCCACAGGCGCTGGCGGAAGCCAGGGCATTGCATACCCGGCAGCGTCCGCTACGCCATCGTCTCGCCGCGCTTCAGGGGCAAATTCTCCCGAAACAAAAGCGTCAGGCGCAGCTACAGGCAGCTATCGCGCGTCATCATCAGGAGCAGACGCAATACACCCAACGTCTGGCAGATAAGCGCCTGAGTTATAAGACTAAAGCGCAGGAGCTTGCGGACGTTCGCACTATTTGCGAGCAGGAGGCGCGCATCAAAGATCTGGAAAGCCAGCGGGCGCACTTACAGTCCGGCCAGCCGTGTCCGCTTTGCGGCTCGACGACGCACCCCGCCATCGCCGCCTATCAGGCGCTGGAACTGAGCGCGAATCAAACCCGCCGCGACGCGCTGGAAAAAGAGGTCAAAACGCTGGCGGAAGAAGGCGCTGCGCTGCGAGGACAGTTAGATGCCTTAACGCAACAATTACAGCGGGATGAAAGCGAGGCGCAGTCGTTGTTGCAGGAGGAGCAAGCGCTTACTGAGGAATGGCAAACGCTGTGCGCTACGCTGGGCGTTCAGCTCCAGCCGCAAGAAGACCTCGCTGGCTGGCTGACCGCCGCGGAAGAGCATGAGCAACAGTTGGATCAGCTCAGCCAGCGTCATGCTCTACAAACGCAAATCGCGGCGCATACTGAACAGGTAGCGCGCTTTACCGCGCAGATTGCACAGCGTCAGGCGTCGCTGACGGCTGATTTGGCGCAGTATACGCTTTCCCTTCCTGCGCCAGAAGACGAGGCATCCTGGCTGAATGAGCGCGCCGACGAAGCGAAAATATGGCAACAGCGTCAGACAGAGTTCGCGGATTTGCAAACGCAGATCGACAGGCTTGCCCCGTTGCTGGAGACGCTACCGCAAACGGATACCGCGGATTCCGACGACGACGTGCCGCTGGATAACTGGCGGCAGACGCATGATGAGTGCGTGTCATTACAAAGCCAGTTGCAAACCCTGCAGGAACAGACGACGCAGGAACAGCAGCGCGCCGCCGAGGCGATAGCGCACTTTGATGCGGCGTTAAAAAATAGCCCGTTTGACAGCCAGGCAACGTTCCTGGCGGCGTTGCTGGATGAAGAGACCGTGACCCGTCTGGAAAAACAACAACAAACGCTGGAAAGTCAGCTACAACAAGCGAAGGCGTTAAGCGCGCAGTCCGCGCAGGCGCTGGCTGACCATCAGCAACAGCCACCCGCCGGTCTGGACCCAACGTGTACGGCGGAGCAGCTCGCGCAGCGGCTGGCGCAGTTGGCGCAACAACTGCGCGAGAACACGACACGCCAGGGGGAAATCCGCCAGCAAATTAAACAGGATGCAGATAATCGGCAGCGCCAACGGGCGCTGATGGCGGAAATGAAGCAAGCCTCTCAGCAAGTGGAAGACTGGGGCTATCTCAATGCGCTGATCGGCTCTAAAGAAGGTGATAAGTTCCGCAAATTCGCCCAGGGACTGACGCTGGATAATCTGGTCTGGCTGGCGAATCATCAGCTCACCCGCCTGCATGGCCGCTATTTATTGCAGCGCAAAGCCAGCGACGCGCTGGAACTGGAGGTTGTCGATACCTGGCAGGCCGACGCCGTGCGCGATACGCGAACGTTATCAGGCGGCGAAAGCTTCCTGGTCAGCCTGGCGCTGGCGCTGGCGTTATCAGATTTGGTCAGCCATAAAACGCGCATTGATTCCTTGTTCCTGGACGAAGGCTTCGGCACGCTTGATAGCGAAACGCTGGACGCCGCGCTGGATGCGCTCGACGCGCTGAATGCCAGCGGGAAGACCATCGGTGTGATTAGCCACGTGGAAGCCATGAAAGAACGTATCCCCGTGCAGATAAAAGTGAAAAAAAATCAATGGGCTTGGTTATAGCAAACTGGACAAAGCGTTTGCCGTGGAGTAACGCGAGTGTCATCCTGCGCACAGCATACCGTCATGACATAGCATAATAATGAATACACAAAGACGAATAAGGAATGGTATTACCTCGCGCTTATCCGCAAGCTATACGTTGATTGGCTGTGACAATTCATAGCCACAGCGCGCGACATGCGTCTTCATTTTCGGCAGGTGGTATGAAAAAAGTTATTTTTTCTTTGGCGCTGGGTACGTTCGGACTGGGGATGGCCGAGTTTGGCATTATGGGCGTGCTGACGGAGCTGGCACGCGATGTCGGGATAACGATTCCCGCCGCCGGGCATATGATCTCGTTTTACGCCTTCGGCGTCGTGCTGGGCGCGCCTGTAATGGCGCTCTTTTCCAGCCGCTTTTCGCTTAAACATATACTGCTGTTTCTGGTCATACTGTGCGTGATGGGCAATGCCATATTTACCTTTTCCTCGTCATATCTGATGCTCGCCGTCGGCAGACTGGTTTCCGGCTTTCCACACGGCGCCTTTTTTGGCGTCGGTGCCATTGTCTTGTCAAAGATTATCCGCCCCGGGAAGGTCACCGCCGCCGTCGCGGGTATGGTTTCAGGGATGACGGTGGCGAATCTGGTGGGCATTCCGTTCGGCACTTACCTGAGCCAGGAATTTAGCTGGCGCTACACCTTTTTATTGATCGCGGTTTTCAACATCGCCGTGCTCACCGCGATTTTCTTCTGGGTGCCGGATATTCGCGACAAAGCCCAAGGCAGCCTGCGCGAGCAGTTCCACTTCTTGCGTAGCCCCGCGCCGTGACTCATTTTCGCCGCCACGATGTTCGGCAATGCGGGCGTTTTTGCCTGGTTCAGCTATATCAAGCCATTTATGATGTACATCTCCGGTTTTTCGGAGACGAGCATGACGTTTATTATGATGCTGGTCGGGCTGGGGATGGTGTTAGGCAATCTGTTAAGCGGCAAACTCTCCGGTAGATATACGCCGCTGCGCATCGCGGTAGTGACTGACCTCGTTATCGTGCTCTCTCTCATGGCGCTCTTTTTCTTCAGCGGATACAAAACGGCATCGCTGACTTTCGCGTTTATCTGCTGTGCTGGTCTGTTTGCGCTCTCTGCGCCGCTGCAAATCCTGCTGCTGCAAAACGCCAAAGGCGGCGAACTGCTGGGCGCGGCGGGAGGGCAAATCGCGTTTAATCTCGGTAGCGCGATTGGCGCCTGGTGCGGCGGGCTGATGCTGACGCTAGGTTTTGCGTACCACTATGTGGCGCTTCCCGCCGCCCTGCTCTCGTTTTCCGCCATGTCGTCGTTGCTGGTATACGGACGTCTAAAACACAAGCAGCCATCGGTCACGCCGGTTGCCGGATGACGCCATCCGGCTAGAAACGTTACGCCAGCGGCCACAGCCAGGCCGCGCCGCGCACGCCGCTCGAATCGCCATGCCGCGCCTTACGTACCGGCGTCTCGCACTCGCCGCCAAAAACAAACGATTTCATCAGCGACGGAACCGTTTTGTACAGGCGCTCAACATTGCTCATACCGCCGCCCAGCACAATGACATCCGGATCCAGAATATTCACGACATGAGATAATGCCTTCGCCAGCCGTAGCTCATAACGGCTTATCGCCAGTTCCGCCACGGCGTCCTGCGCGTCGACCAGACGAATAATCTCATCGCCTTTTAGCGTTTTACCGCTCAAACGCTGGTAATCCGTGGCGAATCCCGTACCGGAAATAAAGGTTTCGATACAGCCTTGTTTACCGCAATAACAGGGAATTTCTTCGCGGTAACGCAACTCATCGTCATCCATCCACGGCAACGGATTGTGGCCCCATTCGCCTGCCGTACCGTTGCCGCCGATGTGCGCCCGGCCATTTAGCGCTACGCCCGCGCCGCACCCGGTACCGATAATCACCGCAAATACCGTTTGCGCCCCCGCCGCCGCGCCATCTACCGCCTCTGATACCGCCAGGCAATTGGCATCGTTGGCTAACCGCACTTCACGCTTCAGACGACGGCTCACATCGCTATCGAACGGCTGGCCGTTAAGCCACGTAGAGTTAGCGTTTTTTACCACGCCGGTGTAAGGCGAGAGAGAACCGGGAATGCCAATGCCAACGCTACCGGTCTGGCCGGTCGCCTGTTCCGCCATGTCGACCAGCGTAGCGATGGTTTCTATCGTTTGCTGATAATCCTCCCGCGGCGTAGGCAGACGATGGCGAAACCGCTGCTCTCCTGCATCATCAAGCGCAATGACTTCCGTTTTTGTGCCGCCTAAATCGATACCAATACGCACATACCGCTCCTCATTTTTTGGGAATATCAACAGGGTAGAATTCACCGTTCTGATTGGCAATGCAAGCCTGCCGACAATTCGTTACTATACCGACTGGATTTAACGACAAGGCCGTGGAAATTATCATGCTGTGGTTCAAAAATTTAATGGTTTACCGTCTTAGCCGCGATATCACATTACGCGCCGAAGAGATGGAGAAACAGCTCGCCTCAATGACGTTTACCCCATGCGGTAGCCAGGATATGGCCAAAATGGGCTGGGTTCCGCCGATGGGCTCTCACAGCGATGCGTTAACGCACACCGCCAATGGCCAAATTATTATTTGCGCGCGCAAAGAAGAGAAAATCCTGCCATCGCCAGTGATCAAACAGGCACTGGAGGCGAAAATCCAGAAACTGGAAGCCGATCAGGGACGCAAGCTGAAGAAGACGGAAAAAGATTCCCTGAAGGATGAAGTGTTGCATTCGTTGCTGCCGCGCGCGTTTAGCCGCTTCAGTCAGACAATGATGTGGATTGATACCGTTAACGGCCTGATTATGGTTGACTGCGCCAGCGCGAAAAAAGCGGAAGATACTTTGGCGCTACTGCGTAAAAGTCTTGGCTCGCTGCCGGTCGTCCCGCTGGCGCTGGAAAATCCGATTGAGCTGACGCTCACCGAGTGGGTGCGCTCCGGTACGGTCGCTCAGGGTTTCCAGTTGCTGGACGAAGCCGAATTGAAAGCGATGCTGGAAGATGGCGGCGTGATCCGCGCGAAAAAGCAGGATCTGGTCAGCGACGAGATCGCCGTTCATATTGAAGCGGGTAAAGTGGTCACGAAGCTGGCGCTCGACTGGCAGCAGCGTATTCAATTCGTCATGTGCGACGACGGCTCCATTAAGCGTCTGAAATTCTGCGATGAGCTGCGCGATCAGAACGAAGATATCGACCGGGAAGATTTTGCCCAACGTTTTGATGCGGACTTTATCCTGATGACCGGCGAGCTGGCGGCGCTGATTCAAAGCCTGGTGGAAGGATTAGGCGGCGAAGCGCAGCGCTAACCAGAGGGTCCCTCTCCGCCGGAGAGGGGACTCACCGTTACAAATAGCGGCACAGATACGAGGTGGGCTCAGCGACCTGTAGATGAAACTCGCTGTGGCCAGGCACGTTAAACACCTCACCGGCTGTATACACTTTCCATTCGACAGTTCCCGGCAACAGTACCTTCAACGCGCCGCTCACAACCGTCATCTCTTCGGGTTCGGCGGTGCCAAATGTATACTCCCCTTCCGCCATCACACCAACGCTGGCCCGGCCGGTGCTACTGCTGGTAAATCCAATAGACTTCACTTTCCCGGAAAAGTATTCATTGCTTTGTAGCATAATCAGGCCCCGTCTCATTATTAAATTAACACCCAATATAGAGTCCTGACGTTCGGCCTGTCACGTAAAATTAGACAAGCAGTTCTGAAGCTAACCGCGCAATCAAAACATTAGAGAGTAAAACCGGCACATCCAGCGCCTGCTGTAAAATATCCCGATGACGCTGATGAAAACCCAGACAATCCAGCATAATGACGTCCGCGCCTTGATCCAGTAGCGCCTGCCCGGCATCAATTAACTGTTGCTCAGAACCGTGAACCGGATTCGCCAGCGAATACACCGGCGGCATTTGCAATACCTGCCATTTTTTCTCCTGGGCCGCCAGAAGTTCTGCAACAGGCACAATCGCGCCCACCTGATGTCCATCCACAATAGAGGCGACAAGCGGTGGAATAATACGCAGCGGTTCAAGCAAAATAGAATTACGGGCTGCCGTACTTTTAATCGCCGCGGTGCTCATCAGTATAATGACATCGTAACCCTGATTATCCAGCACCTCGACAACGCTCTGTAAATCTCGCTCCACTTTCTGGCGGGAAACATGGGCTATCTGGTTATCATTCAGCAACGTCAAAAGCAGATCGTCGCCAGGCTCTACAGCGTAATCCGCCATAACGTCTTCCCGGCTCATTTTTCCCAGCAGGCTATGATGGGTTATGGGTTATGTGTTGTTCGTCGATGTATTCCGTCAGAAGCGGTAACACTTCGCTCATTGGCACAACGCCGATTGTGAGGATTGCCAACGACGCACTCATTTTTATTCCACCTTATTACTTCGTCGTAATTCCCGGGCAAATATTCACACGCTCACCGCGCTACCTGCCCTACAAATCTCAGAAAGCGTAGCAGCAGATGAGCAACGTATTGTGTAAAGATTCCAAATAACTCCAATATTGTATTGTTATCGCTTAATTTATGGTTTTAGTTGCCAGTATAAATGTTTCAAGAATGTGATGGAGATACAATTTAGGGGTACTCAGAATCCCTTCCGAGTGGTTCATGCGTCTATGATTTATCCGGATCTTCGTAACGTTTTTTCGCATCCATCGCTTCTTCTGCGGTCGGATGCTCGCTGATGAGCGAATCAGGTTTCGGATGGTCAGCCCGTAGCTGATACCACGTCACCGTCTGGCCCGGCGTGCCTTTTTCAATGGTGACGATATAAGCTTCCCGCGGATAAGGTGGTCTGGTTGGCATAGCGTTTCCTTTATTCTGGGTGAGCGTTAAGTATAGACATCTCCCTGTAACCGTTGCGTCGACGGCGGCAGCGCCGCAATAATTTCAGAAACGACCTGGGCCGGCGCTTTCGTCGCGTCAATAATGTAATGCGCCGTTTCGCGATACAACGCGTCACGCTGCTCAAGCACTTCCCGAACCTCTTCGCTCAACGGCTTGCCGGTGAGGGTCGGGCGCAGATCCGCTTCAGGTTCAGCCTCAAGCCGGTTAACCAGCGTGGATACCGGCGCGCACAGATAAATCACTACGCCAACACGGTGCATATAACGTCGGTTATACTCCGTGAGAATAATACCGCCTCCCGTCGCCACGACAGTCGAAGGCGCGCTTACCGCCTCCAGGGCCGCGGTTTCCCGGGCGCGGAACCCTCCCCAGCCTTCTTTTTCAACGATATCAGCGACGCTCATCTGCACGTGCGATTGCAGCCAGCGGTCGGTATCTGCAAACCGAAAACCGGTTGCCTGCGCCAGCGCCATACCGATGGTGGTTTTCCCACAGCCCCGCGGGCCAACAAGATAAAGAGGTTGCATCATAGCAGGCGTTCCCCCAGGAACTGCGCATACGCAGGATTTGATATCAGTAATGTTATAATCATATCATCTAACTAGTACAACGCATAAATGTAAATAATAATTTACACAAAGGTACTAAAGTCACAATATTAGTACTATAGCAAGAATCAGAAATGAATAAACTGTAAATTTTTCATTACATGATTTATTTTTTACGCTGGCTTTCCAGCCACCACTTATCCAGCTCGGCGGCAAAATGCTGACGATCGCGCGGCGAGAGAGTGTTTGGTCCCCCCGTTTGTACGCCGCTGGCGCGTAGCGTGTCCATAAAGTCACGCATCGTCAGACGTTCGCGAATCGTGGCGTCGCTATAGCGTTCTCCCCGGGGATTAAGAGCCGCAGCGCCTTTTTCCAGCACTTCAGCCGCCAGCGGAATATCCGCGGTAATCACCAGATCGCCCGCTTCGCATTGACGCACAATTTCATTGTCCGCCACGTCAAACCCGGCGGCCACGCGAAGCGTGCGGATAAAACGCGAAGGCGGCACGCGCAAGGCCTGATTGGCAACCAGAATAAGCGGCAACTGCATCCGCTCGGCGGCGCGGTACAAAATTTCTTTAATGACATTCGGACACGCATCCGCATCCACCCAGATGGTCATAATGTCTCCCGTACGGTATACAATCTTTTATTGTCTCGCGCTTTTGTCTTTCATCAAAGTGCTGTTTCTCCTTCTGCCCGTTTTCAATCCGCGTTAAGCTAACCATTCCCCATAACACACAAACATAGGGAGTGACGAGATGGAGAAGAAAATCGGTTTTATTGGCTGCGGTAATATGGGCAAGGCTATTCTTGGCGGACTGATTGCCAGCGGTCAGGTACTTCCCGGCCAGATCTGGGTCTACACCCCCTCCCCCGATAAAGTTGCCGCCCTGCATGATCAGTACGGCATTAATGCGGCGCAAAGCGCGCAGGAGGTCGCTCAGGTCGCGGATATCGTTTTCGGCGCGGTAAAACCGGGCATTATGGTGAAAGTGCTCAGTGAAATCTCCTCCAGCCTGAACAAAGACTCGCTGGTGGTCTCTATCGCCGCAGGCGTAACGCTTGATCAGCTTGCGCGCGCGCTGGGACACGACCGTAAAATCATTCGCGCTATGCCGAATACGCCGTCGCTGGTCAACGCAGGAATGACCTCCGTCACGCCCAACGCGCTGGTCACACCGGAAGATACGGCTGATGTGCTGAATATTTTCCGCTGCTTTGGCGAGGCGGAAGTGATTGCTGAGCCGATGATCCATCCGGTGGTTGGCGTGAGCGGATCTTCGCCGGCCTATGTCTTTATGTTTATCGAGGCGATGGCGGACGCTGCCGTTCTGGGCGGTATGCCTCGCGCTCAGGCTTATAAATTCGCCGCGCAGGCCGTCATGGGGTCGGCGAAAATAGTACTCGAAACCGGAAAGCATCCCGGCGAACTGAAAGATATGGTGTGCTCGCCTGGCGGAACGACGATTGAAGCCGTACGCGTTCTGGAAGAACGTGGCTTCCGCGCTGCGGTAATAGAAGCGATGACGAAATGTATGGAAAAATCAGAGGCGCTCAGTAAATCCTGAAGCCCGGCTGGACGTCATGCCGCCACTTCGGTGCGGTTACGTCCGGCATTCTTTGCTTTGTAAAGCGCCATATCCGCAGACTTTAACCATTCCCGATAATGACCGATTTGTGGCGTTAACGGCGCCACGCCCACGCTGATACGTAACATGACCTGCGGCGCGCCCGGCAAGCGTAAGGTATTTAGCCGTTCATGCACTCGCGACATGGCGGTAATCGCGCTGTCTGCCGGCGTTCCGCACATAATCACCGCAAATTCGTCGCCGCCAAAGCGCCCGATAATATCACTCCCGCGTAGCGTTATCTGTAATTGACGCGTCAGGGCGATAATAGCCTCATCCCCAGCATCATGTCCCCAGGTGTCGTTAATGCTCTTAAAATGATCGATATCGATAATCAACAATGTCGCCTCCCGATGGTGGCGTCGGCTGTGATCGAATTCATTACGTAATAAAATTTCCCAGTGGCGTCGGTTATAGACGCCGGTCATGCCATCCCGCGAACTCATCGCCTGCAAGCGTCGCTTATGTTCCGCTAATTTAATGGCCGTTTGATAACTTACCCAGGCGAACAGAAGCGGATACAACATAATGACGGGCAAAGAGAGCGTGACTTCCAGCGACGAGCTTCGCATCGCGACGGGTAGCCCGGTAAGCTGCAACGTCACCAGACATGACGCCAGCAAAAGGCCCATTCCGACAGTGAATAGCCGCCGCCCGCCAGCGCCCATCAGATTCATGCTCATCATCATAAACAGCGCGGCGGCAGGCAACATATTGACGCCCATCAACGCGATCCACATGCCGGAGAGGATCGCATCCACTTTCAGGTTGTAAATTTCCTGGCGTAGCGGATCAAGGGCTTTCGCCGCCCACTGCCACGCCAGATGCGGCCAGACAAAAGACCAGCCGACCAGCAATAACCACCAGCCGCCAAAGACAGGTTGCGACACTAACACGGCGGCCACCGGTAAAAGCATCCCCCCTAACCCCACCGCGCGCGGTAGCCTGATGCGCCGGGCGAAGCGCAATCCGGAGCGCTGACGATCATCAGAAGGGTCAGGCGGCGCTACCGCCTGCTCAACCGCTTTTCGGTAAAAATTTTCATCATTCATTATTTTTGGGAACATTTAGAAACAATTTTCCCAAATTATAGAAACAGAGCGCATGGAGGGAGTATGAAATTTCGGGTGAGTGTTTTTCAGGGCTCACCCGATAGCACTACGCCGCTTTTTTCAGGCAGGCGCTCATAAACTTGCTACGGTCATCGCCTTTCAGTGATTGTTCCGTCGCCTGAACATTGCATTCACGCATTTTCTGCTGTTGCGGCGTCAGGCTTTTCTCGCCAGGGGCTGACTGGCTGTTTTTCAGGCAGTCGCTAAGGTAGGTTTTACGCGCATCGCCTTTCAACGCTTGCGCTGTCGCCTGCTGATTACAGGTCGTCATGCGCTGCTGTTGCGGCGTTAACGGTTTCTCGGTTGCGCCGACGGCGGTTAAAAAGACCAGGCCAAAAAGTAAAGTCACCAGTAATGTTATTTTCATAGCACCATCCTTTTGTCAGTGTACACATTACACGTTGTCCCTTTGGGAAATATCCCAGGGACTTTATATAAGTCTGGCTGTTACTGGCAAAAATACCACCCGGCAGTAAAAGTATTACTTACCGTTAGCAATATATGTTTTATTGATTGACAAACCGTAGGCTAATGTGCAACTCGATTATCCACAGTCACACTGGCAGGATGCAGAAGAACAGCGCATAACGTTACACTGTTATTACCATAGCCGCTTCGTTTTTATTTTGCTCTGTATTAACCAGAAGAAAATAAAAACGAAGCGGCTATGTTATTTCATAAAAGTAACGTTATAACAACTGTGTTGTTTTAAATACGATTAGTGCCGGGGGTGTCTCAGCAACTTTTTTACATATTGGCGCAGCAATTCCGTATCGTGATCAGGAACGCTGGCATCCGGCTTTACGCCTTCAAGTGCCCCCTCTACCTGACGTATCAACATCTCCTGCTCGTTTTGCGCCATGTTACGTAACATTGCTGTGACGATAATCTCTAACGCTTCTACCTGAGCAACCAGTTCTTTCGACTCTTCTTCTTTTTGGGCTAGCTTAAGCAACAACTCTGCTATGAGATTTTTCATGACCATATTTCCTTATTAGTTCCAGGGTGACGTTATCACTATGAAGAACCACTGCCTAGAGGCTGAAAGTACTATTTTTATGATACAGGAAGAACTTTACACAAATAATTATCACTGTCGCCGCAGCGAAACGTTTCTCAGACCGAAAACGAGACGATAATAAACCATCAAAAAACAATAATCACGCTATATCATAATTTAAGGTTATGCCATCTATAGAAAAACTTCACGGATAAAGAGTATATCTTTTAATTTAAACCATATCGTAACGGCAGAAGCGCCGTTACGATGCACCGCTATTGGCCTTTCGCTTTTTGCGCGTTACGCCGATGACGTAACGCCAGGGTCAGTTGTCCAATATTGATCAACACGATCGCCGCCGTAGCGATAAAAACCCAGCGGAAACCGGCCATCGCCGATACCGTCGCGCCCATCAACGGCCCAACCACGTTGCCCAGGTACATAAATGACTGGTTGTAGCCAAAAATACGTCCGGTAATTTGATCGCTGGAGTATTTCACCAATAACGTTTGTACGGCGGGTAACATCGCGCCATCGGCAAAGCCTAACAAGAAACGTAACAGCCCCAGCTGGAACGGCGTGGTGACCCAGGACATCGCGAAGAAAAGCAGCACTGCGCAGATAAGCGTGGCCATCAGAATTCTTTCCGTGCCGATTCTGTCGCCAAGTTTTCCCAGGCGAGGCGCGGAGATACCGGGCACCGAGGCGATTAACCCGCTAAGAAAGGCGATGTTATTACTGTCCGGCATCATTGATTTGATAAACAGCGCCAGGATTGGACTGATGGAACCATTACAGAGTTGAATGACCATCGTGGTAAAAAACAAACTGATCACCAGCGCAGGATAAGGTAACGACGCAAAAACGGCTTTACCGCTCAGGCGTTCGCTTTTCTTGATGACCGGACGCACGCCTTCTTTAATTAAAAATAGCGTGACCAGAAAGCTCACCACCAACAGCATGGCGGTAATCAGAAATACCGCCCGCAGCCCGATATGATCCGCGACAAAGCCGCCCATTAACGGCCCGCCGATAACGCCGCTGATCTGCGCGGTAGAAAGCGTACTGAGCGCCCAGCCGCTACGTTCGCGCGGTACCTGAGAGGCTACCAGCGCCATGGCATTGGGGATATAGCCTGACGTTAACCCCATGATTCCGCGCAGCAGGAAAAGTTGCCAGACATGGGTCGCGAATGCTTGCAGTAGAATAGCTATCGCCATCCCGAGCGACGCGCGCAATAGCATCAGTTTACGCCCTTTACGATCGGCGAGACTGCCCCACATCGGCGATACAATGGCGGAAATAAGAAACGTGATGCTAAACGTTAACCCGGACCACATTGATAACGCTTCATGGGAAGAGACGCCAAGCTGGGAAATATACAGGGGTAAAAATGGCAGGATTTGGCTGATTGCCAGCCCGGTAAAAAAACATCCAAACCAAACGGAAATTAGATTAACTTTCCAGGATTCCATAAGACTCGTAACGGTAAGTAGCTGAAAATACGCGTTAGCTTAGCAAGCTCTCATTTTCCTGGTGGTTCCAGAGGTGCGATACGTCACACTTTGCTATTTTGTCTCCCCGTTCATCATTTTTGTGAAACATATCACATTATATAGCCGCGAAAGGCAGACGTTTATGCTTTAACGACACACGCCGTAGCCCCGCATTCCAAGATGAAAATGGTTAGCATGAGCAGCGTTATAGTCAGGCCCGAGCCCATTGCCATAATAATGGCAACTGGCGTTTAACATAGCGCGTAACCAGGGCCCCGTCTCCTCACGCCCCCAGCCGCGCAGGACAGTGATTTTTCGGCCATCTGATAGTTGAAACCCGCTGACATCCAGCGCTTCTGCGCTGGCATGTTCACTGCGACGCGCATCCGGACGGTGATAAATATTACGGCAGGCATAGCTGCCCAGATGTTCGATGCGGGTCAGGCGGCGCTGCATCCACGTTTCTGTTAAAGGTTTTGCCTGCTGTTCGACAAACAGCGCGGAACGCAGCGCCAACGGGCAGGAGGCTAAAAAACTGCTGCTCAGTTTTACCTGGCCAAAATCTCTGACGCGCACAACATGGGACAAGGGACATTCACCAGCGCTATCCGCAACAGGTTGTGATGAAATTAATCCCTGTTGATTGGCCGCCGTCAACAGCTCCCGGCACTGCGACGGCGTCAGGCGCTGTAGTTTGAAGGTAGTGATCCAGCCTGGCGGATCGGCAAGTTGTAGCGGAGCAAAAGGATTATAATAAGAGGGAAGATAACGATATCCCAGCCCGCCAATACCGCCCAACAGCACAATAATCAGAAAACCCTTACCTCTCACGCGGCCTCCGTTCTCACATCCCATAAACATTATGGCAGAAGCCCGCGAAACCCGCGTTTTGTCGTGGTAATGTATACGCTTTGCATTCGATGGAATGGGTTTTTAAGATGGCGAAATTGCGGGTAGGAATAGTATTTGGCGGTAAGTCGGCGGAACATGAAGTGTCTTTGCAATCAGCGAAAAATATCGTTGATGCGATCGATAAAACCCGCTTCGACGTGGTGCTGTTAGGGATAGATAAGGCGGGACAATGGCATGTTAACGATGCGGAAAATTATTTGCAGAATGCAGACGATCCGGCACATATCGCGCTACGTCCTTCGGCAATCAGTCTGGCCCAGGTGCCTGGCAAACACCAACACCAATTGATTAACGCTCAGAACGGGCAGCCGCTACCGACGGTAGATGTTATTTTTCCTATCGTCCACGGTACGCTGGGCGAAGACGGCTCATTGCAGGGGATGCTGCGCGTCGCAAACTTACCGTTTGTCGGTTCAGACGTGCTGAGCTCCGCAGCCTGCATGGATAAAGACGTCGCCAAACGACTGCTACGCGATGCAGGACTGAATATCGCCCCGTTTATTACACTCACCCGAACGAATCGTCACGCGTTTAGTTTTGCCGAGGTTGAATCCCGTCTGGGACTGCCGCTGTTCGTTAAGCCCGCCAATCAGGGCTCTTCGGTCGGCGTCAGTAAAGTCGCTAACGAAGCGCAATATCAGCAGGCGGTCGCGCTGGCTTTCGAATTCGATCATAAAGTGGTGGTGGAGCAAGGGATCAAAGGGCGCGAGATCGAATGCGCCGTATTAGGTAACGATAACCCACAGGCCAGTACCTGCGGCGAAATCGTACTGAACAGCGAATTTTACGCCTACGATACTAAGTATATTGATGATAATGGCGCGCAAGTTGTCGTGCCTGCGCAGATCCCTTCCGAGGTGAATGACAAGATCCGCGCGATCGCGATCCAGGCTTATCAGACGCTGGGGTGCGCGGGTATGGCGCGTGTCGATGTCTTCTTAACGGCAGACAATGAGGTCGTGATTAACGAGATTAATACGCTGCCAGGTTTTACCAATATCAGTATGTATCCAAAACTCTGGCAGGCGAGCGGATTGGGCTATACCGATTTGATCAGCCGCCTGATTGAGCTGGCGCTGGAACGCCATACGGCGAATAACGCCTTAAAAACCACGATGTAATAGCGCACGCCCGATAGCGCAACGTTTATCGGGCGTCTTTTACCTCATCATCTTCGCGCCGGCGAATGATGAACCCCGCCAGCCAGAAGCTGATAATCCACGTTACCAGCCCAACGCCATAGGTTTGCCATCCTTTCGCCTCAAAACCCAGCAATCCTACGACGCCATTCAAAATAAAGATAAGGCCAATAGAGAAGGCATAGTAGTGCCAGTCACGACGAATTTTTACAGGCAAACGCATAACGACTCCGACGTATTAACAGCAACAAAAACGTATTTTTGCATACTTCTGGCGAGCGAGTCTGTGGGGGATACGGAATTTCTTAAATGTTAATTGATTTTGATAAAAGTGATCGTTTTGTGACAACTAACAAAAATTTACGCGATGGATACATTCCATATGTGAAATTACCATGATTCTGATATTGACAAACACAATGACCTGTCAGACTTCACAGTAAGCCGATGGCATAACGCCAGATCGTAGCCGATCATCCTGGAGGTCTTTATGGCTGATTTCACTCTCTCAAAATCGCTGTTCAGCGGGAAGCATCGAGAAACCTCCTCTACGCCCGGAAATATTGCTTACGCCATATTTGTACTGTTTTGCTTCTGGGCCGGAGCGCAACTCTTAAACCTGCTGGTTCATGCGCCGGGTATCTATGAGCATCTGATGCAGGTACAGGATACAGGTCGACCACGGGTAGAGATTGGGCTGGGCGTCGGGACGATTTTTGGCCTGGTGCCCTTCCTCACGGGCTGCCTCATTTTTGCCGTTATCGCCGCGTTTTTACGCTGGCGTCACCGTCACCAATAAACCTTAGCGCGCTGGAGAAAATATCCCAGCGCGAAATTTATCGCCCCATACACCGCGCCCGCCGCTCATCAACTCGTTTAGCAAACCAGGCGGTCGTCAGCTTACGCGTGATCTTCGGACTTTCCAGTTGAATACCGGGCAACATTTCCCGCGCAAGCGTCTTGCCCGTTTTGGCCTCGGCCAGCTTATAGACTTTCTTGTAGAGCGCCGTTTTTTCAAACGCCAGGTTATCGCCTTTCTCCAGTTGGCTGCGAATTTCACGCTCACTCATTCCCAACTGCCCTGCCAGTTTGCGCACCGCTAACTCTGTTTTGCCCGGTTCCTTGCTGTTATAACGAATCAGATCGCCATCCAGCGCCAGTTTTACCCCACTGGCTTTACTGACGGCATTCTGGAACGCAGCGTTACGGCTGGCGTACCATCCCGCGTTGAAGTCGGCGAAGCGGAAAACAGGCGCGCTGTAGTTCGCCGGGTAATTCAGCAAATGGTAGGTTCCAAACCACAATCCGCCACGGCGCGTAAAGACCTCCTGACGTACCGTACCCGCCATATTCCACGGATAACCTTTCGCGTGCTGTTCGGCAAAGGCAATGCTGACCTGCATCGGGCCGCCCGTATGCACCGGGTTATATGAGCCAAATAGCGTCTGCCCCATAGGGACCATATTGATAAAGTCGTCAAAAATAGCGCTAAGCTGTTTTTCGGTTTTTACCGTGTCCAGGCGTTCGCTATAGCTCTTGCCGTTGGGGGAGTTAATTTTCAGCGCGGTGTGCACCAGAAACAGCGGAATGTGTAGTCGTTCAGCGCGGCGATCAATCTCCTGCCAGGCGATTTTACTTAGCCCCGGCACGACAGGATCCGCCTGATAACCGGACTCCTGCTGGGCGACAGCCAGCACCGAACAGATATTTTCTACCGTCGGCGCCAGCCCCTGGCTCTTAAACGTTGTCGCGATATCTTTCGCCCAGGCCTCTCTGTCTTTGACACTGGCCGGCATTTTCTGACGTACTACGCTTGCCACGTCGACAGGCTTCTCGCCCTTGCTCACCGGCTGCCCGGATTGACTACTACAGCCAGCCAATATGGCGACCGCCAGAAAAGGCAGAGGATAAAGACGGGACGCCGCCGACATAACGTTTCCTTCTGTTAGCTAAAAGAGTGGGTCACTTCCTGAACTGGCTGACCATCCAACTGGCGTTCAAAGCTACGTAAACGTTTATAAATAGACATCAGCTCCACCAGAGTCGTCCAGGAGTTAATCAAATACTGGAACGAACCGCGCACCTGACCAAACACGTTGGTGATTTGCGTCATCAGCCCCAGCGTAATCGTACCGGCAACAATGGAAGGAAACAGCAGGAACAAACCGAAAACGTTATCGACCTGCAAATAGAGAATGCGCGCGATGTTGAAATACATATAGTGAAAGTAGAGACGGAAGTAGTTATGGCGCACCGCGCTAAACAGTTCACGGACGGTGGGCGGCGTGGCGCGGCTGGCGTCATCTTCACCGTAGACCAGCTCTTTACGATAAGCTGCCTCCACTCGCTGATTTTTAAATTCCAGCCCCGACAATTTGATCCCGACGACCGCCAGCAGGCCCGTCCCCATTAATGACCAGACTATGGCGGCAATGACCAGGCCGTAAGGGATATGTCCTACGATGGGTAAATTCGGCACATGCGCTGACAGGGTGACCAACACCGGCAGAAAGGCGATAAGCGTCATGATGGCATTGATAAAACTCACGCCCATGTTCTCCAGTGTAGAGGCAAAACGCATGGTATCTTCCTGCACACGCTGGGCGGCCCCTTCGATATGGCGCAGGTACTGCCAGTGCGCCATATAGTGCTCATTCATTGCGGTACGCCAGCGAAATACATAGTGGCTGACAAAGAAGTTGTTCAGCACGCCGATCACCACGGCGATAAGCGCAATACCGAGAAACACCCCCACTTCATGATAAAATTGACCAAGAGTGACCTTGTGCGGCGAGTTGAGCGCCGTTTGAATCAAATCATAGAATGGCGCGTACCAGGCGTTAACCGCGACGCCAACCTCCACCAAAAACCAGGTGACAAAAATAATGAGCGAGGTGCCAAGTATCGACCAGTACTGCCAGCGGTGCGGGCTATAGATGAACCAGAACGTTGCAAATAATCCCACGCAAATCAGGTAATAAGCATAAAAAATCAGATAGTCCAGCAACCAGAAGCGCGCTGCGCTGATAGGCACTTCATCGGATGCCCCTACAAGTCGCGCCACCCAATCTCCTCCTCCCGCCTGCCAGAAAATGACAGCGATCAGCGCCCAAACAAACGCCGACATGAAAAACGGCCCTGGCTTTGGGAAAAAAGATTTAAACATCATGCTCTCCTGCTAACTTCTTATCTTTATTACGGCTGCTGTGACGGCGGCAATAGCACGCCATGCCCACGGCTAAACCAGGCATTGTGACCTACGTTGTGACGCTTAGTTCGCATTTCTGCTCAACAGAATTGTTTCGACGAGTTTCATACTCAGCAGGCACGCTGACGCTATCAGGTTATCACAAGCGCTTTATCACAAAAGTAAACATTCTCCATCACGAAAACCCGCCGTTACGTTTTTTCACCCACTTTTTTCTCTTTAACGTTTTGCAATGTGCCGCCGGGTAGTATAAATACGCATAACCACCGTTATTTCACTTATGGACATCACCGTTGAAACGTAGTCTGCTTTTTACTGCCATGCTGTTTGCGGCATCACTTACTTCTGTCCAGGCGGCTCAGCCGATTGCCGATCCGGTTTTTGCCTCTGATATCGTTGATCGTTATGCCGAGCATATCTTTTATGGTAGCGGCGCCACGGGCATGGCGCTGGTGGTGATCGACGGCAATCAACGCGTGTTTCGTAGTTTCGGTGACACCAGACCGGGCAATAATGTTCGTCCACAGCTTGACTCGGTCATTCGTATCGCTTCTCTCACCAAGCTCATGACCAGTGAAATGTTGGTAAAATTGCTCGATCAGGGAACGGTAAAATTAAACGATCCGCTCAGCAAATATGCGCCTCCCGGCGCGCATGTCCCGACGTATCAAGGCACGCCGATTACGTTGGTCAACTTAGCGACCCACACCAGCGCGCTTCCGCGAGAACAGCCCGGCGGCGCGGCGCATCGTCCGGTATTTGTCTGGCCAACCCGCGAACAACGCTGGAACTGGCTCTCCACAGCAACGTTAAAAGTCGCGCCCGGTTCACAGGCGGCCTATTCCAATCTGGCGTTCGACCTGTTAGCCGACGCGCTGGCGACCGCCTCCGGCAAACCTTATACGCAACTGTTTGAAGAAAAGATTACCCGCCCGCTGGGAATGAAAGACACCACGTTTACCCCCTCTCCCGATCAGTGTAAGCGTCTGATGGTGGCAGAGAAAGGCGCAAGCCCCTGTAATAATACGCTGGCTGCCATTGGCAGCGGCGGAGTCTATTCTACGCCAGGAGATATGATGCGCTGGATGCAACAGTATCTGTCGTCAGATTTCTATCACCGTAGCCATCAGGCCGATCGTATGCAAACGTTGATTTATCAGCGCGCACAGTTAAAGAAAATCATCGGGATGGACGTACCGGGTAAAGCCGACGCGCTCGGTCTGGGCTGGGTCTATATGGCGCCAAAAGACGGACGTCCTGGCATTATCCAGAAAACGGGAGGCGGCGGCGGTTTTATTACCTATATGGCGATGATCCCACAATATAATATTGGCGCTTTTGTGGTCGTAACCCGTTCCCCCCTCACCCGTTTTACCAATATGAGCGACGGGATTAACGATTTGGTTACTGAGCTAAGCGGCAATAAACCGATTGCTATTCCTGCATCCTGAGTCGTCGCGCCTCGCGCTATATCAGACGAGGCGCGACATTTTTGTTAATATTCGGAGGGCAAACGGTTAATACTGATCAATTTGCCTTTATTCATTTCAATGTAATTACCCTTACGCAGGGCCGCGAGAACTTCCGCCACCACCGATCGCGATACGCGCGTTCGTTGATGTATATAATTCATAACACCAATACGTGAGCGAAGTTCTTCATCCCACTCAATCATTGTCATTAACGTCGCACGAATCTGGTCGTAAGAATTATTACCAATGAGCTGCTTGTCACGAAGCTCCAGTACCTGACTTTTCCATACTATCCAACAGAAGGCTTCACGCCACAGTTGGTTCTGCTCAATGATGGCGAGAGTTTGTGATGATGAGAGGCGATAACCGATGCAACCGCTCTCCGCAATTAATTTATATTGTGCCTCTTTTTTCGCCACGCCATCGGCTAAGCCAAAAATAAAAGGGGCCTGCACAATACCAATAAGAACTTTATCACCCCGAACTAACGAAACAACCCCCTCTAAAATAACAAAGGTATGGGTATTACTTTCATCAGGTGAACAGATAATCTCTTTATCGTTAACAAACTCGAAACGCGTACCATGCTTAGAAAGGCATTTATCGAGTCTGTTGAATTCCTGTAGTGGCTTGTTTAAAGATAACATATGCATTCCTTGCAATAATGCCCGTCAAGTCCTTGACGGGCATTTTTCAGTTTAAATTACTTTTATTTCTCCTGAGAGAAAATGATTACCAGGTATATTTAACACCAACGTTTGCAGACCAGTCTTGATCAACATCACCGCCGCCGAGGTAGTTAGCATCGGTGTAGGCGCTGAAGTTCTTCGTGAAGCTGAACTGAGTACCCAGACCAACACGTACCGCAAAACCTTCTACGCCGTTGTCGATAGAGTCGCCGTTTACGTCAGCATCGTTGTTGGAGTCGTCGTAAACGTAAGCCAGTTTGAAGTACGGGGTCAGCGCCTGATCTTCGCTGTAAGTGAAGGTATAACCTGCATCTACACCGAGTTCATAACGCATGCTGTCGTAAGACTGACCGTCAACTTTCATGTCGTTGCTCAGCTGGTAGTCGTCGCCGGACTGGAACAGACCGGATACGCTGCCGTAAGGCGTTACGTAGCCTGCATCACCCAGCTTCAGATCATAACCCAGTTTCAAGCCGAAGCCCCAGGCGTCAGAAGAGGTGTTGCCGTCAACGTAAGTACCGTCGCTCATGTTAGCAGACAAATCGTTGTTGAAGTGAGAGTAGCTTAAGTTACCGTCAACAAAGATGTTGTTTGCGAAACGAGCGGAAGAGTAGATGTAGGCAGACTGGCTGTCCTGATCCACCTGACCGGTACGATCGCTCAGATCGCCTTTCGCGAAGCCTGCTGCCGCACCAACGATCCACTTAGCGTTGTTACCGTCAACTTTGGTATCAACACCGACCATGATGCCATTAACATCCTGATCGTAGTTAATGGTGCCGTTGTCGCCGTTGAAGTTACCGCCGAAGTAGCTTACCCATGCGCCGCCGTTATCCGCCAGGCCATGACGAGCGTTGGTCAGACGAGTACCAACGGTGTCTTGTTCCAGGTTCCAGATATTGGTGTTCGCAGAAGGAATGCTCAGCGCCATGTTAGCGTAGTCGGTCAGTTCCATCTGTTCCAGCACGACAGTGTTGCCTTCCTGCTTAGCCTGATAGGTGTAAGCACCCAGGTCAGCTTTGTTTGCTGCAGAGAAGGTAGCGTCGGTGTTTATGTCATTGACATAAATCAGCTCGTTACCTTTGTAATCCGCAACAGAACCGGCACCAGTAGCGTTGTCGATGCGCACTTTATAATTACCAGTGGCCGCTACAACGTTGTCAGTGGTGCTACTTGCATCAGCCTCGTCACCATTGTTGATATCGCCGTTACCGTTGATAGTCAGATGACCATCAGAGTTCATCGCGACAACGCCGTAACCGTAGTTAGCCTGAGTGGTATCCCAGGTACGGTCGTTCACCAAATCGGCATTTAGGGTATAGTCATTGCTATGAATGTTGAACACACCAGCATAAACATTGCCATTATTATCCGCAACGTTACTGCTAGTCAGTTCTAACGTATCAGTATCAATGACGCTATCTGCGTTTGTATTGTTGGTTTGAATATCTAACATACCACCGTGAGTTACGGTAATAGTATTAGCATACAGTGCATCATCACTCCATGCACTGCTGACATCATCAGCCAAAGTAACTGTACTGAAAGTATCAACGGTCAGGTGATCAGTATCAACGTAGCCACCTTCCCCGATGTTCATAGCTGAACCACCGTTTAGAGTAATGGTATCAGCGGTTAAATTGGAGCCATTAGCGACATCAACCTGAGAGCCGCTATTTACTGCTAAGGTATCTATTACAGATGTTTTTGTGGTATCCCACTCAGATCCATTATTCAAGCTGACGTCAAAGATACCGCTCTGGAAGGAAGCAGCACTATTAACACGTCCCCAGGCATCATAATTAGTCGAGTCTGGATCTAAGCTATTGGCATCAACATCATAGAATTGCACTGGATCCATTGACTGTGAATCATTAACCGCCGCACCAACCCATTTAGTGTTATTCAGGGTCAATGTCAGGTGATCAACGTTTTGATCATCATCTGCCCAACCACCATTCGTATAGACAGTAGTGGAATCATCGACTAAACGGCCATTAGAATAGAAATTATAATTCCAGGAGCTCTCAAGGACGACATCCCCCAGTAACTGCGAGTCGGTAAACGTAACGTTGTTTACCATACGGTAATTTGAATAAGGATCGTCAACAAAAGCTAAAGCAACATCATCTTTATTCCAACCATTGCCATTATAATCGCTTGGTTCACTTGAATTGCCAAAATGGCCTTGTTCCTCATCTTCGGACCAGGAGCCTGAAGTTACAGTTGAATTCGCTACGTTAATAGTGTTATCCCACTGATGTGCTTCGGTTGTATATGTTGAATTGCCAAGATCATTTTGGTAAAGAGCAATACCAGCCACATGAGAATTGTTAGTAATATTAATATTACTTTCAACATCAAGGGTTATAGCAGTGCCTAAACCAGCAGTAACCAATTTGTCATAATCGGTTTTGACTGTTTTTCCATCAGAATCGAGATAGGTATCAGTGAAGTAAAACGCCTCAAAGTCATCATCGATTGTAGAATTAGAAATGTTTAGATTAAAAGTATCATCATCAACCCAATCATGGGTCGTATAATCACTACCGTTAGTCCAAACATATTGACCGTAGCCCATCTGGTAAGAAGTAATCATACCATGAATGGTTGAGTTGGTAACATCCAATGTATTCGCAGTATCATTGGCGTAATCATGATTCAGATAATAAGTTGAAATAACGCCATTTACAGTGTCACCAGTAAATTTTGTATCAAAATAGCCGCTATCACTAGCTGGGGTGTTGTAGACATAACCACCATAAGTTAGATAGTCATGGTCGTTGGTATCATCCCAGCCAAAAACAGTGGCCGCATCGTCATGGTACCCAAAAGTATCGTATGTAGTAGCATTCGCCTGAGAAGTGATTGCCAGAGTGCAAGCCAATGCTAATTGTGAGACTACAAGTTTCTTTTTCCAGGAGTGCATTTGTCATCCCTCCTCAGGGACGTAATATAGTTGATCCATCAATTATCAATGCATAAAAACATATAGATGTTTAGCAAGGAGGATTATGCGGCGTCATTGCTAAAAGGTTCAATTATTCTTTATCCTCAGTCCGGATTCGGACATGAATTAAAAAGGCGTAATAAAAGGAAAGTTGATAATTAAAAAGCGTTCTTTTTCATGACCTTGCAAGAAAATAAAAAAACAAAATACATATAAGATAAATATGAATTAAAGAAAAACAAAATAAATATGAATAATGTCAAAATCCACATTTACTTAAATGACGATGAAATAAAACTAAAAACAACGTAAAACTAATTCTTATTTAAAATGATATAGTGCCTGATGTATTAATCTTCGGTATATAAAAGAAGCGCCATGTTCTGCCGCCGCCGGGGCTGCGCCTGCTACGTTAAGGACCGTTTTCGTAAAACATCTGCCTGCAGATTCAGGTATACTGGGCCTTCGATTCCACAAACATCAGGCAGACCATGACAGACCTTATCCATCGCCCTCGCCGCCTGCGCAAATCCGCTGCGCTGCGCGCTATGTTTGAAGAGACAACACTTAGCCTGAACGACCTGGTGTTGCCGATCTTTGTTGAAGAAGAACTCGACGATTACAAAGCTATTGATGCCATGCCCGGCGTAATGCGTATCCCGGAAAAGCAGCTGGCGCGAGAGATTGAACGTATCGCAAATGCTGGCATTCGTTCCGTTATGACCTTCGGCATTTCTCACCATACTGATGACACCGGCAGCGATACCTGGAAAGAAGACGGCCTGGTGGCAAGAATGTCCCGCATCTGTAAGCAAACCGTGCCGGAGATGATCGTCATGTCCGACACCTGCTTCTGCGAATACACCTCGCACGGCCACTGCGGCGTGTTGTGCGAACACGGTGTGGATAACGATGCGACGCTGGCCAACCTCGGCAAGCAGGCCGTTATCGCGGCGGCGGCTGGAGCAGATTTTATTGCGCCCTCCGCGGCAATGGATGGACAAGTCCAGGCTATCCGCCAAGCGCTGGATGCCGCCGGTTTTACCGATACGGCAATAATGTCCTACTCCACCAAGTTCGCCTCTTCTTTCTACGGCCCCTTCCGTGAAGCAGCGGGTACCGCGTTAAAAGGCGACCGCAAGACGTATCAAATGAATCCGATGAACCGCCGTGAAGCGATTCGCGAATCACTGCTCGACGAAGCCCAGGGCGCGGATTGCTTAATGGTGAAACCGGCCGGCGCGTATCTGGACGTGCTGCGTGAAATTCGCGAACGCACAGAGTTGCCGCTTGGCGCTTACCAGGTGAGCGGTGAATACGCCATGATTAAATTTGCTGCTATGGCTGGCGCCATCGATGAAGAAAAGGTCGTGCTGGAAAGTCTGGGCTCGATTAAACGCGCCGGCGCCGATTTGATTTTCAGCTACTTCGCACTGGATCTGGCTGAGAAAAATATTCTGCGTTAATTCTGTTACAGGGCGGCGCGCTGCCGCCCTTTCCCGACTTTACACCCCACTATTCAGTCGCTGAGTCTAACCCGTTGCCGGACGCGGCTTATCCGGCTTACGGCTATTCCTCGATCGCCTGGCGAATTTGCTGCAACGACGCGGGATCGTCAATGGTTGTCAGATCGCCCGGATCACGGCCTTCGCAGATCGCCTGGATCGTGCGGCGAAGCATCTTTCCGGAACGCGTTTTGGGGAGCTGCGAAACAAACCAGACATGCGCCGGACGACCAAAGTGACCGATCTGGTTATCCACCAGCGCCATAATCGCTTTTTCCTCGTCGCGCGCCGCCTCGCGATCCGCCAGCGTATCGCTCTGCTTCGGAATGACAAACGCCACCGCCACCTGCCCTTTCAGAGCGTCTTTTATCCCCACCACCGCCACTTCCGCTACGTTCGGGTAACCGGAGATACTTTCTTCTATTTCTCGCGTCCCCAGCCGATGACCCGCAATATTAATCACATCATCGGTACGGCCCAGAATAAAGTAATACCCCTCGGCGTCGCGGATTCCCCAGTCGAAAGTGGCATAAACCTGACGGTTAAACAGCGACCAGTAAGTCTTCACAAAACGCGCATCGTCGCCCCAAATAGTCTGAATACAACCCGGCGGCAGCGGCCCTTCGATCACCAGCATGCCTTTTTCATTTATGCCGCAGGGTTCGCCGGTGACTTCATTGAGTAGCTGGACGTTATAACCGTACATCGGCACCCCGGGACTTCCCAGACGCGACGGCCTGTCGTCCAGCGCGCGGGCCAGCGCCATGATCGGCCAGCCGGACTCCGTCTGCCAATAATTGTCGATGACCGGTACGCCCAGCGTCTCCGTCACCCAACTGGCCGTCGGCTCGTCCAGCGGCTCACCGGCCAGATAAAGCGCCTCCAGCGAGGAGAGATCGTGATTGCGGATTTGCGCCGTCGGGAATTTTTTCAGCACGCGAATCGCGGTCGGGGCGGAAAACATCCGGTTAACCTGGTATTTCTCGACAATTTTCCACCAGACCCCGCAGTCCGGGTACGTCGGCAGTCCTTCGTAAACAATAGTCGCCATGCCTGCCAGCAGCGGCGCGTAAACGATATAGGAGTGGCCGACGACCCAGCCGATATCCGATGCGCAAAAGAATACGCCGCCCGCCTTGCCGCCAAAAATGGTGTCCATCGAGGTTGCCAGCGCCACCGCATAACCGCCGACGTCGCGCTGGACGCCTTTCGGTTTGCCGGTAGTGCCGGAGGTGTAAAGAATGCACGAGGTTTCATTGGATTCCAGCCACGCCACCGGCACGCTCGCGCCGAGATACTGCTGGCGCAACGTGGAAAAATCCAGATCGCGCCCATCCACCCACGACATTTTCGCCAGCCCTCTGTCCACCAGCAGAACGTGTTTCGGCTGATGCTGCGCCTGCGCAATAGCGTCATCAAGCAGCTTTTTATACGGCAGAATTTTACCGCCACGCGCTCCGGCATCCGCCGACACAATCAGCGCCGGTCTGGCATCGTCAATGCGCGCCGCCACGCTGTGCGAGGCAAAACCGCCAAAGACCACCGAATGGATCGCGCCAATGCGCGCACAGGCCAGCAGGGTTATCTGCGCTTCGGCAATCATCGGCATATAGACCAATACGCGATCGCCACGCTGCACGCCCAGCGACAGCAGCATAGCGGCCACAGCGTTGACTTCATCATGCAACTGGCTGAAGGTAAATGTGCGCTCTTCATCGGTCTCTGATGAGACGGCAATCAGCGCCAGCGCCTCCGGCTGTTTATCCCGCCAGCGGTCGACGGCGTTATGACATAAGTTAGTGGTGCCGCCGCAAAACCAGCGGGCAAACGGTGGACGGCTATGATCCAGCGTCTGCGTAAACGGCTGTCGCCAGTCGATACGCCGGGCCTGCTCGGCCCAGAACGCCTCCGGTTCGTTAATGGAACGCTGATAAAATTCGCTAAAAGACATCACGCTCTCCTGTTGAACTTACGCCTTACTGCTGGCTGGCTCAGATGATATATAAATCGAGGTATTCGTTAACCGGCATCTGCTCCAGGCGGGCTCTGTCCAGGGAGACATCCAGAATGCGTTGCTGCTGGCGAGTCGGGAACTGACGCGCCAGGTTAATTTTAAATTTTTCGATAAGCTTCGGAATACCGTCGGCGCGGCGACGCGCATGACCAATCGGATACTCCACGACAACCTCGCCAAAGCGTGAGCCATCAGTAAACTCCACGGTGATCGCATTGCCGATAGCACGTTTTTCCGGGTCGTGATAGTCGGCGGTAAAAGCCGGGTCCTCATAGCACACGATTTTCTCGCGCAGGGCGTCAATACGCTTGTCCTGCGCCACCTCGTCTTCATAATCCGCCGCGGTTAACCGTCCGAACAGCAACGGCACGGCGACCATATACTGGATACAGTGATCGCGGTCCGCCGGGTTATTGAGCGGGCCTTTTTTATCGATAATGCGAAGACAGGCTTCGTGGGTGCGGATAGTCACTTTCTCGATATCCGCTGCCGTTTTGCCCGCGGCCTGCATCTGCTCATACAGTGTCATCGCCGCTTCGACGGCGGTTTGCGAGTGGAATTCTGCCGGGAAAGAAATTTTAAATAGCACGTTTTCCATCACGTAGGAGCCGTAAGGGCGCTGGAAACGGAACGTTTCACCTTTGAATGAAACGTCGTAGAAGCCCCAGGTTTTGGCGGTGAGCGCCGAGGGATAGCCCATCTCGCCGGTTTTCGCCATCAGCGCCAGACGTACCGCGCGCGAAGTCGCATCGCCCGCCGCCCAGGATTTGCGCGTACCGGTATTCGGCGCATGACGATAAGTGCGCAACGACTGCCCATCCACCCACGCCAGCGATACCGCGTTGAGGATCTCATCGCGCGTCAGCCCCAGCATTTCAGCGACCACCGCGGTCGAGGCCACTTTGACCAGCAGCACATGGTCAAGCCCGACACGGTTGAAGGCGTTTTCCAGCGCGATGCAGCCCTGAATTTCATGGGCTTTGATCATCCCGCTCAATACCTGTTTCATGGTCAGCGGCGCTTTGCCGGCGGCGACGGCGTTGCGTGACAGCCAGTCAGCCGTCGCCAGAATACCGCCGAGGTTATCAGAAGGATGGCCCCACTCGGCGGCAAGCCAGGTATCGTTAAAATCGAGCCAGCGGATCATCGCGCTAATGTTAAAGGCTGCCTGTACCGGATCGAGCTGGAACTGGGTGCCCGGCACGCGTGCGCCGTTGGGCACCACCGTGCCTGGCACGATTGGCCCAAGCAATTTTTTACAGGCCGGGTATTCCAGCGCTTCCAGACCACAGCCGAGCGTGTCGAGCAGGCAGTAATGCGCAGTGTCGTACGCCACCTTTGAGGTGATCTCGTAATTCATAACGTAATCAACGATATCAACGATTTCACGGTCAAAGTCTGGGCGAACGTTCGAAATATGTGCGGACATAGGGTACAACTCCTGTTTTTATATTTAGAGGTTTTAATTAGCAACGCTTTTCGATCGGCACAAATACGCGATCTTCCGGGCCGGTATAATTGGCGGAAGGACGAATAATTTTGTTGTCCTGACGCTGTTCAATAATGTGCGCCGCCCAGCCGGTAACGCGGGCGATGACAAACAGCGGGGTGAACATTTCGGTAGGGACGCCCATCATGTTGTAGGAGACCGCCGAAAACCAGTCGAGATTCGGGAACATCTTTTTGGTCTCCCACATCACCGTTTCCAGACGGTCGGCGATGTGGTACATCTTCAGCGAGCCGCCTTCTTCTGAAAGCTGTTTCGCCACCCGTTTGATCACCTGGTGGCGCGGGTCGGCGATGGTGTAAACCGGATGTCCAAAGCCAATCACCACCTCTTTGTTTTCCACGCGTTTACGGATATCCGCCTCTGCCTCGTCCGGTGTTTCATAACGCTGTTGAATTTCCAGCGACACCTCATTCGCTCCGCCGTGTTTCGGGCCGCGCAGCGCGCCAATCGCGCCGATAATCGCGGAGTAGACATCCGAGCCGGTCCCGGCAATTACCCGGCTGGTAAACGTCGAGGCGTTGAACTCATGCTCGGCGTACAGCACCAGCGAAATATGCATCGCCTTTTCCCAGCTTTGGGTTGGCTTTTCACCGTGCAGCAGATGCAGGAAATGGCCGCCGATGGAATCATCGTCGGTTTCCGGCTGAATACGTTCGCCGTTGTGGCTGTAGTGATACCAGTAAAGAAGGATAGAGCTGAGCGAAGCCAACAGCTTATCGGCAATATCGCGCGCGCCGGAGACGGTATGTCCCTCTTTTTCCGGCAGGGTGCAGCCCAGCGCGGAAACGCCGGTACGCATCACGTCCATCGGGTGCGAGGCCGCCGGTAACGCTTCCAGAACGGTACGGACATTGGCGGGTAATCCGCGCAGCGCTTTTAACTTGCTTTTATACGCGTTCAGCTCGTCGCGGGTCGGTAATTTTCCGTGGATCAGTAAATGCGCGACTTCTTCAAATTCGCAGTGCTCCGCCAGATCGAGAATGTCGTAACCGCGATAGTGCAGATCGTTACCGCTTTTTCCCACGGTACACAGAGCGGTATTTCCGGCAGGTACGCCGGAAAGCGCGACCGATTTTTTAGGCTTAATGACATGCGTGTTGTTTTGCAGGATCGTCGTGTCTGTCATATTGTCCTCGTCATTATTGTAATGTGTAGGGTATTGAGGCGTGTAGGCCGTACCGTAGGCGGGATAAACGTAGTGCCATCCGGCATTGCCTGATGGCGGCTTCGCCTTATCAGGCCCACAGGCTACGATTTTTTATTCCTGTACAGCGCGTCCAGCTTCTCTTCGAACTGGTAGTAATTGATGCTTTCGTACAGCTCGTTGCGGGTCTGCATGATGTCGATCACGTTCTTTTGCGTCCCTTCCTGGCGCAGCACGGTATAGACTTTTTCTGCGGCGCGGTTCATGGCGCGAAACGCCGACAGCGGATAGAGCGCCATCGCCACGTGTGCGCTGCGCAACTCGTCGGTCGTAAACAGCGGCGTCGCGCCAAACTCAGTGATGTTGGCGAGGATCGGCACCTGCGCCACGTCGGCGAACTGGCGGTACATCGACAGTTCGGTGATCGCCTCCGGGAACAGCATGTCAGCCCCCGCATCCACGTAAGCCTGCGCGCGATCGAGAGCCGCCTCCAGCCCTTCCACCGCCAGCGCATCGGTACGCGCCATGATCACAAAGTTCGGATCGGTGCGCGCATCCACTGCCGCCCGAATTCTGTCTACCATCTCCTCTTTCGAGACGATCGCTTTGTTTGGACGGTGTCCACAGCGCTTAGCGCCAACCTGGTCTTCAATATGCAGCGCGGCGGCGCCCGCTTTGGCTATGGACTTTACCGTCCGCGCGACATTAAAGGCGGAGGAGCCAAAGCCAATATCCGCATCCACCAACAGCGGCAGCGGGCAAACATCCGTGATGCGCCGGATATCGGTTAACACATCATCCAGCGTCGAAATCCCCAGATCCGGCAGTCCGAGCGAGCCCGCCGCTACGCCGCCGCCAGAAAGATAGATAGCCTGATACCCGGCCCGTTGGGCCAACAGAGCATGGTTGGCATTAATAGCGCCGACAATTTGTAATGGATTCTCTTTAGCGAGCGCGGCGCGAAATGCCTGCCCCGGCGAATGTAAAGACATAATTCGTCCTCATGTTAGTAAATTGTTATTCAAGATGTATTCACCAAAGCAAAGGCTATGCCAGGCAAAGAGGCAGCGAGAAAATTAAATACAATGAGATTTAAAAACAGGTAATTACAGTCATTCCTGTTATGAATAAGCGCGATTAAGGGAAAAGAAAAACGTGTCAGCTAACGTTTCATGAAACGAATCGCTCCGTTTCATTGCAACATTTATGAAACACGTTTAAAACAAAAAATCGCCCCTTAAAGATGAACCTACTGCGATGACGACTGCTCACAGCGCTCCGCGCGATAATAGCGATAAACCGGTGATCTGGACGGTCTCCGTAACGCGTCTATTCGAACTGTTTCGGGATATCAGCCTGGAATTCGATCATCTGGCGACCATCACGCCTATTCAACTCGGCTTTGAAAAGGCGGTGACCTACATTCGCAAAAAACTGGCGACCGAGCGCTGCGACGCGATTATCGCGGCGGGTTCGAACGGGGCCTATTTAAAAAGTCGCCTGTCAATACCGGTGATCCTCATCAAGCCCAGCGGATTCGACGTATTACAGGCGCTAGCGAAAGCGGGAAAGCTCACCTCGTCTATCGGTATCGTGACCTATCAGGAGACCATTCCGACTTTACTTGCCTTTCAGAAAACGTTTCACCTCTGTCTTGAACAGCGAAGCTATGTCACCGAAGAGGACGCGCGCGGGCAAATTAACGAACTTAAGGCCAACGGTATTGAGGCCGTCGTCGGCGCGGGATTAATTACCGATCTGGCGGAAGAAGCGGGTATGACCGCCATCTTTATTTATTCCGCGGCGACCGTTCGTCAGGCTTTTCATGATGCGCTGGATATGACCCGTCTGACACGGCGCCAGCGCGTGGATTACCCATCCGGCAAGGGATTACAAACCCGGTATGAACTGGGCGATATACGCGGCCAGTCGCCGCAAATGGAGCAGCTCCGCCAGACGATTACGCTCTATGCCCGCTCCCGTGCGGCAGTGCTGATTCAGGGGGAAACAGGGACCGGAAAAGAGCTGGCGGCGCAGGCGATTCACCAGACGTTTTTTCACCGCCAGCCTCACCGTCAGAATAAGCCATCCCCTCCCTTTGTCGCCGTCAATTGCGGCGCGATTACCGAGTCATTGCTGGAGGCGGAACTGTTTGGTTATGAAGAGGGCGCGTTTACCGGTTCACGACGAGGAGGCCGGGCGGGGCTGTTTGAAATCGCACACGGCGGCACGCTGTTTCTGGATGAAATCGGCGAAATGCCCTTGCCGTTACAAACCCGACTCTTGCGCGTACTGGAGGAAAAAGCCGTCACTCGCGTCGGCGGACACCAACCGATCCCGGTGGATGTCCGGGTGATCAGCGCTACGCATTGCGATCTGGATCGGGAGATAATGCAAGGACGTTTTCGCCCCGATCTCTTTTATCGCCTGAGTATTCTGCGTCTGACGCTTCCTCCTTTGCGCGAGCGGCAGGCTGATATTTTGCCGCTGGCGGAAAGCTTTTTAAAACAGTCGCTGGCGGCGATGGAAATTCCGTTTACCGAATCGATACGTCATGGATTGACACAGTGTCAGCCGCTTTTGCTGGCCTGGGGCTGGCCCGGTAATATTCGCGAACTGCGTAATATGATGGAGCGCCTGGCGCTTTTTTTAAGCGTCGATCCCGCACCAACGCTGGACAGGCAATTTATGCGGCAGTTATTACCTGAGCTTATGGTGAACACAGCAGAGCTGACGCCTTCAACCGTGGATGCGCACACGTTACAGGATGTACTGGCGCGCTTTAAGGGCGATAAGACCGCGGCGGCGCGTTATCTGGGGATTAGCCGCACCACTCTGTGGCGTCGTTTAAAAGCAGGTGCCAAAGACCAGTCGGGTAATTAAGACAAATGACAGCGTCCTGAATGCCTGATGGCGCTACGTTTACTGCAGGCCGTCATCCGGCAAAACGGATGCCGGTTGCCAGGAATAAAAATACCCGCCGGAAACCCAGGCGGGTATTTTTATGATGCAACGCTTTTATTTCTTTTTATAAATATCAGCCGTACCATGAATTTTATTTTCTGTCTGCCCGGACGTCAGCACCACCACATCCGCCCCTTTTTCATCCGCCTTTTTGATTAAATCTTCTCTGGCGTCCAGCGGCGACATTTCCCCGGTGGTGGAAATCGTGCCAATTTTCGTGTATTCGGAGGCGACTTTATCAAAGTCCGTTTTTTTCATGATTTCTGCGGCATAAACGTTTGTCACGACAAACGCTAATGCGCCAAGCATAACCTTGTAGCCAGTTTTCATAGCAAAACCCTCGTTTTATTATTACGCCATCATCGCTTTATCAGAACAAAAAGGCCGTTCGGACTGATTAAATAAGTAGTGTAGATTGCTGGAAAAATCCAGTCAGCCCCCGCTCACTCGGCATAACGACGCGGATTAAAACGCCCCTGCTTTGTGATCTCACTCGCAATCATCTGGTTTGACTATTAATAAGATGAACGTTATTTCTTGAGGCTATGGGAAGAGTTGTCTATGGAGCCGTTTCATGCCGTTGTGCTTACCGTCAGTCTGTTTGTGTTAACCTTTTTTAATCCCGGCGCGAATCTGTTTGTGGTGGTGCAAACCAGCCTCGCATCAGGACGCCGGGCGGGAGTCATCACCGGCCTGGGCGTCGCCACGGGAGACGCCTTTTATTCCGGGCTGGGGCTTTTCGGTCTGGCGACGCTCATTACGCAATGCGAAGCGGTATTTTCTCTTATCAAAATTGTCGGCGGCGCCTATTTATTATGGTTCGCCTGGAACAGTATTCGCCACCAGGCGACGCCGCAAATGAGCACGCTCCAGACGCCGATTGCCGCCCCGTGGACAATTTTCTTTCGCCGGGGATTAATGACCGATTTATCCAATCCGCAAACCGTACTGTTTTTTATCAGTATTTTTTCCGTAACGCTTAGCGCAGAAACGCCCACATGGGCAAGGTTAATGGCCTGGGCCGGAATTGTGCTGTCATCCGTTATCTGGCGTATTTTTCTCAGCCAGGCCTTTTCGCTCCCCGCAGTCCGCCGCGCTTATGGACGAATACAGCGCATTGCCAGCCGTGTTATCGGCGCCATTATCGGGATGTTTGCGCTCAGACTTCTCTATGAAGGCATGACGCACCGCTAATGTTTGCCCGGTAGCCTTTGCTACCGGACGATAAGCGTTATCAAAACGCCCATGACACGCTGCCTACAATGCTACGCTCGGCGCCAAAATAACAATAAGAGAGCGAATTACAGGCAGCGACATAGCGTTTGTCCGTCAGATTATTTACGTTGAGCTGGGCGCTCAAGCCATTTAACCCAATGCTGGA
Source organism: Salmonella sp. K21076 (assembly GCF_039650795.1). Lineage (NCBI taxonomy): Bacteria > Pseudomonadati > Pseudomonadota > Gammaproteobacteria > Enterobacterales > Enterobacteriaceae > Salmonella > Salmonella sp. K21076. Next base: position 40,047 of record NZ_JBCLYA010000007.1, read on the forward strand.
TAAATCATACCCAACCACCATGTCGACCAGTGTATAGGACGGCAACGTGTGGGTATTCAGGCGATCGCTGGTCACGCCGTTGACGTACCGGATGCCGGAGCCCAAAGTCAGCCACTCTAACAGACCGCTTTTCACATCGTAGCTTAGCCAGGCGCTGGCCTGGTTCCGTGGAGCATAAACCGCGCGCTTCCCCTGCTCTTGCGGGCTACTTTTCTTATAACGGATATCAGTATAGGTATACGCCGCCTGCAAACGGACGCTATCCGACAAATGGCTAATGGCCTCCAGTTCAACCCCTTTAGACTCAATTTCACCAATCGAGCGGTACGGATCGGTAGGTTCTTCTTTGGTCGCGATATTGGTTTGGTTAATACGATACACGGCGGCGCTAAACTGGCTGTTCCCCCCCAGCGGTTCGTATTTTACCCCCGCCTCCCACTGCTTGCCTTTCATCGGTTCCAGCACATTGCCGTTTTCGTCGGCGAAGCTGGTCGACGTAAACGCGGTAGAATAACTGAGATAGGGGGCGACGCCATTGTCGAACAGATAAAGCAACGCGGCACGGGTGCTGACGTTGTTTTTATCGAGATCGCTGCGTGAATCATGAAGTTTGTCGATGTTAGACACGCTGACCCGATCGTAACGACCGCCCAACGTAAAGCGCCAGCGATCCCATGACATCTGATCCTGTAAATAGTATCCGGTCTGCCGCAGCTTATGTTTTTCACGGCTATACAACGTAATGTAATCCGGCTGAGCGCCATAAACAGGGTTGAAAGCGTCAATCGGCGGAAACGCGCCATAATAGCCAGTAGTATGATTACTGCGATCCTGATAATCGATCCCCACCAGCAGACGATGATTAATCGCCCCGGTATCCACGCTGCCGTCGAGCTGATTATCCAGCGCGATAGCCGACATTTTCTCCCCGGAGCCGGAATAGCCGCGATTCAGCGCCGTTTCATTCAACCAACCTGCGGCATAGACCTGATTCAACGTCACTTTGGTATGCAAATAACGCAATTTTTGCCGTACCGACCAGCCGTTATCGAACAGATGCTCAATGTTATAACCCACCATATTTTCACGGCGATCGTATTTGTCGTAGTCATCTTCACCTTCAAAGAAAGTGTTAGAAATTTTTCCGCCGTTATAAGGTACAACCGTGCCTTGATAAGGCAGTCCGGAGTGGCTACCGCCTTGCGGATCACGGTGCAGATAGGCCATAAGATCAAGACGCGTCCGATCGGTAATTCTCCAGGTCAGGCTCGGCATCAGCGCATAACGTTCCTCTTTCAGGGGCGTAAACTGCGAATCGGCGTAACGTGTCATGCCGCTAAGACGCGCCGCCACACGTTCATTGTCATCCAGTGGGCCGGTCACATCAAAAGCCGCCCCGCGCTGGTTGTTATTGCCGGCAAACAGCTTCACTTCTCCTCCGGCATCAAACGCCGGTTTTCGCGACGTCAACGAGACAATGCCGCCTGGCGATGAACGTCCATACAGAACGGACGCCGGGCCGCGTACCACCTCGATATCTTCCAGAAACCAGGGGTCAACCACCAACGAACTGTGCGAATTGGTGTCGCCCATCATTTTTAACCCGTCGAGATAGACGTTATCCAGACTACCGTCCGAAAAACCACGCAATACGATGTAATCAAAGCGGTTAGAGGCGCCTATCTGGTTACTGTATACGCCTGGGGTGTAGCTGACCGCCTGACGCACGCTGGTTGCGCCCTGCTCTTCAAACTGCTGGCGGGTAATAATGGATACCGACTGCGGCGTTTCAATATCTGGCGTCGCCAGCCTGGTCGCGCCACTCTGAACGGGCGAGGTGACAATGACGGTATCATTTTTTGTGGTTTCCTGGGCAAAAAGAGGAAAAGTCGCGCCGCCGATAGCTCCGCCTATCAATAGCGCCATACGCGTTGTCGCAAACATGAACATCTCCAAAGGCATCTTTATTGTAAATAAGAATTATTACCCTTTAGAGATAACGAACCACTATGCGTAACGCCAGATTGCCTATGCGCAATGATAAAAAATCACCCAAAGCGGCAGAAAACCGGGTTAGCGGCGGATATTACCGCTCTGGCGGGGCGCGTTACGCACAGTGGCGGGACGCCGTCAGAGACGCGTCACGCAGCTCGCCGGGCGAGCAGCCATAACGCCGACGAAATGCCGTCGCAAAGTTAGTGGCATGTTGATAGCCTGACATCCAGGCGGCCTGCTGCACGCTGTATCCCTCCATCAGATAACGACGCGCGCGCGCCAGGCGGCAATCGCGCAGATAATCAAACACGGTACACCCATAGGCATGGCGAAACTTGCACCGCAGGCTACTCGGACTCATTGCCGCCCGACGCGCCAGTTCGTTCAGCGTGTAGGCTTTTTCCGGCGTTTGCTCCAGTAAACGCCGAATGAGCTCCAGCCGCTGGTATTCACCGGTGACGGGAAGTCCGCGTTTTTGCGTTGCGGGCTGACATAGATTTAACGCATAGCCCAGCAATTGCAGCATGATGCCTTCCAGCATTAACTGGCGTGACGCCGCATGAGGTCCGGGCTGCTGCGCATAACGTAGCCCCGAAAGCAGAAACTCCGGCACCTGCCAGACCCTCGCCGAGGCCGCGCTACGTTCCCACTCGTCTGCCAGCGAGACAGGCAAACGCTCCCGCCACCCGCCGTCCGGGTACATTCCCAGCGATAAGGTGCGCAATTTACTGTCTGCGCCGTGATGGGCGCGTATCGTCTGCTGCTCACTCAGTTGCGAGCAAAACGCCATCCCCGCGCTCAACAAAAAGGTCTGCTCATTGACAGCCAGCGCGACGTTACCTTCCAACACCACCAGCATATACAGCGGACTGCTATGGCGAGAGGTGGTTTCATAAGGTTGTAACACGTGAACATCCGAGCGTGTAATGCAAATCCCGCCGGGAAGCGCTATCTCTTCGATATCGCCATGAAGTACGGGACTACTCTGCGTATACTGCGGTAACGCAGGGAAGCGGTAATCAATGCCATAACGCTCGCCAAACGCGATGAAGTCGCTGACGGAAAAGATCTTTTTCATCGCCGGGGCGGCGGAAGAGTGACAGGAGATCGGAGACATTATCAATACCGTTTATCTGCGTTATACCAGAGCGTTAGCCACTGTGTAACCATATCACTGCGGCCCGGGAACGACAATAAAGATGAGAATAATTATCAACCGCTATTGAGGGGAGAGATAAGGCGAGCAAAGGTGATCGATAAACGCCGATCTGTCGATAAAAACGCGCTTTCGCGAGAGACGAAAGCGCGTCCGGGGGTATCAGTCAGGAGCGAAATCCTGCGGAGGTCATGAGCAGTCTGAACAACATTCCGACGCCCGCCAGCAGAAGCACGCTGGCGCACCATATCGCGACCATCCATACGACTCGCCGCGACCATTTTTTCACTTTAACCATCAGTGATATCCCTCTCCATGTCGCACTTTTCCACGGAAGACGTAGTAGCTCCAGAAGGTATAAGCCAGAATAATCGGGATGATTATCAGCGCCCCAACCAGCATAAAGCTTTGACTTTGCGACGGCGCGGCGGCGGCATACAGCGAAATATCCGGTGGAATAATATTCGGCCAAATACTGATTCCTAACCCGCTGAACCCCAGAAAAATCAGCCCTAGCGTGAGAATAAATGGACGCGCATGGGATTGTGGTTTTTTCACGCTGCGCCATAGCCAGACGCTAAAAGCCAACACCAGCACAGGCACCGGCAGGAAGTAGTATAAATTGGGCAGCGTGAACCAGCGCTCGGCGATGTCGTCATGGGTGAGCGGCGTCCACACGCTGACGCCCCCCATCACCAGCAACAAGACGATCAACAACGGGCGCGACAGCGCGCACATCCGGCTATGCAGCGGATCTTCGCTTTTCATAATCAGCCAGGTAGCGCCCAGCAGCGCGTAGGTGACGACCAGACCGACGCCGCAGAACAGATTAAACGGCGTCAGCCAGTCAAGCTGCGAACCGCTAAAGGTTCGCCCTTCCACCTGAAAACCGCTCACCACCGCGCTCACCACAACCCCCTGGGCAAAGGTCGCCAGGATTGACCCGACGATAAAGGATTTATCCCAGAACGCGCGATGCGACTCGGTGGCTTTAAAACGGAATTCAAAAGCGACGCCGCGAAAGATAAGACCAAGCAGCATAACCACCAGCGGGATAGTCAGCGCGTCGGTGATGACGGCATAAGCCAACGGGAACGCGCCAAAAAGCCCGGCCCCGCCCAGCACTAGCCAGGTTTCGTTCCCGTCCCATACCGGCGCGACCGAGTTCACCATAACATCGCGATCGTGTTTATCACGAATAAACGGAAACAGGATACCGACGCCCAGATCGAAACCATCCATCACGATATACATCAGCGTGGCGAACACGATAATAGCAAACCAGATAACCGGAAGATCGATGGTCATTCGCGTTTCTCCTGCTCAAGCGATTCTCCCACGGCAGAGATAGGACGCGCGGGTCTGCCATCGGTTTCAGCGGTCGGTGTCTCCGCCGGCTGCGGCCCTTTCTGGATAAGACGAATCATATAAATATAGCCAACCCCAAACACCAGGGAATAGACCACAAAGAAGGCCAGCAAACTGATGCTCATTTGCAAGGTGCTGTGCGCGGAAACCGCATCACGCGTTCGCAGCAGGCCATAGACCACCCACGGCTGACGTCCTACTTCAGTCGTCACCCATCCGGCAAGGATGGCGATAAGCCCGGACGGCCCCATCCACAGCGCAAAGTGCATAAAGGGCCGCGAATGATACAGGCGGCGTCGGTAGCGTAGCCACAGGCTGGCCAGCCCCAGAAAGATCATCAGTACGCCCATGCCCACCATCAGACGGAAAGACCAGAACACCACGGTAGGGTTGGGGCGATCCTCTTTGGGATAATCTTTTAGCGCAGGCACCTGTTTGTCCAGGCTATGCGTCAGGATCAGACTGCCCAACGCCGGGATCTCAAGCGCATAGCGGGTCCGTTCCGCCTCCATATCCGGCCAGCCTACCAGCGTAAGCGGCGTTGGCTCGCCGGGCGTATTTTCCCAGTGCCCCTCAATCGCGGCGATTTTGACCGGCTGATGCTTCAGGGTGTTAAGGCCATGCATATCGCCAATCAATGCCTGAACGGGTGCCACCACGACCGCCATCCATAGCGCCATCGAGAACATACGGCGGATAGCCGGCGTATCGTTACCTTTCAGTAAATGCCAGGCTGCGGACGCGCCGACAAACATCGCGCTACTTAAAAACGCCGCAACGGACATATGCAACAGGCGATACGGGAACGACGGGTTGAAAATCACCGCGAACCAGTCCACCGGGACTACCTGACCGTTATGAATTTCAAATCCCTGCGGGGTATGCATCCAGCTATTAGACGCCAGAATCCAGAACGTCGACATTAACGTGCCCAACGCCACCATACAGGTAGACAAGAAATGCAGGCCCGGCCCGACTTTGTTCCAGCCAAAAAGCATCACGCCTAAGAATCCCGCTTCCAGGAAGAATGCGGTGAGCACTTCATAGGTTAATAAAGGCCCGGTGATACTGCCGGCGAACTGGGAAAAACCGCTCCAGTTCGTTCCGAACTGGTAAGCCATGACCAGACCGGAGACCACGCCCATCCCGAAGTTGACGGCAAAAATTTTGAGCCAGAACTGATAGAGCGAGCGCCAGACAGGATTACGCGTTTTTAGCCATAAACCTTCCAGTACCACCAGGTAACTGGCTAAGCCAATCGTAATCGCGGGGAAAATAATATGAAAAGAGACGGTAAAGGCAAACTGGAGTCTCGCTAAAAAGAATGCATCAAACTCCATGTTCCCTCCCGTTTATATAGTCACTTCGTGTAAAATATTCACTGTTCGCAACCAGGTTGAAACGAAACGGTTATTTTCCCCAAACGTAAAAACGTCGGGGAATATCCAGATAAATTACGATTTTTTTTGCGGCTGGCTGTCAGGCTTATCGCCCGACTCTGGCGCTTCGGAGGGGTCGTCTTTTTCGACAGCGAAACGGTAGTATCTATTTAGCATAACATGTCTCCCTTAGTTACATTCACTTGGCAATATCTACCTGGCCGTTATAAAAATAACGGCAAAACAAAAAAACAGCGTCTTCAAGACTATTTGCAATTTCAGCAAAATACACTTAGCTGAAAGTTAAGAATAGACGTAAAACGATAACCTTCAAGTCAACGCGGTTTACGGGACGGGGGATTAGCACAGGAGAATGACCGCAACGCTCGCTGCGCGGCGGCCATTTTATATGGCCTATCAAAAAGATAACCGTTAAGGTCTATTCAAACCCGTTAGTTTGCCTTCCCCCCAATCAAGCCATTGATGGTAGAAAATACCGCCGGCGCGCTGGTCGCTTCCGCAAACTCGACATTGATATTTTGCCGACGCAGCATATCGAAGAATTTACGTTGCGCATCAAGAATAACCTGATCGCCTACGCGCATATTTTCTGCTTTAGTTTCAACCAGTAAATAAACACTGTCGGCGTCCTGACGCTCAATACGGTACACAAAATCCGGCGTAGTAGAGCCCCCCGTATATTTGGGGATCTGAATGGCCCGCTTAGGCAGTTTGCCAAACACAGAAACCTGTTGCGGATAATCGTATTTTAATAGCGGCAATTCTGGATCGACGCTGTCATAACGCAACGGCGGTATTTGATAGAGAGAACGGGGATCGTCTATCGCATTCTCATCCACATTTTTCCCCACAATTTCAGCGCTAATCTCCTCTCTGAACTGCCGTGCCGTAGAATCAAATACCGACGTTGAAGCCTGAAAATCGAGAGGCAGATAATCGTGGCGCTGCGCAAAATGCGCATTAATCCGCGTCTGTAATGCGCGGGTCATATTGTCCAACGAGATCTCGCTTAAATAGCGTGAATCTCCGTGCAAAACATCACGCAGCATCGCCATTAACACCGGGTGCAGGACGTTAATCGGCAGACTGGTGCGTAACGCCAGTTGCTTAAGAAAATGGCCATATTTCATGCCCGCCATAAATTCGCTGGCGGCTAATTCGCCTTCCCGCTGCGCCACTTCAAAACGGCCATTATCTTCATTCGATACCAGCCGTTGTTGCACCTGGCTTGGCTTCTGGCGTATATACAGCGACGGATCGCGCAGCACCTCGGCGGCAATCTGTTCCAGAGAAGCGCCGCTACGCTCGAATTGCAGCATATAACGGCGGGAAAACTGCTCCCAGATACTGCTAAGTTGTTCCCAATTCTCTTTGCGTAACCTGACTCGCAGTCGGGAGGCGGGCTTATTGTCACGAATGCGATCCGCTCGCACCCGCGCCTGCGTCAGCTCAGGGTAGAACTCCAGTAGCCACGCAAAGCCACTTTTGGTTTCCCCGTTAAGCGTGACGCTGGGTTTAAACTCATTACTCCGGTTGATCAGTTTTTTATCATCCAGATCTTCCAGCAAACGAAGCTCCGTAAACGCAGGATCGACTTTTTGTCGCTCGGTGACGATGAGTGTGATCATCGCCTCATCCAGCTTCTGCTCGTTAAGCTGAACTTTGCTGTCGCGATTAATCTCATCAACCAGCATACTGGCAAACGCTTTTTCATCATAACCAATCAGAAACGACAGTCGGGACGGCCACTCTTCCTGATGAACGCGATGGCCGTTTTCATCTACCGGTAGCCGCAGGCCGCGCCCCACTTCCTGAATTTTGCTCGACTCGCTACCGGAAGAACGTAATTTAGCAATGACAAAAACATTCGGGTTATCCCAGCCTTCGCGAAGCGTCCATTTTGAAAACAGAAAGCGGCGCGTTTCCCAGTTGCCGTGATGGTCTGAAAAACTGAGCAACTTCTCTTTATTTTTCAGAATATCATCTACCTCAGCCTGGATCGCCTCATCGCCGCTTCCGCGGTCTTCGCCAAAGTAACCAGCGTGGACGTTTTGGTTATCCGAGTGCAGGCTGGCGAGCGTGGCCTGCAGAAACGACAGATACTCCACTTCTCGCGGCAGGGTCTTGCGCTGATAATCGTCAATCAGTTGCGTCAGTTTCTTTTTCAGTAAACACTCAAACTTCAGTTTCAACCAACCTTCGTCATCACGATAGCTTTTAATACTGTCAATAAAGAAAAAGCTTAAGGTCTTAATACGCGGGGCATTATTTTCTGGCTCATTGCTGCGTAAGAAATTTGCCTGCTCAGTGTCAAAATGCTTATCGATAGCGTCCTGAATAATCAGTTCCTGGTAGCTCGCGCCAAAGGTTCCTGGCACCAGCGCCATCCCTGCCTCCAGCTCCAGATCGTTCGACAACATTTTACTGCCGGCATATTCGATACTGCCTTCAAATCCTGCATCGACATCGGCGAGATTTTCGCCCACGCCAACCTCGGCAATTTTGCTCCCCCGTCGGAGGATTAATTTCTTTGCCGTGACGCTGTCAACGATATAACGATTGTTGGCCTGTTCTTCGGGGAGATTCGGGTAATAAATATCAATACCTTTCACCAAACCATCGTTAAAACTGTCCACCGCGTTGAGATCAAACTGCGGTTGCCGGCGATAGTAATCTTTACGTACACATTTATTTTTACCCTTACCTTCGACAATATCCGGGAAGGTAGCGCCAAAGCGGACGATCATTTGCGGCTGAATGGCCTGAATCGCTCGATAAAATTTGTTATCTCGCACAAAACGATGCGGTTCATCAATAATGACCACCGGTCGCGTCATTTGCAGCCCTTTAACAGGCGACGTCAGCCCGCCCAGTAGCGTTGATCGTAATCGTCTCGCGTCATACTGGCGGAATTGAGCATTTGCGCATTGATCAGCAAAACCTGAATCGTATGGCTATCACGACGGCTGGCATCAGTAAAACTTAATAACTGGGCCGGAAAATTTTTACGCCCCGACTTTACTTTAAAATCACCGGCGTTGATGGTGCAAAATTCCATCCGCGTATTTTCGTAGAACTGTGAAAAATGCTGTCTGGCGTAATCGCTGGTGATAAAGTTCCGCGCGCCTTCTTTAATGGCTGGCGTCGGCACCACCAGCACAAATTTGAAGAGGCCATACTTCTGATGCAGTTCATACATCAACCGAGTATAGACATAGGTTTTGCCCGTCCCGGTCTCCATTTTAACGTCAATATTGGCCTTATCGTCGTAACGTCCCTTAATCAGCGGATTAGCATAGTGATTATGATCGGCCTGCGCGTGATCGATACCGGTGAAACTCGCCAGAATCGCCGCTAACGCCTGTTCCTGATGGGGAAGTTCTTCCAGCAAAATATTCATCATCATCCCCTCTTAATAACGCTTCACCAGGTTCACTTTTTGATCAAGCTGTTTTAAGCCGATTTCCAGTTCACGAATGGATTCAAGGTCGAAAGAGTAGCCGTAAATGACAATGGTCTGAACCGGAAGCTGGTGCGTACCAATGTGGTTGAGAAGATCGCGGGTCTGCTCTGTTCCCCATCGTTCATCAATCAGATACAGGCGCGTATTATCAACATACCTGGCGCAATAGCCGGAAAAATCAACGGTCTGTACGTCAATATCCATTTTATAACCATCGGCGACCAGCCATGTCGTTAATAAGGTCTCTTCGCCGCTTGCGCCGCCCGGCACGCCCAATCCTCTGGCGGAAAAAGGATTGATCATGTCGGTAAATCCTGACTCGGTGAAAGCGGCCAGTTGACCGCTGGTATTGATAAAATGGCCGGTAGCAATATCGAAGCTATCCAGATCGTCCAGCGTCTGCTGTGTCGGAGTGGCAAAACGATAATGTTTAAAACCGAGATCGCTATTGGTCGCGGGATTGTTGGCGCGGATCTTCGCCGCAACGCGTGTAATTCGCTCGCGGCTGATTTCATCAATAGTGTTATAACCTGCTTTTTTCGCGATAGTGTTATTGCTTAATGCCTGATCGATAGTACACAGAATAAACGTGCGCTGCCCCCCATCTTCTTCATTCAGCGCCATCACCGCATGGGCCGTGGTGCCGGAACCGGCAAAAAAGTCCAGAACGACGCCGTCTTTATCGATAGCGAGCTTGATGATTTTCTTCAATAATGCGGTCGGTTTCGGCGTATCAAAAACGTTGTCGCCGAAGAGATCCAGAATCTCCTTTTTCCCCTCTTTATTCGACGCTACGTTATCCCAGTAATTGGTCGTTGGCTGCCCTTTACTGTGATGCGCGTACATGACTCGCTGGGGAATACCGCCGTTATCTTTGCCAAAATAGACCAGATTATCGGCCACCAGTTTTTGGTAACTGGCTTCAGGATAAGCCCATAGTCTTTCGTGTACCGTACCGTTCGGCGTGGTAATTTTATAGGTATAGCCGCCGCCGCTCAGCCCTTTTGACACCGTTAACGGCACCGGTCGCCATTTCCCTTCTGGAAACTGTTCGGTCGGTTCTTTATAGGATTTCTGAATATACTCTTTAGAAAGCGGTTCTAAACGTAAAGCGCCCTGACCGGTTTTGGCGTAAACAAGAATGTATTCCCCCTGGATGGAAACGTTATCAGAGTCGTTAGAAATCTCTTTTTTGCGCTTCCACATCACATTGGTGACAAATCCGCCTTCGCCAAAAATCTCATCCATCATTAATTTAAGATTGGCGTACTCATTATCGTCGATAGAGATAAAAATAAACCCGGTATCTTTCAGGAGCTTCCTGGCCAGGAAAAGACGCGGATACATGAAAGATAACCACGCGGAGTGCGTCGATTTACCCTGAATGGATTTTAAACGTGCCAGTTCGGTATCATTAAGACCAAACATATCCTGCAACGCCCGATCGCTATATTCAAAATGATCGGGATAGACAAACCCGTCCGATCCGGTGTTATAAGGGGGATCGATATAGATCATATCGACGGTATCGGCGTAATTATTTTGCAGATGGCGTAAAACATCCAGATTATCTCCGGTCAGAAAAAGATTATGGCTGTTTTTATTTTCTGCCAGAGTATTGTGTTCCACGTCAGGAACGATAACGGTAACGGATTTTTCACCCGCCTGTTTTTTTGCGTAATCTTTGCCAATAAAATCAATCTGATAACCGCTAGTCAGCTCATCAATATTACGCGCTTTCAGCGCGCGCTCAAATTTGGCGAGATCAAATCCGCCTTTCGCGATCAGTTCGCCCTGCTCGTTATAGCGATCGGCGATAAAAAATTCCGGTAATGCACGTTGTAACTCAGACAGAAAGGCGCTATTCGGGGCAACAGACTCGTTGTGTTTTTGGTTATCTTTCAACATGATATCTTCGCTCCGTTGACAATTTTAAGGTCCAACAATCAATTTCTTATAAAGAAAAAAGTAAGCGATGATTGTAATGGTCACGAAAGGCAGATGCCATCATTAACCTTTGTTGTTCGTTGAAAGGGCGTAAAAACCACAGGAGGAAGGAGCGCTCCCGGCGACAGTATGCGCCAGGAGCGTAGTGTTTACGTGCGATGACCGATGGCCGACTCCGGGAGGGCGTCGCTATCTGTACCGGAGATGACGACTCCCCGGGTCTCGCGACCAAATGCCACAAATACACAGATTAAAATAGCCACCGCGCCAGCCACGATCGCCATTGCCAACCCGTAATTGCCACCATGCGTTTCCGCGATGCGGGCCTGTAACGTCGCATTAACCGACGCCAGTAAATTACCGAGTTGGTAAACAAACCCTGGCAGCACGGCGCGCGCATTCGCCGGAACCAGCTCGTTCAGCCAGGTCGGCACGACACCCCAGGCGCCCTGCACCATAAACTGCATCAGGAACGCGCCCAGACCAATCGTGAATGATCCGCTGGAAAATGCCCATAGCGGGAGTACCGGAAGCGCAAGAAAGGCGGCGATCATGATCGCTTTTTTACGCCCAATACGTTCCGATAGCGTACCGTAGAAAATACCGCCGAGCATGGCGGCAATGTTATAAAAAATTGCAATGATACTGATCAGATGCGGATCAAAACCATGCTGCATCTTCAGGAAGGTAGGATAGAGATCCTGCGTGCCGTGACTGAAAAAGTTAAAGAACGCCATGACCAGCACCAGATACAGACACAACTTCCACTGTTTGCGCAGAACAGGAAGCAGCGCGGTATTCTCTTTACGCGCTCTGGCCGCCAGCCAGACGGGGGATTCCGGCACTTTAAACCAGATATAAGGCAGCAAGACAACAGGCAGGGCGCCAATCAGGAACATGCCACGCCAGCCTACCATACTGTAGAAGAGGCCAAAAATAACCGAGGCGAACAGATAGCCGCAGGGATAGCCTGCCTGAAAAATGCCCGACATCAGGCCACGCGAACGATCGGGAATGGTTTCCATCGCCAGTGATGACGCGACGCCCCATATCCCGCCCATCGCCACGCCGTACATGACCCGAAAAATCAGAAATGCCATGAAGGTGGGCGACCAGGCGGAAAGCAGTTCAAACACCGTAAAGAACAGAATATTGAGCATCAGTATCGGTCGACGTCCGTACTTTTCCGCCATTCGGCCAAATAGCAGCGCGCCAATGGGACGTACCGCCAGGGTCAGCATAATCGCAATGGAAACCTCCGATACGGAAGCGTGAAACCATTCGGCGAGATCGCTAAGTACAAAGACAAGGATAAAGAAATCAAACGCATCCAGCATCCAACTGGTAAAGCTGGCAAACGCCACATGTCGTTGTGTCGTCGTCCAGTTCAGGGGGGTGTACATAGGTAGTGTCCTGCATCAAAAATAACATCAAGCTTTGAAGCGGCGAAACGCTGGAGCGCTCCCGTCGTCAAAGCGACGTAACAAGGTAGCGTTGCGCTACTTATTTGTTATCTTTTTGTATATAGCAGGTAAAATGTTAGCAAAAATAGACAAATCATTACATATTATTAACAAAGCTTACTGGCACATGATTTGTCACATTTTTTATGGGGATTATCTCACGCAAAGAAAAGCGAAGCGTGGCTAGCGTATCGCGACCGGCCTGTCGCCAGACCGATCGCCATTGACGATTACCTCTCGCGCGGCGGGAAACCGGCCTTTTGCAGGGCGGCGGCAATCTGCTCCGCGGATAGCGACGTTTCAATGTCAACCAGACGCGTCGCCGGGTCGGTTCTCACCGTCGCATTAGCATCGAGAGTCAGAATCGTCTTTTTTACCGTACTGGCGCAGCCGCCGCAGGTCATGTCATCAATATGGAACTGCATAGTGAACTCCTTTTGTGTGGGAACTGTTGCCAGTCTGGGCCTTGTCAGTGTTGGAAGGTCAAGCGTAATCTCAGGACTTACAGACGCTTTGCCAGTCCGTGGCGACGAGGACGGCGCAATACCGCTCCGGTACGCGCCTCCGAGTACAGGCTGCGCGGCGCAAACGCCCGGATAGGCGCAGCGCGCGCCGCCTTCTTCCCGACCATCAGCCTGACAGGCTCGGCGGGAACGGCCAGCGCGTCTCTTAGCGGACTCTTTGAACCGGGATCGGGAAGCTGGCGTTTTCTACCGCAAATCACCTTGCCTCTCTTTCACGGCGGCGCATTACGCGCTGACCTGGATAGGGCGCATGTCCAAAAACAGATTGAAATCGCCTGGTATGAAAACGTTATTCAGCAAGCCTTTCGCGACGTGGCGGATGGTCTGGCGGGACAGCGTACGCTGAATGACCAGGTGCAATCAGAACAACGCGCGGTTGAAGCCAGCCAAATCGCCTATGAGCTGGCCGGACTCCGTTTTCAGGAAGGCGTCGATGACTACCTTACGCTGCTTGATACCCATCGTATGCTTTATGGCGCGCAACAGCGTCTGGTACGCACACGTCTCATGCAACAGTTGAATATCATTAGCCTGTATAAAGCATTAGGCGGCGGTTGGCGGGAATACAGCGAGAAAAAGCAAGGTTAGCCCAAATAGCGCGCGCGTCGCCAGTGCGGCGCGCGCGCTAAACAGGCATATATTGCCTGCAAAATAAGGTTAACGAGGGCAACGATAAACGTTCCCGCTTAACGTGACATTCGTTTGTTTGCTTGAGCCCGAACCGTGCCATGAACTTCCTGTCTGGCCTGCACGCTGGGTTAACAGGACTACCGTATTGTCGCCCATTTTATAAGCTTTGTTTTTCAGATCGTTACGGGCCCCCGTTTCCAGGTTACTGTTGGAAGTCCAGCCACCGGTAAAGAAATTCCCCTGGCTGCCCGTGATATCTCCTAAGTAGCTGCATTCCTTACCTGGCTCGCTGGTCATCACCCGTACCTGTTCAGCGCCATAATTCAGCGAATTAGCGCTACATGCGGTTAAAGCCAAGCCGACGAAACATACTAAGATCTTTTTCATACTAATACCTGGTCTATTAATCATTAAATAATAACGCGTTCTTGCTTCTGAACGCCGTCAAGGAACTATATTTAAGATGTAACGAATGTCTTTCATTTGCTGAAGAAAAGTCTCTGTCATGATGCTATCATGTATGCTTGAGGCTATTTCTTGTTCAGTTTTTTCAATATGCTCTCTGAGCCTTATTTTTGTTTTTTCGTCAAGCGCCGAGATAAGTATCTTAATGGCAAGCAGCAAAGTAGGATTGATGCTTTCACACTCTCTCATCGTTAACTTTTTCATCTTGTTTACTTCAAGCCTGATCGGCGTTTTTGTCTACACGGCAAATTTTAGATGCGAAGATATGGCGACTTCTTTGGTAAATAAATAGCAAATGGAAAAAGCGCTTGAAGCCATATTTACGACAGATACGCAATCTATGAATGTACAAAGTCTTACGACTAATGCCATAGCTACTGGCGATCTGACTCATCGACTTTTTATATAAAAAGTGCCATAACAACTCTTCCTCCTTTTTTGTCAACGGCGCAATTTCACCGACCGCTACATCGTTTGCACAAGCGTATTTAATGAAATGCTCAATAAAAACAGGCTTTGCCAAATCGGGATCGATATCAGGATCTCTATCGCAGCCATGTGGATAAAGTTTTCCAATATCTCTGCGCGTGAGCCAGATTCGACGAGCATGTGGATAATGCTGCATGAGCGCCTTAAAACCTTTCCAGACCCCCTGAATCAAAACTCGTCCATCAATAATAATTATGATATCTTCGCTAGCTGATATCTGACACGAATTATATTCTCCATTAAGTGGGAACATAAAGCACTTCCCATCCTCAAAGAGTGAAGCGATGCCTAAATAAGTATAATAATCATCCGTTAAAACTATACCTATCGTTTTTAACGGAAGTTGTTCCGATAGTGAATTTATAATAATTTCATCAATAGAATAACGCTACGGTGAGTGTTTTATCTTCCTCTTAAGATTACCTGACTGATTATAACCATCCCTACTCTGTAGCAACGCCATATTATATTTTTAGTTCCTTGCCATAAACGTAACGCTTATACTTTTAATATCAGAAGCGATAACCTACGCTGACACCAAATGTATTGGTATCCACAGCGAAGAAACGGCTTGCTTCCCATGATGCATCGATAGATATACTCTTAACAGGATTAAATATTACACCAGCGCCGTAGGCAAAGGACTCTTCTTTTGAGTGTTTATTAAATTTCATCGTCGCTATACCCGCATTGCCGTACAGGCTCACATAGTCATTAAAGCGATATGTTGGTCCAAACATCAAAGAACCATAGTCCACAGAATCGGAACCATTTTTATGCAATTTCCCCTCTTTCCAGGTGTAGTTCTCCATTTCATTGCGCGTCGCAGTGAATGAGCCTAACATCCCCCAGGTCTCATTGAACTCGTAACGATATTTAAAATTAAAGCCTCGCAGATCTTTGCTATCGCTATTTTTCAATGAACTGAGATGAGTTTGTGCATAACCAAACGATACGGTGTGCTGATCGTTAGCCAAAGCTAAAGGTGACGCTAATAATAAACCTAAAAAAACAAGGAACGAAGACCGTCTTTTCATTAAAACCACTCCATTTTTGATATATAATTAAGGCGGTACCGGAACTTATGGCACACAAATAGCATTTAGATTAAGAGCACCTAATGCGCTTATTACCAGTCATGCCAACTGCGGAGGTAATATAACCTGATATATTCGATAATGGATATGAAATCAGTCTTACAGAGTTCTTACTTTTTTATTAATAGCGGATTCATAGTTGCTTCAGACCCGATCCTGGCATCGCATCCGTCAGGCGGACTGCGAGAGGTTATCAGCGAGTATCAGTTACCTCCCTGTCGAGTCAAAAATTCATAACTCATTGTTTTATATGCATTTTAATTGATTATTGAGTTAACCTTTACCCTTGCCGAGGGCAATTTCGCAACTCGCTTTCTGACGCATTCAGACAACATTCAGATCTACTGCGCGGTACAAACGTTATAAAGCTGCCGATTAAGAGAATAAAAAAGGTTTTCTCACCCACTTTAGATATTCGAATCTCATTAGCCGCTTCCGGATGCAGAACCCGTAAATATGATAACAGATCGCCAGCCGTGTCCGTGGCAAAGACTTTTACCTGGGATACTTCGAACGTATAAACACCAGGCGCTGTTCGATGTAAATTTTTCATATACACGTCCCGGTATAATATTTTTACACCGTTATCTTTTGTTTTTATTTCATATTGAAGCGTAATTCTCTTCATCTTAAAATCAAGAACAAGACTGCCATCGGCATGGATATCTTTAGGCTGTATCGTCGTTACCGTTCTTGTCGTACATAAAAATTCATTAGTATTAATAGAACTATGGTTACTGTTTCGTACCCAAACTACCATCAGTACGACTGAAACAGCCAACATACCAAGCGTCGCCACGCTTAATAACGTTCTTTTATGGAAATGCATTTCGGCTCCGCTATATCAAGTTGGTTAAGACACTGGACAAAAATATTTGTATTAGGAACGCGAATGTAATAAATGATTTTTCCGTTTTGTTTATGTATTTCATTACTCATCTCAGAGTACGCTTCAATGATATCCGCCAGATGGGTTTTATCATGCCCGACACTATAAAAAGTGTATCCATCATACGAACCATTGAGGGTAAAATAATCAATATTTTCACCCTTAACTTTATAAATCATAAAAAACATCAGAAGCGCGGCCAGGCAAAAGTAGAGCCAATCTTTTCTATTCACAGCGCCCGGTATTGGGGGAATAATAGTATCATCGTGCCGCACTTCAACCGTCGATAATTCTGTTTCAGCAACAGCAGGCAACGGCATATCTTGCGCCTCATCACTCAACGGTTCAATGGAAACTGAGAGTAAAACACCCACGCGAGGGCGAGTCACAACAGACTCCCCCTTAAGACCAATTTTATCAAATGATCCTCGTAGCTGGTTAATCAGTTTATAATAACTGGCATCAGAGACCACAACACCTTTGCGCCCCCAGACATAGTTAATTAAATCATCTTTTTTAAAAAGGCCTTCATAAAAAGTGATAAGCAAACTGCGTTCCGATTCAGATATCGTTATCAACTCTCCGGCGCAGGAAAGCGTCATTCGTTCACAATCAAGAATAACCCTTTTGTCAATCAGATAATTGTTCTGACTCATAAAAATATCCGCCCCAGTGCTATCACGTTTCTTCACGGCATAAACATATTACTAGGATATATCGTGCTATTGAATTTTTTTCCGTAGCGAGTTCCTGCATTATTCAGCCACCAGATCGCTCGCGGATCCGCTTTCCCCCTTGAGCAAACCATTTTGCCGCTGGGCTGACTTGCCAAGCCAACTCATAAAGTCATTAGTCCCCATCGGCCTGGCATAAAGAAATCCCTGAACGAATCCTACCCCGTGGCTTAAGATGTAACGCAATTGGTGCTGGGTACTGACCCCTTCGGCAACCACATTGAGTCCCAGTCGCTGACTCAGCGTAATGATAGTATCCAGGACAGGAACATCATCGCTGCTGGTATCAATGGTATCGATAAACGTTCTGTCTATTTTAAGAGAGTCTACAGGTAATTGCTGGAGATAGGAGAGGGAGCAATAGCCGGTCCCAAAATCATCAATCGCTATTAACACGCCTTTTTCACGGAGCGTTGAAAGTTTTTCTGCGACCTGTGAAGGTTCTACAATCAGGCTACGTTCGGTGAGCTCCAACATAAGCGTTATCGTTCCCAAACGAGTCCTGAGCGCCTCTATATCTTGTATAAAACCGTCATCCATAAGATGCGCAGGCGATATATTTACGCTGATATAGAAATCATCCGGTACAGTCCAGTTTATCACGTCATGAGCAATCAGTTCGAACAGATGACGAGAGAGTGGAATAATCATGCCTTCATTTTCTGCGGCGGTAATAAAAATATCGGGAGTTATAAAACGGCCATCCGGTTGCGGCCAGCGCATTAGCGCCTCCACGCCGCCGCAACTACCGTGTTTAACATTAAAAACAGGTTGATAATGTACCGTAAATTCATTGTGCGTTATTCCCCTGGAAATCTCCCGGGCCAGAGATAAGCGTTTTAAATACCAGCGCCTGTAGAACAATATCATCCCTACAGAAAGACATAATGACAGCGGAATAAAAATAAAAAGGTTTTGTAACCAGTATGCCGATAACGTTGAGAAAGGGGTTCGCACCATCAGCTGGATAGTGTGATCGGTTGAGATGAACCGCTGCGTTAAAAACGCCTTACCGCGCAACGTCGCAGCGCTGGTAATCGCCTCTCCTGCGCCGAATATCAGGCTAAAGGCTGATGCTCTTTCTGCAGCCAATATCTCCATGAGCTCCTGGACATACTGCGAATCCACAATGACGAAAGCCGCTTTATCCGCTGCTACTTTTTTCACATACACCACAACAAGGCGATCGGGTCCTTCGGCCATACTACCGATAGATCGCAACCACCGTTCCGGATAAGAAGCAGGTAAAGAAAGCCCTGCCAGCCGGGAAAAATGATAGCGTTCGGTTCCTGTGACAAAGGAGCAAGTGATATCACCATTTTCCAGAAACCCAATGTCACGGACATAAGGAGTGAAGGCCCGCGTTCTGGACAGTTCTTTCAGCGTGTCAGTACAGGAACTCTCAGCCAGTCTGGCGGCTTTTCCGGCGACTTGCCAGGAGGCGGCGGATATATCCGCGCTAAACCGCAGCAGCGTATTGGCGCTGACGGCGATATCTTGTTTTAGCTGGAAGATACCCGCGAGTAACCCCACCAATATCATTACGATCAGTGGAACGGCAATAAACAACATCAGAAATAGCTTTCTTACTTTCAAATCATTGCCCTCTTACCGGCCTTCCTTTTGCCACTGTACGCTTTTATAGGATAACTAAAGTAACATTAATAGAGAAAAGAAATATTGAGAGATAGGTTATACGTTCTTAATGATAGCAAGATGGCACTCCCTGTGCCGAAAACAGACAAGAGAATATCAATACCCAACAGGTGCAGGATACTATCGTTAAAATGAGCGATAACAGATATCTAAATAAAGACGCATTCAATATGTTAGCCTGATGCCAGGTTCACTGCCTGATGAGACATAACCATCACGGAACGAATTCCCATCAATACAGGGATTATTGGTTACAACTCAACGTTACTACTGGTGGTACACACATTATACAAATGCCGATTAAGCGAAAACATGTAGGTGTTTTTCCCAATTTTGACAATTTTTAGCTCATTAATCGTACCGGGTTGTAACAACCTCAACCAGGAAAATAAATCGCCAGCAGTATCAGACTCAAAGGTCTTAACTGAATTGACTTTAAAAGTAAATGTTTTCATACCCGTTCTGCGCAGTTTGCTGATGCAGATGTCACGAAAAAAAAAGCCGTTTCTCTTTCGTATCGGTAGTAACATCGTAGTGTAGGGTAATCCTGCCGGATTTAAGATCCAGCACAAGTCCACCATCCATGTACAATTTTCGTGGTTCAATATACGCTTCTGATTTTGTCGTGCATATAAGATTATTGGTTCTATAAGAGTCACGATTTACCCACTCAAGCGCTATTACCGATCCGATTGCGACAATGGCGATAAATATTACAAATATAATCAGTAACGTTCTTTTACTGTAATACATTTTGGCACCGCCATTTCAACAGGATTCAAGCATTGCAGAAAAATATTCATATTTGGCTCCCTGATATAATAAAGATGGCGTCCATTTTGCCGGTAAATTTTAATTTTTAGAGAGTTAAAAGCAAAAACTACTTCACTTAATGTGACCTTATCCTCTTTTGTTTTATAGATTGCATAATCGTTATATTCGCCAAGATATGTAAAAAAACTATCAGGGCTGTTACGAACAGGCGTTTTATAGATAGTAAATACACCATAGAACAATGCCAGAAGAATGGCTCCTGTTAATACTACAAATACGCTGTGACGTTTAATTTTGTAAAATATTTTCTCCCGAGTCGAGGGGCCTTTAACGTTTTCATCACTCACCTTTAGGGAGGTGATTTTTTTTATAGGTTCAATGGCAACAGACAGCGACACCCCCACCCGAGGGCGAGTTACGATGCCAGATAGCTGTAGACCGATGCTACTAAAATCATTTCTCATTTGATTAATGAGTTTATAGTAACTTGATTCTGAGACGCAGCCTCCACGATTTTCCCAAACAAAATGAATAATATCTTCTTTTTTGTAAAGACCATGCCAAAAAGCAAGAAGCAGATGGGTATCAGCTTCTGATATTCTGATTATCTCATTACCATGAGATAAGGTCATCTTCGTACTATCAAATACAACACGCTTATCAAGTAAAAATATGCTTTCATTCATGACAATCCTAAAGGTAACTGCATCCATCATTCAGACGACATATTATCATGCTCAAAAAAGAATTCAGCCCCCTAATTAACCTGAGTTTAACTTATAACTCTCACTTATAGTAAACAATAATTGACACAAGTATTACCTGCACATTACAAATCAAACAGTTATAGGTAAATCTGAACACTTTTCTTTACCTTAACGCAAACTCAGGAAACTTCTGAAAGGCCAAAAGTAAGAAAAAAGTAAGACTAATTATACTGTTTCAGAAGCACATTTCAGAAAATTTACCTTAATCTCACCATCGTATTATCCATCGGGAGGTTTAACTGATACGGATTTTACATAGCAAAAATGTGCAGGTTGTATT
Organism: Salmonella sp. K21076; assembly: GCF_039650795.1. Taxonomy (NCBI): domain Bacteria; kingdom Pseudomonadati; phylum Pseudomonadota; class Gammaproteobacteria; order Enterobacterales; family Enterobacteriaceae; genus Salmonella; species Salmonella sp. K21076. The sequence continues at coordinate 61,144 of NZ_JBCLYA010000007.1, forward strand.
GCAACATAGTCTATCTATTCAGCCGCGGAGAGAATTGTTATCGGATTACACTCAATTAAATGATAACACTATCAGTTGTACTAATGAGATGTATGGACGAAAGCGCTTATCGCTCTATTTCATGATGAGAGAAATAAGTCTGTTTGTTTTATATCGCATTATCAATAGTCAGGAGGGTATAGCTCACATCCAAAAATAGAGTTAATGATCGTTATTTTTACCACTCCTCCATAAGCACGAAACATTCGGGCGAATTGCACTCGTCCTGAAAAAGTAAAGATTAATACAGGAACATTATTATATGTCTATGAAAAAATATTTAGCAATGATCACAGGCTCGCTTCTTGTCTCCAGCAGCGCGATGGCTGTTTCTGATAACACCATCACCTTTCAAGGGGAAGTCTCTGATGAAACGTGCTCTGTCGTGATTAATGGTAATCAGGCTAAACCCGTCGTGTTATTGCCAACAGTAAGTACTAAAGAGTTATCAGAACAAGGGAAAACCGCGGGGCCAATAACGTTTGATATTGGGCTGTCCGGGTGTACCGGTTCTAAGGACAAAACAACAAAAATTTCCACCGTCTTTGTCGGTAATCAGGTCACCAGTAACGGTAACCTGGGTAATACTGGCAGCGCGAAAAATGTTGAAGTCCAATTACTCGACACTTCAGGGGAGCCAATCAATCTGACCGGCGGCTTTACTGGCGACGGCGACCTACAGCTGGAACCAAATGCTTCTGAAGCGAGCGCGACTTATACCGCGCGGTATTACTCTACCGGGAAAGCAGAGGCTGGGACAGTCGCTGCCACCCTACAATACGCCGTTTCGTATAAATAATTGTCGCTACGGTCTGGCATTGAAACGCCAGACCATTTTCAATCGCCAGGGAGTTGTTGAGATGAAAATGGATACCCGACATTCCGCATTATATTACTTAATAGTTTTTCTATTGCTGGCCCTACCCGCCACAGCATCGTGGGCGAGCGTTACTATTTTGGGTAGCCGAATAATTTACCCATCAACAGCCTCCTCCGTAGATGTGCAGTTAAAAAATAATGATGCAATACCTTATATCGTACAAACCTGGTTTGATGATGGCGATATGAATACCAGCCCGGAAAATAGCAGCGCGATGCCGTTTATTGCCACGCCGCCAGTATTTCGTATTCAACCCAAAGCAGGCCAGGTGGTACGCGTAATTTATAACAACACAAAAAAATTGCCGCAGGATCGTGAATCAGTATTCTGGTTTAACGTATTACAGGTGCCACCAACGAATATTGGCAGCGACAGCGGGAAAAATAAAATGTTGGTGATGCTACGCTCAAGAATAAAGCTTTTCTATCGTCCTGACGGGCTAGGTAAACCTGATAATCTGGCGAAAAAACTACAGATTAAAACGGTAAATAAGGGTTCTGGAAAAAGCGGTATTGTTATCGTTAATCCGCAGCCCTGGTTTGCCTCTTTAAGTAACCTGAATGTAAAAGTGAACGGCGCTTCGTATAACCTGGATGCAGACATGATTGCCCCTTTTTCCAGTCAAACCTGGTGGCTGCCGGGCAAACGGTCACTCAAATCCTTCTCCGGTACAGTCACCGTTACTTTGGTTAACGACCTGGGCGCAAGGATAAGCGAGAGCTACGATGTCCCCCACCATTAATTTGAACCGCAAAAGCCTTGCGCTATTGATCGCCATAGTTTGCTCAGGCTCCGCGCAGGGTGAAGAGTATTATTTTGATCCTGCGCTACTTCAGGGGGCCACTTACGGACAAAATATTGCCCGTTTTAATGAACAGCAAACGCCTTCCGGAGACTATCTTGCCGACGTTTACGTTAATGGCACGCTGGTAGCCTCGAGCACTAATATTCGATTTAATGCTGTAAAAGAGGGTCAACAGGCTGAACCCTGCCTGCCCTTATCGGTGATGAAAGCGGCACAAATAAAATCACTCCCCGAGACCGACGCTGCGACCGAGTGTCGCCCGCTCAGGGAGTGGGTACCTCATGCCGGCTGGCAATTTGATAGCGCCACGCTTCGCCTGTTGCTGACGATTCCAATGACCGAACTTACGCACAAACCGCGCGGTTATATCTCCCCTTCAGAGTGGGATAGCGGCGCGCTGGCGCTGTTTTTACGCCATAACACAAACTGGACCCACACCGAAAATACCGATAGCCATTATCGCTACCAATACTTATGGAGCGGTTTAAACATGGGCGTTAACCTCGGACTTTGGCAGGTCCGTCATCAAAGTAATCTGCGCTATGCCAATAGCAACCAGAGCGGAAGCGCCTGGCGCTATAATAGCGTTCGAACCTGGGTGCAAAGACCTGTCGCATCTATTAACAGTATCCTGTCGCTGGGCGATAGCTATACGGACTCCAGCTTATTCGGCAGTCTGTCCTTTAACGGAGTTAAGCTTGTCACCGACGAGCGGATGCGCCCTCAGGGCAAACGCGGTTATGCGCCGGAAGTTCGGGGCGTAGCGGCCAGTAGCGCGCACGTGGTAGTAAAACAACTGGGGAAAGTGATTTATGAAACCAACGTTCCGCCGGGCCCATTTTATATTGACGATCTGTACAACACCCGTTATCAAGGCGATCTGGAGGTAGAGGTTATCGAGGCCAGCGGTAAAACCTCACGTTTCACCGTGCCTTATTCTTCCGTGCCGGATTCGGTACGTCCCGGTAACTGGCACTATTCGCTGGCCTTCGGCAGGGTTCGTCAGTACTACGATATTGAAAATCGTTTCTTTGAGGGAACGTTCCAGCACGGCGTTAATAACACCATTACCCTCAACCTCGGTTCACGAATTGCGCAGCGTTACCAGGCATGGCTGGCGGGCGGCGTCTGGGCCACCGGTATGGGCGCGTTCGGCCTTAACGCCACCTGGTCGAATGCGCGCGCAGAGCATAACGAGCGCCAACAAGGCTGGCGCGCGGAACTCAGTTACAGCAAAACGTTTACCACCGGCACTAACCTGGTACTGGCGGCTTATCGTTATTCAACCAACGGCTTTCGCGATCTTCAGGACGTGCTCGGCGTACGCCGGGAAGCAAAAACGGGGATTGATTACTACTCCGACACGCTGCATCAACGCAATCGCCTGTCCGCGACGGTAAGCCAGCCGTTAGGACGGCTTGGCACGCTTAACCTCAGCGCCAGCACCGCAGACTACTACAATAACCAATCGCGTATAACACAGCTACAAATGGGGTATAGCAACCAGTGGCGGAATATAAGCTACGGGGTGAATATCGCGCGACAGCGCACCACCTGGGATTACGATCGCTTTTATCACGGCGTTAACGAACCACTGGACGTGAGTAGCCGACAAAAATATACCGAAACCACAATGTCGTTTAATGTCTCTATACCGCTGGATTGGGGCGAAAACAGAACGTCTGTCGCTATGAATTATAACCAGTCCAGTCAAAGCCGTTCCTCAACCGTATCCATGACCGGCAGTAGCGGTGAAAACAGCGACCTGTCATGGTCGGTTTATGGCGGCTACGAGCGTTATCGCAATAGTAATAGCGATAGCAGCGCGCCAACGACGTTTGGCGGTAATCTACAACAAAACACCCAGTTTGGCGCACTTCGCGCCAACTATGACCAGGGTGATAACTATCGTCAGGAAGGACTGGGCGCGTCCGGCACCCTGGTACTCCACCCTGGCGGTCTGACGGCTGGCCCCTATACCAGCGATACCTTTGCGCTTATTCATGCCGATGGCGCGCAGGGCGCGATCGTACAAAATGGCCAGGGCGCTGTGGTTGATCGCTTTGGTTACGCCATTCTGCCTTCGTTATCTCCTTACCGCATCAATAACGTTACGCTCGACACCCGTAAGATGCGCAGCGATGCCGAACTGACGGGAGGAAGTCAGCAGATTGTGCCCTATGCCGGCGCCATCGCGCGTGTCAATTTCGCCACTATCAGCGGCAAAGCGGTGCTGATCTCCGTGAAGATGCCGGATGGCGGCATACCGCCAATGGGCGCTGATGTTTTCAACGGTGAAGGCACAAACATCGGCATGGTCGGCCAGAGTGGGCAGATTTATGCCCGAATCGCCCATCCGTCGGGTTCTCTACTGGTGCGCTGGGGAACAGGGGCAAACCAGCGTTGCCGGGTTGCCTACCAACTCGATCTTCACACCAAAGAACCGTTTCTCTATCTGAACAAAATCTGCGAGAAGGAATAGCACAATGCTTTTTAGTTTCCGAACGCTCTTGTTTATCACCAGTCTGTTCGTCAGCGCCGGAACATGGTCGTCATGTATAAAAGTCACCGATAAGAGCGCGCTCTCTGACGCGGCGATAAAAGCGGGCTACACGGCGCAAAACTGGATCGGCGCACTTGACACGAATACGGGTAATATCGGTTTGCCAACGGTGATTAGCATCAGTAATAGTGAAACATTTCAACCCTCCGGCACACTATTGGCCAGTGGGATCGGTAACTTCCTGACGGCCGCCACCGGAACGCCCTATTCCAGTAAACAGGTACTTTACCGCTGCGATTCCGCCGATGCCGGGAAGCTCTATGAGATGTATTCGACAAATGGCGATAGCGCTTTTGCGGGGGCATTTTTTACTCCCGAAGTAGAAGGCGCCTATTATGATGTGGAGCGTAATGTCGCTGTCCGTATGACAAACCTCAGTACCGGCGAATATTACAGCCGCTTCTGGAAAGAACGCCAACTTACCGCAGACAGTTGGTTTCAGGATGACAAATATATTTATATTCCTGCCAGCGCGTTTAGCAACGTGTTATATGAGATGTTTAAAATTGACTCAAGAAAATATTTTGCCTACCAGAATCCAATGGACCGAGATACCTGGACGCAGCCTCGGGGTTATATCGCGTTTAAAGGCCCAGGCTTGATTACCGAGCGGATCAAAGCGGGACTGGATCATGCCAGCGATTATTATGGCTGGCCCAGCTATTGGCCCGGGGCATGGAGTACATATAATAGCGTCACCTATGTTCGCGGCGCGTTATGTAAAATCACAGATTATCCTGCGATCGTGAAAATTCCCCCTGTCGCCGTCGGCATATTAGCCGCCGGAGGCAATAGTCAGGCGCCTTTCCACGTCAGCCTAGAATGTGAGTCCGGTGCCGTGTCCAGTGCCCTCCCGTCCACCAGCGCCGCTAATGTCGCAATGGGGTTTGTCGTTAATCAACCCACCGCCGTGGCGGCGGCGCGTCGCCTGGGGCTAACCACATCTGCAGGCGGTCTGTCGTGGCTACTGGACACCCATTATGGCGAACCTGGCGTAGCTTCCGGAGTGGGTATCCGCATCTATAACGATGCCGGTACGCCGATTAACCTGTTACCCGATCGGATCAAGACAGGCACTGGCAACGCCCGAGGCTGGTATGGCTATAAAGATTTAACCACACGGGTATCATCCGGTTCAGTAGAAACCTATAGCGGTGATTTTACTGCCTCGCTTGAGGCGCTCGGCGGACAAACAGTAACGGCAGGAAGCGTGAATGCGCAATTACAGGCAGTGGTTAGTTTTCAGTAAAGTCATATTAACGCTACTTGGGTTGACGGGATGGTATGGCCCGGCACAAGCTGCCGTTAATATTGACAGAACCCGAATTATTTTTGCTTCAGATGAGGTCGCTCAATCGTTGACATTATCCAACGATAATACAACGCCGATGCTGTTACAGGTATGGACCGACGCCGGAAACATTGACGCCTCTCCGGATAACAGCAAAACGCCGCTGGTGGCGCTGCCGCCGGTATTTAAAATGCAGCCAGGAGAACTGAGAACGCTTCGCCTGCTCCTGAGTTCCCGCCAGCAGCTGGCAACGGACCGGGAGAGTCTCTTCTGGCTAAACATTTATCAGATACCGCCAGTCACCCAGGACATTAAAAACCACCCGCGAAAACTGGTGTTACCGCTTCGTTTGAGGCTAAAAATTTTAATTCGCCCGACTGGGCTAAAAGCGCCCACGGAAGCGGAGGAGAAAAAATTACGCTTTATTGCTAAAGAGAATACTATACGGATAGTTAACCCCACCTCGTGGTATATGAGTTTAACGTTAACGATGGATAACAAGAAAAGTATCGGCGATATCATGGTTGCGCCGAAAACAGCACTTGATGTGCCGCTAACACGCTCGCCAACGCCGGGAGCATCGATAAATTATGCAGTAATCAATGATTCCGGGAACTGGCGACAATATACCGCCATACTGGAAAAATATATTAGTAAGAGTAATTTTATTCCTGAGTTTTGATGGGAAATATTCAGGGATACGATCGTATCCCTGAGACAGGCCAGAATTCAGCATGTACCATTGTCAAAAATAGCATTAAGCTGATATTTTACTTTTTGCACGGCATCTTTGTTCTGTTGAGTTCCCTTCTCCTCAACAGACATATCCCATACGTTTTTATTATCTGATTCAATTAATGAGTAGAACGTATTATTATTACGCATCATATAACCACGAAAATTATTTTCGATGCCCGTTGTCACAGGCTTGGCAGCCCCTGAAATAACAGACTCCGTCTCTTTATTGAAAAGCTGGTATTGAATATTTGCGCAGTTTAAATCACAGGGGGAACATTTAAGATTTAAAACAAGCAGTATCGTGTTATTTTCAAAAACAAGGGCATAATGATTGCTGGCAGATGAACATAACGGGAATAACGCGAGAAGAAGAATTATTATCAATTTCATATTATTATATAGACTCCGTCAAAGAAAACTTTCATTTCACTTGTTCTTCTGTTAACTCACCCTTTCATTTCACGCCCCTGAGAATAGCGAAAGGCATACCATGCAGAATGAATGCTTTCCGAACTGACGTCCTCACAGACATCCATACCATGCCAAACAAGTACGCGAGAAAGAAAATGAGAAGATTGTTATGAAAGAAAAGTTTGTAACCGCTTGATTGAGATGGTGCCGATAATAGGAGTCGAACCTACGACCTTCGCATTACGAATGCGCTGCTCTACCAACTGAGCTATATCGGCCCTGAGAAGGGTGTGTTCACGCGGGTGAATCACGGGGTAGAAGGTTAAAACTAACCGGGCGGTGCGTCAATAGCCTTGCTACTCAACCGGCTATTTTTGCACCGCTCGTCATTAATTACGCACGAATCGTACCATCGCCAAAGCCTATCCACTTATAGGTGGTAAGCGCTTCAAGCCCCATCGGACCGCGGGCATGTAATTTCTGCGTGCTGACCGCCACTTCTGCGCCAAGCCCAAACTGCCCGCCATCGGTAAAACGGGTAGAGGCGTTGACATAAACCGCAGCGGAATCTACTTCGTTCACGAAACGCGCAGCATTATGCATATCGCACGTTAAAATCGCATCGGAGTGCTGAGTGCCATGTTCGCGAATGTGGGCGATAGCGCCATCCATATTTTCGACCACCACAACGTTCAGATCCAGAGACAGAAACTCGTTATCCAGCTCTTCCGGTTTCAGCGCCACCAGTTTGGCAGGGCCATGCAGTGCCTGCATGACGGTTTCATCCCCATGCAACGTTACGCCACTCTCCGCCATCTGCTTGCTCAGCGCAGGCAAAAAGCGTTCTGCGATGTCCTGATGCACCAGCAAGGTTTCCACCGTGTTACAGGTGCTCGGGCGCTGGGTTTTAGCGTTGACGATAATCTTCAGCGCTGGGGCGATGTCTGCGCTGCTATCGACAAAAATATGGCACACGCCAATCCCGCCGGTAATCACCGGAATGGTGGATTGCTCGCGGCAGAGTTTATGCAAGCCTGCGCCGCCGCGCGGGATCAGCATATCGATGTACTTATCCATACGCAGCATTTCACTGACCAGCGAACGATCCGGATTATCAATCGCCTGAACCGCCGCTTCCGGTAAATCGCAAGCTTTCAGCGCCTTCTGAATGACAAGAACGGTTGCGGCATTCGTGCGATGCGTCTCTTTCCCACCGCGTAGAATCACCGCATTACCGGTTTTCAGACACAAAGAAGCCACATCAACGGTAACATTCGGACGCGCCTCATAGATAACGCCAACCACGCCCAACGGCACGCGGCGGCGCTCCAGACGCAGGCCGCTGTCCAGCAGACCGCCGTCGATCACCTGCCCGGCCGGGTCGGCGAGATTACAGACCTGGCGCACATCGTCAGCAATCGCTTTCAGACGCGCAGGGGTCAGCGCCAGGCGGTCCAGCATCGCTTCGCTCAGGCCATTGGCTCGCGCCTGCTCAACATCTTGTACGTTCGCGCTGAGGATACTTTCCATTTGCGCTTCCAGTTCATCGGCTATTTTTTCCAGCACGCGATTTTTTTCGCAGCTGGAGAGCAGCGCCAGCTTATACGACGCCGCTTTAGCAGCAATGCCCATTTGTTCCAGCATATGCCTGTTCCTTATCGAGTAATCATGTCATCACGATGAACAGCGACCGGGCCATATTCATAGCCCAGAATCGCATCGATTTGTTGAGAGTGGTGACCGGCTATCCGCCGCAGAGCATCACTGTTATAACGGCTGACGCCATGAGCGATATCACGCCCTTGCAGGTTACAAATTCTGATGACCTCCCCCCGCGAAAAATTGCCCGTCACGCTTTTGATGCCTTTTGGCAGAAGTGAACTGCCACGTTCCAGCATTGCCGCGGTCGCGCCTTCATCAACCGTAATTTCGCCTGCCGGCGGCGCGCCGAAGATCCAACGTTTGCGGTTCTCCAGCGGCGAGGCTTGCGCATGAAAACGGGTGCCGACGGAAATCCCCTCCATCACATCGCCGATCACGCCCGGTTTACTGCCTGAGGCAATAATCGTATCAATACCCGCGCGACAGGCCACGTCTGCCGCCTGAAGCTTAGTGCTCATACCACCGGTTCCCAGCCCGGAAACGCTGTCTCCCGCGATAGAGCGCAGCGCATCGTCAACGCCATACACATCTTTGATAAGCTCCGCCTGCGGATTGCTACGCGGATCGGCGGTAAATAATCCTTGCTGATCGGTCAGCAGCAGCAGTTTATCCGCGCCTGCCAGGATCGCCGCCAGCGCGGAGAGGTTATCGTTGTCGCCCACTTTAATTTCCGCTGTCGCAACGGCATCATTTTCATTGATAACCGGCACAATATGGTTATCCAGTAACGCACGCAGCGTATCGCGGGCGTTCAGAAAGCGCTCTCTGTCTTCCATATCCGCACGCGTCAACAGCATCTGCCCGATATGGATACCGTAAATTGAAAACAACTGCTCCCACAGTTGAATCAGACGGCTTTGCCCTACCGCCGCCAGAAGCTGTTTAGAGGCAATTGTTGCCGGCAGTTCCGGGTAGCCGAGATGTTCACGTCCGGCGGCAATCGCGCCAGAGGTAACGATAACAATACGATGTCCCGCGGCGTGTAGCTGCGCGCACTGGCGGACAAGTTCTACGATATGGGCACGGTTCAGGCGGCGCGATCCGCCTGTTAGCACGCTGGTGCCGAGTTTTACGACCAGCGTCTGGCTGTCACTCATGATTCTCTGCCGTTCAAAATAAGAAATAAAGACCAAATGAACGTTTTAGCAGGACTGGCTCCGGTTGCCAACAACCTGTACGCGTAGCGTGAAATTTTGTTGCGCAGGATCAGCAAGCGTAGCGGCGGAATTTGACCATTTTATTACCGCAACAATTAAATATATTTTTTTAAAAAAACTCTCACTTTGTCATAAATCTTTCATTACCGAACGTTAAAAACCTTCCTGTTTTTTACCGGGTCTCCCGACAAATCATAGCGCGTAATTAAAACAGGAATGGAAATGAATAAGAGCACTCTGGCAATAGTGGTGAGTATCATCGCATCAGCATCTGTTCACGCCGCCGAGGTTTACAATAAAAACGGTAATAAGCTTGATGTGTATGGAAAAGTTAAAGCCATGCACTATATGAGCGATTATGACAGCAAAGATGGCGATCAAAGCTACGTTCGTTTTGGTTTTAAAGGCGAAACGCAAATTAACGATCAATTGACCGGCTACGGGCGCTGGGAAGCTGAGTTTGCCGGTAATAAAGCCGAAAGTGATTCGTCCCAGCAAAAAACCCGCCTGGCCTTTGCTGGTCTGAAATTAAAAGATATCGGTTCTTTTGACTATGGACGTAACCTGGGCGCGCTGTACGATGTTGAGGCCTGGACGGATATGTTTCCCGAATTCGGCGGCGACTCTTCCGCCCAGACCGATAATTTTATGACTAAACGCGCCAGCGGGCTGGCGACTTACCGCAATACCGATTTCTTCGGCATCGTTGATGGACTGGATCTTACCTTACAGTATCAGGGGAAAAACGAAGATCGCGATGTGAAAAAGCAAAACGGCGACGGCTTCGGCACTTCCGTGAGCTATGATTTCGGCGGCAGTGATTTTGCCGTCAGCGGCGCTTATACTCTCTCCGATCGCACCAGGGAGCAAAATCTGCAGCGCCGCGGTACGGGCGATAAAGCCGAAGCCTGGGCTACGGGTGTTAAGTATGACGCGAATGATATTTATATTGCGACTTTCTATTCAGAAACCCGCAACATGACGCCAGTTTCCGGCGGATTTGCCAATAAAACTCAAAACTTCGAAGCGGTTATCCAGTATCAGTTTGACTTTGGTCTGCGTCCGTCATTAGGCTATGTGCTGTCAAAAGGCAAAGATATTGAGGGCGTCGGCAGTGAGGATTTGGTGAATTACATTGACGTTGGCGCAATCTATTATTTCAACAAAAATATGTCCGCGTTTGTAGATTACAAAATCAATCAGCTTGATAGCGATAACACGTTAGGCATTAATGACGATGATATTGTGGCAATAGGGTTGACCTACCAGTTCTGATAAGTCGCATTGTGCCTGATGGCGCTACGCCATCAGGCATGGCAGCAGGGTTATGCCGACAGTTTTACCGGCTCGTCGTTGAAATCGTCAGACGGCTCCAGCGCCAGCTCCATAGAAATCAGCAGGTCGCGTAGCTTTTCATGAAACTCGCGTAGCGTGTATTCCAGTCGCTCCACCACTTCGGTTTCGTTAATCGGCACTACGGTCCAGTTGCCCTCTTTATCAAACAAACCAAACTGATAACGATAAGTGAAGCGTTTCTCTTGTGCTTCCAGCTCCATCCACCAGCCCCAAAATTCACGCTTCTCTGGCGCGGGCTTCACGTTGACGCAAACTGCCAGGCAATCGAAAAAAAAACGATTGTCTTCGCACTGCCCTTCCCGGATATAGGGGCCAAGCGCGGTAAATTTCTTGATCAATCTACTTTTCGGGTGTCCACTCGGTAACGTCATTGCGATCTCCTTTAATGAAGCAACTGTTTTACCAAATCAATAGAATTTATCAATCTATTAACACAATCTATGATTAATCCAGTCGGTAATTTCTTGCAGCGCGTGGTCAAAATTGCGGTACACCGGGTTAAAAGGGATCTCTATCAGCTTACCGTCTGAAGATGATGTTGTAATTAAGCGAGACTCTTCTTCCGGGCTGAAAGGATCGTTTTTCCAGAAGCCGGAAAGCATTGGCGTAGGACAACGTCTGCCCAGTAGCCCCTGTACTTTCAACGAATAGCGGTTGAGCTCCACACGCAGCGCCTCATCCGAAGCATCATGCATACCCAGACGGCTGGCCAGCACATCCAGATACATCTCCGGCACTGTGCTCTGTCGTTGCGGATCGCTAAGTAGCGCATGGACCACCGGCCCCAGGCAAGCCACCGCTTTCAAACGCGGCGCTTCCAGATAGGCCAGACGCACCGCAACGTTGGCGCCAAAACGGAAACCAAACGCCGCAACACGGGTATGATCCACCCAGGGGACATTAGGAAGCGCTTTTAACACATGCTGGTGGAGCAAGCTGGAATCCTGGGTTAATTTCCACTTTGATGAAAATCCAACCGAAGGCATATCAAGCGTTAACATCGCGATACCGCGCGGCGCGAAATAGCGTTCATACAGGGTGTAATAGTCGATTTGCATGGCGTCCAGGCCGCCGCACATGAGCACCGTCGGAAACGGACCATCCCCTTTCGGCATATGTAAAAACGCGGTGACAGGCGAACCGCCAGGAACGGCAAATTCCATTTCACGTAACGAGCCTGGCAACCGCTGCGCGGCCTCTTCATAGGCGCGATTCGCCAGCGCCTGCGCCTGCTCCGCCAGCTCATCGCCCTTCAAATGCGGGTAGGCGGCAATGTTATAGAGCGTTGAGGCATGAAGCCAGTAGCGTCCGCTGCGCATGGCGTCCTGTTCCTGACAGGCTTTCTGCTGCCAGTCCATCGCCTGCTTTGCCCACTCATAAATCCAGTTGCCGCCGCGGTAACCGATGACCGTATCGTATAAATCATCATCCGTTCGCTCTGCGTCGCTCATCACAATGCGCGCCTGCACATCAAGGATTTCTCGTGGGTCAACGCCGCGCCAAATCCACATCAGGCGGTTTATCATGCGATACCAATGCGGGACGTTCTTACCGTCCAGCGCGGATTGCATGGGCGGCTGCGACCCACGATTGAACCGACGGACAAGGGTAGACGTTTCAGTATGTTTAAAGCGGGGTTTGAACAGGGTTTCGCTGAGGTTAGCCTGTGTCATTCGTGCAGCCTCCTTGGATACTCATAGAGGCTTATTGTAACCAATAAAACAGCGCCCGGCATTGCCGGGCGCTCTGAAAAGCTGCTGATTAACGACCTGAAATCGGCGGTACAAATACCACACCCATATCCCAGGGCTGCTCAATCCAGGTGTTCTGAGGAATATCAATAACATAATCATCAACCAGCGGACGGCCCGCCGGTTTAGCGAAAATCGTGACGAAATGCGCTTTAGGGTACATTTCGCGAATCGCGACGGCGGTGCCGCCGGTATCGACCAGATCGTCGATGACGATAAAGCCTTCGCCATCGCCTTCTGCACGTTTCAGCACTTTCAGTTCGCGCTGGTTATCGTGATCGTAGCTGGAGATGCATACGGTATCGACATGACGAATGCCCAATTCACGCGCCAGTAGTGCGCCCGGTACAAGGCCGCCACGACTTACGGCAATAATGCCTTTCCATTGTTCTGAAGGCATGAGGCGGCTCGCCAGTTTGCGTGCGTGAATCTGCAACATGTCCCAGGTGACGACGTATTTTTCGCTCATGTGAAGTGTCCCAGCCTGTTTATCTACGGCTTAAAAAGTGTTCGAGGGGGAAATAGTTGCGCGAGATTATAGAGACCTGACGCGCTAAAAACCAGTGTTTAGCGGAATCCACGCCTCTTTTTGTATGCTTTATACTACCCGCAGGCGGAGAAAGTGGTATTCTCAGTCGCATCTCGTAAGAGTTATTAATTCCGCTAACCCTGTGGCCTGTAAGAACGTTTTTCAGACCACCGCCAAGGAGACTTATCGTGTCTGAACTGTCTCAGTTATCACCACAACCTTTGTGGGATATTTTTGCCAAAATCTGTTCTATTCCTCACCCGTCCTATCACGAAGAGCAACTCGCGGAACATATTGTGAGTTGGGCCAAAGAGAAAGGCCTTTACGTGGATCGCGACCAGGTCGGTAATATTCTGATCCGTAAGCCCGCCACTGCAGGTATGGAAAATCGCAAGCCGGTCGTTTTACAGGCGCATCTGGATATGGTGCCGCAAAAAAATAGCGACACCGTTCACGACTTCACTACAGATCCCATCCGGCCTTATATTGATGGCGAATGGGTTAAAGCGCGCGGTACTACGCTCGGCGCCGACAATGGTATTGGAATGGCTTCTGCGTTAGCGGTACTGGCTGACGATAATGTCGTCCATGGCCCGCTGGAAGTGCTGCTGACCATGACCGAAGAAGCGGGCATGGATGGCGCGTTCGGCCTCCAGTCCGGCTGGTTGCAGGCTGACATCCTGATCAACACCGACTCTGAAGAAGAAGGTGAGATCTATATGGGCTGCGCAGGCGGCATCGATTTTACCTCTAATCTGCCGTTGACCCGTGAAGCTGTACCCGCAGGATTTGCATGCTTTAAGCTAACCCTGAAAGGTCTGAAAGGCGGCCACTCCGGTGGTGAAATTCACCTCGGCCTTGGCAATGCCAACAAATTGCTGGCGCGTTTTCTGGCCGGGCACGCAGAAGAACTGGATCTGCGTCTGATCGATTTCAACGGCGGCACGCTGCGTAACGCGATTCCGCGCGAAGCGTTCGCTACCCTCGCCGTTGCCACAGACAACGTAGGCGCTCTGAAAACATTAGTGAACGCTTACCAGGATATTCTGAAAAACGAACTGGCGGAAAAAGAGAAAAACCTGACGCTGCAACTCAATGAGGTTGCCAGTGATAAAGCCGCATTGACCGCGCCGTCACGCGATACCTTTGTGCGCCTGCTGAACGCAACGCCGAACGGCGTGATCCGCAATTCAGACGTGGCGAAAGGCGTAGTGGAAACATCGCTGAACGTTGGCGTGGTCACAATGTCTGATGCGAATGTCGAAATTCACTGCCTGATTCGCTCTCTTATCGACAGCGGTAAAGATTATGTGGTGAGTATGCTGGATTCGCTGGGCAAGCTGGCTGGCGCGAAAACCGAAGCAAAAGGCAGCTATCCGGGCTGGCAGCCCGATGCGAACTCGCCGGTCATGCACCTGGTGCGGGAAACCTATCAGCGTCTGTTCAACAAGACACCGAACATCCAGATTATCCACGCCGGCCTGGAATGCGGTCTGTTTAAGAAACCCTATCCGGATATGGACATGGTTTCTATTGGGCCTACCATTACCGGACCTCACTCTCCGGATGAGCAGGTACATATCGAAAGCGTGGGCCACTACTGGACTCTGCTGACCGAATTGCTGAAAGCGATTCCTGCGAAGTAAGAAAGCGCTAAAATGCCCGTCTCATTTCTGGACGGGCTATCAATATGGAATATCGGGTATCCATTGCCAGATAAGCTCTCCTGGATGCGCTGAATAGCGCTGCGGCTACACGCGAATAGCCAGACAGCCCTATAACAGCGCTGGTAGCACCGAATTATTGTGGCGTAAACGCCATTCCTTTAAATATCCGTAGCGGATTGCCGCGCTCAATCTGATGATGGAACAGACGCCTTTCAGACTTCAACGCCGCACACTCATTTTGCCGTTGCTGTTCCAGCCGCCAGGCAATCAGCAGCCGGGCCAGACGCTTATTCGCATGTTGACTGCGCTCCGACTGAACCTTCACGCTAATCCCGCTCGCCAGGTGCGTGGCCCGCACTGCCGAGTCGGTTTTATTAACGTGCTGCCCACCCGGGCCGGAAGAGCGCAGAGTCTCGAAACGAATCTCATCAGACTGTATGTGCTCGTCGGCGGAAAAGCGCCCAATGCCGACGTACCAGTTTTTTCGCCCATGGTGCGGGCGATACGGGCTGGTACAAATCCACAGTAACGTGCCGCACCAACGTTCACTGAAAGCCATGGCTTTTTCGCCGTCCAGCGAGACCAGCGCAGAACGCAGCGTGTCTGGTAATCGTCCCGGCTCTGTTTCAAGCCGTGTCAGCGATACCTTTTCTCTGGCGGCTTCTTTCGTCAGACAATCCAGCGCTTTTTTTACCGCCAGACAACACTCGTCCGGTCCCTGCGCAGAAGAAAGTTGCAGTAAGATCATGCGCTTTTCTCCCCTGAGGTTTTCAGCGTCAGCACCGGACGCAGGCAGGCAACTGGCGTAATCAGTCCGGCGTCTGCCAGACAATCCACAACGCTATCGATGGATTTATACGCCTGCGGCGCTTCTTCATAAATGAGCTGGCGATCGCGGCAAATCACCCGGCTACCCATCCCAGTACGGCAGAGCTGTCGCGGGGTAAATTTTGCCGATAACCGGTCTTTACACTCGGTACGCATCCATTTGCGCCCCGCGCCGTGCGCCAGGGAGAAGAGGCTCTCCTCGCTGACGACGGGTTTCACCAGCCAGCTATAATCGCCGCGCGAGCCGGGGATAATCACCAGTCCCTGCCCATCTGGCGTAGCGCCTTTACGGTGCAGCCACCCCGCCTCACCCGCGACAGTACAGGGTTCAACGAAGTTATGCGCCACATCCAGCCGCGGTTCGCCCTCAGCCCTGAGCTGTTGCAGTATCCGGCGGGCAATCAGCGCGCGATTACTGCGGGCAAATGCCAGCGCATCGTCATGTTCTGCAAGGTAGTGGCGCGCATCGTCGCTATCTTCCGGCAAACCGTTATGCGAAAACGCCTCCACATGACGACGCAGGATAGCTTGCCCCAGACCGCGTGAACCACTGTGTACCAGCAGTAATAACTGCGCTTTTTGCAACCCCGACAAAGCGAACGAATCAGCATCGACGATGCGATCGACCTGCTGCAGCTCGGCAAAATGATTGCCGCCGCCAATGGAACCCAGCGCAGAGCGCCACGAATGATGCTGCATTACGGCGGGGACATTCTCCTCCAGCCACTGCGCGTCCGCCACGTCAGGCAGCGACGCCAGCCGCTTCTCCAGTTTATCGGCGTTATATTTACGCCCTAAAATATCCGTTTGCCATAACGCCATGCCGCAGCCGATATCGTTGCCGACCAGCGCCGGATAAAAACGTCCACGCGAGAAAAAGGCTGCGCCAATAGGATAGCCGCGCCCCGGATGCAGATCTGGCATCCCGATAACGCGTTTCATACCGGTTAACTTAGCCGTCGTATATAATTGTTGGATCGCGGAATCTTCGATCCACAGGTTATCCGATGCGATAGAAAATACCACATCTGATAAAGGACGAATATAATTGCCCATATACCATTCCATATATGAATTAAAAAATCAGGAAATGGCAGACTAATCCAGGGCAATAAAAGAAAATTAATCCTGGAAAGGTCTGCAAAGTGCGTTCAGAGAATAAAGTGTCATGATGAACCTCCTTTGCAGTTATTGAGAATGAGAAAACGCGGGTATAGTAATACTGAAATTTAGATGGCGCAATCGTAATAGTGATAAAATCTTAATAGCCTGACTTATAACCCTAACACCAACTGTCGTTCCAACTGAGGGTCGAGCAGCGTTACGTGTAGCCCCACCAACCGTACGCCGCGCTCGCCGCGACGCTCGTCCCAGGTTTTACGGGCGGTGGTAATTAAGTCTTCTTTATTTAATTGCGGCCAGACATGTTCCTGAGTGGTTTGCTGAAAATCATTAAATTTTAATTTAACGCCCTGTCGGGCAATCAGTAAATCGGGCTTTACTATAGCCAGACGACGCTCCAGTTCCGGATATAAATGTTCAATAATGGCCTCGCAGTCCGACCATTCATGAATATCCTCCGCCAGAGTACGCTCAACGCCTACCGATTTACGCAGCCTTTCGCTGTTAACATCACGCTCGTCAATACCCTGACTACGCTCCCATAATACCCGGCCAAATTTACCAAAGCGTTTGAGAAGCATCGCCAGATCGCACTGTTGAATATCCCCGCAGGTTCTTAACCCCATATTTTCCAGTTTGGCGGCGGAAACTTTCCCCACGCCTGGAATTTTGGCTAACGGCAACGTTTTAAGAAAGTCGGGTACATCGGCTGGCGTAATAACATATTGTCCGTTCGGTTTATTGAGATCGGAGGCGATCTTCGCCAGAAATTTCACTGGCGCAACGCCGGCGGAGGCGGTGAGTTGCAGTTCATTGAAAATAGTCTGACGAATCTCCCTGGCGATCAGAGTTGCCGAACCATAACAGTGCGGGCTGTCAGTCACATCCAGCCAGGCTTCATCCAGCGAGAGCGGTTCAATCAGTGAAGTGTAGCGGGAAAAGATGTCACGTACATGCCGCGAAGCCTCTTTATAGGCGTCAAAGCGGCCAGGCAGTAAGGTGAGATGGGGGCACAGCTTTAGCGCCATGGCAGTCGGCATCGCGCTGCGTACGCCAAACTGGCGCGCAGGATAGTTGGCGGTACTGATAACGCCTCTTCGCTCACGACTCCCGCCAATGGCAATGGGGATATCGCGTAACGCCGGATTATCACGCATCTCTACCGCGGCAAAAAAACAGTCCATATCAACATGTATGATTTTGCGCATCGCTCGCCCCCACAATACTGTTTAAGTGTACAGTATGTTTTATTGCGCGCAAAGAGACATTCGCGTTAAAAATGCGACATATTCGAAGGTATGACGACGAAAGCGGCGGGAAAATTGTAAACGTACACACGGGGACTTGCGAAAAACTGCCGTGGTGCTAATGTGAGCGCTCCAAATCCAGATTACTCCGATTTGGGGACTCTTTTGCCGTTCTGGCGTGTGTAACCGTTTTATCAAGGAACAAGCAGTATGCGTAAAATCGCATTTTTTCTTGCGATGCTTCTGATGCCGTGCGTCTCATTTGCCGGTTTGCTGAGCAGCAGCAGCCCCGTCACGCCGGTCAGTAAAGAGTATAAGCAGCAGTTAATGGGCTCACCGGTCTATATTCAAATTTTTAAAGAAGAGCGCACCCTTGATCTCTACGTCAAAATGGGTGAGCAATACCAGTTGCTTGATAGCTACAAAATTTGCAACTATTCCGGCGGGTTAGGCCCGAAACGCCGTCAGGGCGATTTTAAAAGTCCGGAAGGGTTTTACAGCGTTCAGCGTAATCAACTCAAGCCAGACAGCCGTTTTTATAAGGCCATCAACATTGGTTTTCCCAATGCCTACGATCGCGCGCATGGCTATGATGGTAAATATCTGATGATTCACGGTGCCTGTGTTTCCGTCGGCTGCTATGCCATGACCGACAGCGGCATTGATGAGATTTTCCAGTTTGTCACCGCCGCGCTGGTCTTTGGTCAGCCAAGCGTACAGGTGAGTATTTATCCGTTCCGGATGACCGACGCCAATATGCAGCGTCATAAATATTCATATTACAAAGATTTCTGGGCGCAGCTAAAACCCGGCTACGATTATTTTGAACAGACGCATAAGCCGCCAACTGTTTCTATCGTTGATGGACGTTACGTCGTGAGCAAACCGTTGAGTCACGAAGTCGTTCAGCCACAGCTGGCCTCAAATTATACGCTCTCCGAGGCAAAATAACGCCCATTCGCCTGGCATAATCTTTTGCCAGGTTTCATTCCCCGTTAGCGGCTGGGTAGCAATCACGGTAACCACGTCATTTGGCGTGGTCTGTGAACTGAAATCAATTTCCATATCCTGATCCACCAGCGTGGCTACGCCAAACGGCGCCCGGCGAGTGATCCAGTGCAAATGGGTTGAGCAAAACGCCATCACATATCGCCCATCTGACAGCAGCATGTTAAAAACGCCTTTTTCACGTAATACCGTCGCCAGTGTCGCAATATATTTAAATACCGCTGTCATGTTGCCCGGCGTGCGGGGATAACGCTGCGTTAATTTATGCAATAGCCAGCAAAACGCTTTTTCGCTGTCGGTTTCCCCCACCGGACGAAAATTACCGGTTTCCAGCGACTTATAACCGTTGAGCTGACCGTTATGAGCATAAGTCCAGTTGCGTCCCCATAATTCCCGGGTAAAAGGGTGTGTATTTTCCAGCGCTACTTCACCGCGATTAGCCTGACGGATATGAGCGATAACCGAGCAGGACTTGATCGGGTAATTCTGTACCAGTTTCGCAATCGGCGAATGGTAGCTCGGTTGCGGATCTTTAAACGTGCGACAGCCCTTTCCTTCGTAAAAGGTAATTCCCCAGCCGTCTTTATGCGGCCCGGTTCCGCCGCCACGCTGCACCAGTCCGGTGAAGCTAAAGCAGATATCCATCGGCACATTGGCGCTCATCCCAAGCAGTTCGCACATACATCACCTACCTTAAAACGGTTAATTGCCTGATAAGACCAGCAAAGCACAGCTCGTAGGCCGGATAAGACGCTTGCGTCGCCATCCGGCACAATGCCCGATGGCGCTTCGCTTATCGGGCCTACTCGTTCCAGGCCCGATAAGACCGGCAAAAATTATCGGCTTATTTAACCATCTCTTTTTCGATCAACTGAATCAGGATATGAATCACTTTGATATGAATTTCCTGAATACGATCGGCATAACCGAAGTGCGGTACGCGAATTTCAATATCCGCCGTTCCCGCCATTTTGCCGCCGTCTTTGCCGGTCAACGTAATCACTTTCATGCCTTTTTCACGGGCCGCGGCAATCGCTTTAATCACGTTACCAGAGTTACCCGACGTCGAGATCCCTAACAGGACATCGCCTTCGCGCCCTACCGCCTCAACGTAACGAGAGAAAATATAGTCATAGCCAAAATCATTACTGACGCAGGATATATGGCTAACATCAGAAATCGCAATTGCCGGGTAGCCCGGACGATTTTCACGATAACGACCTGTCAGCTCTTCAGCAAAGTGCATCGCATCGCAATGGGAGCCGCCGTTACCGCAGGAAAGTACCTTACCACCCGCTTTAAAACTGTCAGCCAACAGGACCGCCGCGCGCTGAATGGCGTGAATATTGGCGTCATCTTTTAAAAAATTAGCCAGCGTTTCCGCCGCTTCGTTCAGTTCGTTACGAATAAGATCCTGGTACATGAGGATATCCTTCAGCATGAATGTAAATGACAGTATGCAGTGTACCGGATAGCAGTACAGGCGAGAAGCATAAGCCGAATTAACGCCTCACGCTTTTGATTTTTCGTGCCCCCAAAAACGGCAACAATGTGAGCTTTGTTGTAATTATTTTGTAAACACATTGCTAAAAGATTTTACATCCACTACAACCTAATCATCACAAGTGGTCAGACCTCCTACAAGCAAGGGAGCTTTTCGTTATGATGATTTTGAGTATTATCGCTACGGTTGTTCTGCTCGGCGCATTGTTCTATCACCGCGTGAGTTTATTTCTCAGCAGCCTGATTCTGCTCGCCTGGACCGCCGCACTTGGCGTCGCTGGCCTGTGGTCCATCTGGCTGTTGGTTCCTCTGGCCATTATCCTCGTGCCGTTTAACCTCACACCGATGCGAAAATCAATGATTTCCGCACCGGTGTTCCGCGGCTTCCGTAAGGTCATGCCGCCGATGTCGCGCACTGAGAAAGAAGCGATTGATGCCGGTACAACCTGGTGGGAAGGCGATCTGTTCCAGGGCAAGCCTGACTGGAAAAAACTGCACAACTATCCGCAACCGCAACTCACTGCCGAAGAGCAAGCGTTTCTCGACGGCCCGGTAGAAGAAGCGTGCCGGATGGCGAACGATTTCCAGATTACCCATGAACTGGCGGATCTGCCGCCGGAACTGTGGGCTTACCTGAAAGAGCATCGTTTTTTTGCGATGATCATTAAAAAAGAGTACGGCGGGCTGGAGTTCTCCGCTTATGTGCAGTCCCGTGTACTGCAAAAACTGTCCGGCGTCTCCGGGATTCTGGCTATCACCGTCGGCGTTCCAAACTCACTCGGCCCTGGCGAGCTGTTGCAGCACTATGGTACGGAAGAGCAGAAGAATCACTATCTGCCGCGACTGGCGCGCGGCCAAGAAATCCCCTGCTTTGCGCTGACCAGCCCGGAAGCAGGTTCTGATGCAGGCGCTATTCCGGATACCGGCGTGGTTTGCATGGGCGAATGGCAGGGCCAGCAGGTGCTGGGTATGCGTCTGACCTGGAACAAGCGTTACATTACGCTGGCGCCGATAGCTACCGTGTTGGGCTTGGCGTTTAAGCTTTCCGATCCGGATAGATTGTTAGGCGGAGAAGAAGAGCTGGGTATTACCTGCGCCCTGATCCCCACCTCAACGCCGGGTGTGGAAATTGGTCGTCGTCACTTCCCGCTTAACGTTCCGTTCCAGAATGGCCCAACCCGCGGTAACGATATTTTCGTGCCTATTGATTATATTATCGGCGGCCCCAAAATGGCCGGACAGGGCTGGCGTATGCTGGTGGAATGTTTGTCGGTAGGACGCGGTATTACCCTGCCGTCCAACTCCACTGGCGGGGTGAAATCCGTCGCGCTGGCAACCGGCGCCTATGCTCACATTCGTCGTCAGTTCAAAATTTCTATCGGCAAGATGGAAGGTATTGAAGAACCGCTGGCGCGTATTGCAGGTAACGCTTATGTGATGGATGCCGCCGCATCGTTAATCACCTACGGCATTATGCTAGGCGAAAAACCGGCGGTACTGTCGGCTATCGTGAAGTACCACTGCACCCACCGCGGCCAGCAGTCCATTATCGACGCGATGGATATCACTGGGGGTAAAGGCATTATGCTGGGCGAGAGCAACTTCCTGGCGCGTGCTTACCAGGGCGCGCCTATCGCGATCACCGTGGAAGGCGCGAATATCCTGACCCGTAGCATGATGATCTTTGGTCAGGGCGCCATTCGCTGCCATCCTTATGTACTGGAAGAGATGGCCGCAGCGCAGAATAATGATGTGAATGCCTTTGATAAACTGTTGTTTAAACATATTGGCCATGTCGGCAGCAATACCGTCCGCAGTTTCTGGCTTGGCCTGACCCGCGGATTAACGAGCCATACGCCAACCGGCGACGCCACGAAGCGTTATTACCAGCATCTGAACCGACTGAGCGCAAACCTGGCCCTGCTGTCCGACGTGTCAATGGCGGTACTGGGCGGCAGCCTGAAACGCCGCGAGCGTATCTCCACGCGTCTGGGCGATGTGTTGAGTCAGCTTTATCTGGCCTCAGCCGTACTGAAGCGTTACGACGACGAAGGCCGCCACGAAGCCGACCTGCCGCTGGTGCACTGGGGCGTACAGGATGCGCTGTATCGTGCTGAACAAGCGATGGACGATCTGCTGCAGAACTTCCCGAACCGCGTCGTGGCCGGATTGCTCACCGCGATGATCTTCCCGACTGGCCGTCATTATCTGGCGCCGTCTGATAAGCTGGATCACGCCGTGGCGAAGATCCTACAGGTGCCGAACGCCACACGTTCACGTATTGGGCGCGGTCAGTATCTGACGCCCGCCGAACATAATCCGGTCGGTTTACTGGAAGAAGCGCTGCGTGATGTCATCGCTGCCGACCCTATCCACCAGCGCATCTGCAAAGAACTGGGTAAAAATCTGCCGTTTACTCGTCTGGATGAACTGGCGCGCAATGCGCTGGCGAAAGGGCTTATAGATAAAGATGAAGCCGCCATCCTGGCGAAAGCGGAAGAGAGCCGCCTGCGCAGTATCAACGTTGATGATTTTGAACCTGAAGCGCTGGCGACCAAACCGGTAAAGCTGCCGGAGAAAGTGCGTAAAGTCGAAGCCGCATAATCAGTCTCGTGTCTTTCCTGCCCCGCTTTCGCGGGGCTTTTTCTTGCCGCTTTTTTATTATTGCTCATGCTACAGTGTAAAGACGCTGTTCAATGAGGAGCTCCGATCGTGTCTGGTTTGAAAATTACTCTGTTGCAACAACCTTTAGTCTGGATGGACGGCCTGGCAAACCTGCGTCATTTTGACAGACAGCTAGAGCTCGTATCTGGCCGGGATGTGATTGTTCTGCCTGAAATGTTTACCACCGGCTTCGCGATGGAGGCCGCTAATAACTCACTTTCGCAAGATAGCGTGATTACGTGGATGCAGGCCAAAGCCCGACAAACTGACGCTCTGATTGCCGGCAGCGCGGCGCTACAAACTGAGCGCGGCGCCGTAAATCGCTTCTTACTGGTTGAACCGGAAGGCAAAGTTCATCTCTATGATAAGCGCCATCTGTTTCGTATGGCGGATGAACATCAACATTATGCCGCAGGCGATAAACGCATCATCGTGCAGTGGCGCGGTTGGCGCATCCTGCCGTTGATCTGTTACGATCTGCGCTTTCCGATATGGTCGCGCAACCGCAATGATTACGATCTGGCGCTGTATGTAGCGAACTGGCCCGCGCCGCGCTCGCTACACTGGCAAACATTACTGACGGCGCGCGCTATTGAAAATCAGGCTTATGTCGCAGGCTGCAACCGGGTTGGCACCGATGGCAACGGGTTACATTATCGCGGCGATAGCCGAATCATTAATCCCCAGGGCGACATTATCGCCACCGCCGAACCACACCAGGCGACACGTATCGATGCAGATCTTTCTCTCGTCGCCTTGCAGGACTATCGCGAAAAATTTCCAGCCTGGCGCGATGCCGATCCATTCACCTTGTAAGCAACCTGCCGCTCACCGCGGCGGGATTGTTTCACTCCGTAACTCTCCGTAAAACAAATTCGCGTGGCGTAATGTGGCAGGCAACGTATTCTGACTAAGAGCCTATCCCACCAGGCGTTATTGGCGCAGTCAGTTTGGACACGGACAGCGCGCAAAAACCGGAGCGTACACGTAGTACGTGAGGATTTTGAGCACTGCCCAGGTCCAAAATGGCAAGTAAAATAGCCCTAATGGGATAGGCTCTAAGATAATTGCTCGCCATTCGTGGGTAATAAAAACGGTTAATCACTCCCTTATCAGGATATCTTCATGAAAAACTTTGTACGCACAACTTTACTGGCAGCGACTCTGGCGGGCGTTTCTTTTGGCGCTTTCGCCACCGCTGTTCCCAATCCTCCCCTGCCCGCCCAGGATCCTATTGTCCAGCATCTGAAGCTGACAAACGATCAGATTACCCGGATCAAAAAACTTCACCAACAACTGGAAACCGACGTCAGTCAGATTTCTATGAAGGGAATTAAAGACGGTGCGCTGATAGAGGTGATTAAATCCGGTAAATGGGATGACGCCGCCGTAAAACAGCAGCTTGCAGCCTTCAGTAACATAGAACAACAGGCTCGCTATTATCGGGTTAAATATTATTTTGATTTAAGCAAAGTCTTAACACCAGAACAGCGTCAACAGGTACAACAAGATCTCGCCCAAGCACTTGAGTAAATATTTTTGCCCGTTATTCCTGGATAACGGGCTTTATCCAGGTCGGGTACAAATTCATCTTTTTCTTACAGCATCGCACCATCTCACACTACCCGTTACACAACGTAGAAGTGAAACCGTACGTGGGGCAATTTGGCGAGGAGATGGATTTCCATACCGACGATTATCGTATTGTTATTTAAAATCTTCATCTCATTTTTTACCCGCTTACAGAAAACCCAGCGTTACAATAGACCGTTTTTTGGGCTTCGTTTATGTAATCGTTATATCACACCCTATACCGTGAAACTTGTCTTTTAGCCCAATATTAAGGCAGGTTCTGAAATGAAAAACTTTTTCGCAGTCTGCATCATTCCCCTTGTGGTAACCTGGTCCGCTACTGCATCAGCAAAAGAAGGGATCTATATCACCGGGAAAGCGGGGACATCCGTAGTCAATGTCTATGGAATCAACTCAACCTTCAGCCAGGAGGAGATAGTCAATGGTCATGCAACGTTACCTGACCGTACCAAAGGCGTTTTTGGCGGCGGGGTTGCTATCGGTTATGACTTTTATGATCCATTCCAGCTTCCAGTACGTTTAGAACTGGATACCACTTTCAGAGGTGAGACGGATGCTAAAGGCGGGCAGGATATTATTGCATTTGGTCAGCCAGTACACATAAATGTAAAAAATCAGGTCCGAATGACCACTTACATAGTTAATGGTTATTATGATTTTCACAATAGTACGGCATTTACACCCTATATCAGCGCAGGCGTTGGCCTCGCTCATGTGAAGCTAAGTAATAACACCATTCCTGTTGGTTTTGGTATTAATGAAACTCTGTCTGCTTCAAAAAATAACTTTGCCTGGGGCGCAGGTATCGGTGCAAAATATGCTGTAACAGATAATATTATGATTGACGCCAGTTATAAATACATTAATGCAGGCAAAGTGAGCATTTCAAAAAATCACTATGCTGGTGATGAACATACCGCTTATGATGCAGACACAAAGGCTGCCTCCAATGACTTCATGCTCGGCATTACTTACGCCTTTTAAACACTATCGGTAAAATAGCTGGTCCTGTGGGTTCCCGAAGGCGCAATGGAGGATATCAGTAATGAATACTCCTGCGCCTTCAGAAAATCGTTGAACAGGTGCAACCTGGCGCCATTTTTCAGTACACTGCAACGTTTCTGGTATGGGCTTAACTTCCGGCTACCCAAAAACAGTCCCGTCCTGTTGTATGATCTCTAAATGTGAATGGCACGATTATGCGAGATACTTACAAGTGTCTGGTATGAAGATATACTGCGAACGCCGATGTAAACGGCGCGCGTAACATTTTAGAGCGGGACACGCCGTGCTTGCCTGTGGAAGGAGCGTGCAGTCAGGCAGCCCGTTGGAGCAGGAACCCACGCCCTTCAGGACGTGGAGGATGTCAATGCACAAGAATTGGGGAATCTTTAGCAGAATTTATTATCTCTACAGTAGCATCTCTCTTGTTCCCGTCATAAATAACCCAATGCCTCCAGATCTGAAACCGCCTTCAGCATGAGCACTGGCTGCAAATAACACCAAATAAAATAATAATATAACAACTACCGAGACAAAAAACACCTCTCTAAAGTATTTAGAATTCATACAGTCAGCTCATTTAAATTTAACGTCACATGCAACCATGCATGCGTAAAACAAGAACCACACTCATATTAATAATGATTAGTAATGTGAGTGTGCGTATAACGAGATACAGATGTATATTCCTTAATGTAACGGAACATCATCAATGCAAATAGCAACCATCGATATATTAAACTAAAATAATACATCTAGTGCATATATAAACCATTCGTATGGTGGCTGTAATAAAATTGTTGATAAACGGTCATCCCCTAAACTTCCAGCCTCCCCACCGCACGAACAATGATGTTCTTTATATTTAATCGTAATAAAAAACAAAACAATAATTAAACAAAAAATAAATAAGATATTTTTGATTCAAATTTTCACTCCTTCTGTTATATACACCAAGTTTCATTTTTTTTATGATCCCGAAAGAAAAAACCGTCATATGACGATGGCCATTGCATTCCATACATGTAATCAACTTCGTTCTGGTACACGGCCCTCTGTTCTACATCATTTATATCCCCGACAAGAATCTTTTGGAACTTATGATAATGATAAACACTACTAATAAAATTAGGATCACGAGGCACTACGCAAGCCTGAAAAAAGAATCCAAGGTTTTTAATTTCACTGGAATAAGAATGTTTACCACAAAAATCAAACCAAACTTCCATACCATAATCTCTGCGACTCCTGATGTACTCGCTCAGAAATTTGTGGTTGTTATTAAAGTCAACAGAAACAGCAAATAACCCGACGCTATTTAATTTACTGATCCTTTCCATATGTATGAGCACAAATTCCCAGGGGATCCTGAGTATATATTTATTTAACCCATATTTATGGTTGAATAAATTAAATGACTTTTGTAACTCTTCAAAAAACATCAATGACTCAATTATGTGGTTTTCGCCTTTTTTCCAGAAGGGTTCAACGAAATAAATATCAGTAACATCATCTGTTTTAATGCGGTTTTTTGTTACATGCACGGGGTGATATTTAACCATGTGATATTCCGCTGTGTTATTCTGTGCCGCTTAATTTCACCACTGCTGATTAAAATCCTTGTTCAACAGCCGCAATCTGCCGTTGTTGTTCCGTAAGAAGGATAATAATGTATTAAATCAGTAAGTACACATCACACTTTCACACTGGCAGTTCGTTTGTTTCCTTTATTTGCTCAAGAACAAAGCTCGATGCAGATCCACTAATTGAAGAATTAGTTAATATTATTTTCTCATAAAAACTATAGTAATCGTTCATATCTGTAAATACTGTATGCATTAAATAATTAAATGATCCAGAAATTCGATAAAAGGCAATAACCTCAGGCATTGACTTTATTTTCTCAGAAATACTAGCGTATTGCTCCTCAGATATGTTAATCATAATAAAGACATTAAGTGAAAGACCTAGTTTTTCTTTATCCAATAAAGCGAACTGACCAATGATAACCCCCCTGTCTTTAAGTTTTTTTAAACGTTTGAAACATGGTGTGGGCGTAAGTCCCACTTTATATGCAAGTTGCCATAAAGTTTGTGCACAATCTTTTTGGATTTCTTTCAATAATTCTTTATCTTTATCATCTAAATACACAGTCATAGGAAAGCAGAACCTCACGCATTGATTTTCATAAGTGAATAGATTCTCTTTATTAAATAAAACAAGTATATAAAGAGAACTCTGATTTAAAAAACCATATAAGAAAGATATCAATAAAATAAATAATTACTGTCAGGGGGTTTGTGTTCCCATCAGCATTGTCACTGTCAGCGTTCCCTGATACTCACCAGAACGCTTCTCTCTGATGTTAAAGGGTTGTGTTGTCAGGGTAAGGGGCACTGGCACACAACGTACCGCCTGCCGTTGCCCGGGAAGTACCACCGGACGCGTTGCTGCTTTATCCACGTTATCCAGACTGAACTCCACGCCACGGGTGACAGGAATACTTCGTCCCCCATAATTCATACTGACCGCATAATCAATCGTATCAGCAGAATCGCTCTTTATAACCTGAAATCCCGTACCTGACTTATTGCTTCCTTCTATCTTCATCTGTAATGAACGGGCTTTCACACCTCCGTCATACAGACACATATCCAGATTAGCCCTGCCCGACATTTGTGAGGCATTCATCCGGTGAAGATTCAGGTCCACCCGGGGCGTTGCTGTACCAAATTGCGGAAAGTAAATAGCCGCATTTTCAGCAAAGTGGTCTGTTACATTCAGCGTGATATCTGTAGTTGATGTGCCTAAAGGATCGTCTCCGCCCCATTGTAAATAATCCAGGACTAACGTTGCTTTCCATGTTCCGCTTGTAGGTATCTTCGCAAGCTCTTCTGAAGGTATCCTAAGTTTCAGCGACCTACCCCATTGACATGCAGCAGCGTTCATGTTGATGACACCAGTATAACAGGCATCACGAACACTGCCGAGCAGTATGAGCGTGATTTCAGCATGGCTGATTTGTTCTCTGAAACGCAGACGAATTTTTGAATAAGCTCCAAAAGCATACCACCATACCAAATGTGTTTCTTCACACGCCCCCTCATTTTCATTCCTGTTTGAACGACATACCCATCCCCCCAACACATTTGCTACACTCCATTCTTGGGACCAGACAGGAGTGATGACCGCTACATTGTTCTTGTCGTAATTCAGGTCGACGGTAATCGCATCGGCGACTTGTGGCAGTGTAGCGCCAGCCATCAGCAGGATGGCAATTATCCTTGCTGGATAAACATATTTTCGGATGAAATTAATAATTGCTGACCAATGGGCTGTCATACTCGTCCACTTCATTTTATTACTCATAGTTAACGCCTTTATCTCTACGTCAGGCTTCCTGAACGGAATGGCGCAGCAAACCTGCCACGTTCAGCAAACGGATGACCCGCGGCGATATTTGCAACGCCTGTGGCAGGGCATCCACGTCACTTAATTCACACCGCACATCACCCACTACCTGCATAACATCCCGACGTTTATGTACTGACATCGGACAACGCAGGATCCTGTTTTTAGACAGCAGCCACAGGCTGGATTCTTTATGCTCGCTCTGCAGGCTAAATCGCCCGGAAGGTCCCAACGACAAAAATGGATAGTTCAGTGGCTGTGCGTCCAGCAGCGGTCTGCCATCCTTGTCCAGTACGCGGCCAACGTACAGTCGGCTCATACTGGCGCTGATGTTGTGAACCAGCAGATGCCCGGGTGTCAGGAAGTAACACCTGCTTCCCCCTCCCGCTTTTACGCCTGCCATACCCTGTGAACTAACCCCTGCATCCTCAATGGTCACCTCCGTGGCGTTATAGCCTTCCATCAGCAACAGCGACTGCTGACCAAAACCGAGACTGAACGGCTGGCTGCTGCCACGAACGCTGACTACTTTCCCGCTACTGCCCTCGTCCCCCTCTGACTCCACGTTCACCGCCATGCCAGAGGCCGGTTCACCGTCCTGACCACCTCCCCAGAACAGTCCATTACGGGATAACGCCAGAGACGAGCTGTAGCCAGCGGTGAGTGAACTGGCGCTGCCCGCATTACGTTGATGGGAGTTACTGATAGTGGCGCTCAGTTCACCCATACGGCCGCTCATGCGTCCGCCGAGACTCCCGCTCCAGCTGTCGTCGTTATAACCGGAGAAACCCACCGACAGTTCACGATACAGATCCTGCTGCCAGGATCTCACATGGTTCACATTCCAGGACGTCTGTGTTTTTTGATTCCGGCTACTGTGAATATCGGTCCCGGCTGAGGTATACCTATTACTGCCAGTCATTGTCGGTGGTTGAGAGGCATATGACACACTGACACTCATAAACAAGCCATCATCATTCATTCCGTCATTTCGGGTTCGCCATACTCCCCCATGGGTATTAATATTCATGCCAGCCATATTAAGGCTGTACGTTGCACTAGCCTGAGCAGATTCGCGGTGAGAGGCAGGGATGTATGCCTGTCGCCAGAACACATTTTCTTTGTCACTGTTATCATCATATCCCCGGTAAACCGGCCGACCTTCTGTCCTGCTGGTACTGTATCCCAGTAGGGCATACCAGTTCCCCACCGAAACCGACAGGGAGGCGTTCATCGAAGTCTGGCAGGTCATACTGGCATGCACTGACTGTGGATGACGACCACTACAGGCATCACTTTCCGTATGGTTACGCCACAGACTCGCGGAAAATCCGTCGTTGTATGTCACCTGCTCAGTGTTACCGCTCGTGCTGTCTGTCCCATGCAGTATCCCGGCAGAAAGGTCCAGCGTGCCATCCAGCACTGCATGCTGTGAATTCAGTCGGGTTTCACTGTACCAGGCCTCATGTGCCAGAGAGATACCTTCGGTCAGACTGATATTTTTCCGCAGCCCAGTTTGGAATCCGGCAGCCATGACAGTCTCACCGTCATAATGGCTGGCTTTATCCCCGGTATCTTCCAGCCCGCCCTGAATAAACCACTGGGTCTGTGCACTGAAGCTATTGCCCCCCTTACTGAAGGGCTGGGTCTCCGTTCGCCGCAGAATCCCATCCTCATACACCCGCAACGCCAGAGGATAGCTTCCCGGTGGAAGAGAATGAGTATCCAGGGTATGCATTCCCGGGGTCAGGAACTGACTCCCCAGCAACTCGCTGCCACGATAAATATCAATACGGGCATTTCGGGTAACCTGAACCATAACCGGAGTGGCATTATGGTCCACCTCATGGTTAACATAAGCTTGGGTGGTCCCGGTTCGTAATCCATCAAACCGGCTCAGGGGAAGCAGACTGAACCCAAAATCCCCCCCCGTGGCGCTGGACAGATTCCGCTGATCCATCCGACCAGCCTGGAGATAATACTGATTGCCGAGATCCTGACGGACAAACAGATTGTCAAACCAGGCCTGACTGTTATTGTAATGTTCTGACTGATTCCAGATAGCCGCCCAGTCGCCTCCCAGATAACGACCGTCACCAAGCCCCAGGGCACCGCTACCATTCAGTGTCATATTACGACTGTGGAGATCATCACTCAGATACAGCGTCTGGCGGTGAATAAATGCGCTGACACCCTCCGGGGTCGGAGTCAGCCAGCGTTTATCACGTCGTTCTTCATCCGGCAACCAGTCCCGGTTAAGAAACAAAGATAACTGAGCGTTGTTCTCATCAAAAATAACCGCAACATCCTCTTTATCTGTTGCCACGTAACCACACTCGCTGCTGTCTTTTGCTTCTGAGACACCACAGACCAGATTGCTGTTACGTAGCAACGGACGGCTGAGTGCAGCCAGCGCTTTTTGCCGTTCTGCGGCCGGCAACGCGGCAAGCCCACTGCTTTCAAGTACCATCAATGGGGACATGAACTGCACGGTGTCCGGTTTAACCACCACCGGAAATAATCCCAGTGAATGCCCTGGTAGCAACACTTCAATTTGCTCAGTCTGTCCTTCCAGCAGAGATTCAAATCCAGGAGGGGGAATAAGAGTTGCCTGGCTGGTAAAACTGCACAATCCCAGTAAATAATACATCCAGAAATAACGACTCACGTAAAGAGACCTGAATTGCAATGAATAATAAGATCAATACCGGATCCGGTTCAGGTACGAACGGTGCCCCCCCAAAACCGGATCAGATGAAGAGCTAATAACCAGTTATTAGCCGGCAGTGACAGCCTGTGAAATCACCAGACTGACCAATCCGCTGTATTCACCGGCAGGCAGGTTTTGTAAGGCTGCTCCAGCCTTCTGACCAATATCCAGGTTCAGCAGAGCTGAAGCATCGCCAGTTTTTCCGTCCGGGAACAGGGTTTTAGCTTCCAGTACAGAATTGGTGGTGGTCAGTGACCGTCCTCCCAGAGTCACTTCCATATCAATGGTTTTGGTGGGATCCAGGACGTTGATAAGTTGTGGAGCATTCAACAGTTTTACATTAACCGACTTGGTCTGATCGTTGCTGTAAAGGCGGGTCTGGAGTGATTTATGGACCAGGCCCTTACCCGGCATGAAATCCAGCTTCATAGTCGACGGGAGGGATGAACCATCGGCCTGCAGCAGTTCAAGTGTACTGTCAATATTGGCAGTGACGGTAATATCCTTCTGAACCGCAGAAACAGAAAAAGAATAAACGGTGGCCAATGCCACAGCTGCGGCAATAAAAGATGTTTTCATGTTCATAAAAAATAACCTTGCTTTGTTGTTTATTACAGTGATATATGTACACTCGGTATACATCCGCTCCCCCTGAGAATAAATGTAGGGTATAGCGTACG
This sequence comes from Salmonella sp. K21076, assembly GCF_039650795.1. Taxonomy (NCBI): domain Bacteria; kingdom Pseudomonadati; phylum Pseudomonadota; class Gammaproteobacteria; order Enterobacterales; family Enterobacteriaceae; genus Salmonella; species Salmonella sp. K21076. Next base: position 93,761 of record NZ_JBCLYA010000007.1, read on the forward strand.
CTCCGTGTGTTTTTACTTTCCGGCTGCTGTTAAATCAGCAGAGATTACCGGTGAATTTGCACCCGTACGATATTCCACACGAAATGCATTACTTTTTATTCCGGCCGGAATATCAGCACTCCCGCCGGGATAAATACTTTTGCCTATATTCTGCCAGTGGCATGTGGTGTCGCAGTTGCCAGCCCGAATAAGAGAAAGCCGTGTGTTTCCCGTATTCAGCAGGTGGTGACCGTCCGTTACCAGCGCAGGCCTGGGGTCTGACGGAGAAACACGCAGCAACACCCCCCAGACAAGATTCACACTTACGGATGAATTTTGCTTTCCGCCTGCCTGTGGATCATCTTCCAGTTCAGGAACAGCCTCGAAGTATACCCGCCAGGCTTCCTCTCTTTCCGGTGCCTGAGTACTGATAACACGTATTGTTTTTTTTGTTCCCGGGGAAAGAGCAAATTTCTCCGGGGAGACAACAAGTCCTGTCTCTATATCATTCCCTGCTGGTACCTCCTTCTCCTGTGGCATACCGGGGTGTTCAATACGCATGATTCTTGTTCGAATATATTGCACATGATCTGATTTAGAATAGACGAACAGCGAGGTGGCCTCTTCGCGGCTACTATTAATTTCTGCCGCCATGGGATAAACGAGCATATTCGCCCTGGCATGACCACATGCAAACATAGCGACACAGAGAAACACCCCGGGAAGAGTATCTTTAAAATTCATACCAGATTTTACCGTATAAAAGTCATCTAAATTTTAGTATTAGCATAGACAGAAAGTTATCAGCATAAAGAAGCAAATTACGATTCAGTGTTAATACATTTTGTGTGGAGGGCATCATACGGAATAAAATTTTTCGCTCAATACCTCTGTTTTTTTCAGGAAAGAAAAAATTAGTAAATAAAAGTCCACGGATTTCATTCACCAAAAGCGAACGACAGATCTGTAAGAATCGCTGAACAATTAATAACGCCGCAGTAAAAATTTTGGAAATTCTTCATAAGAAAGTTGTTACTGTGTACCTGACTTACTCAGATAAATGGAACTGTATTTCCCCCTCCTTCAAAGCAACAAATACGTAACATAACAACGTAGGAGACAGAGAATCTAAAGAAAGCCCTCCAGGAGGGAGATACAATTCAGACTACAAAACCAAATAAACCTTAAACAAAGCCACAAATAGACTGATCATCATGAGGTTTTACAAAACCAGGTAAAAAAAAGTAAGCAAAGTAATTAATTTAGAAAACTAAAGTTACAGTTAGATCAGATTTACTTGCTCAATATCTGTTAAAAATATGATATCAGCAAACAAAAACTTATATACATCATATGGTTACGCTTGATGTTTACACCTCTCCAGCAAAGTGTAATCAATATAATACACTATTTTTAGATTAAATATTAGCTAAATATTCCACAAACAACAATATAAAACAGAACAACTCACCATGAAAATACAATTCACCTTTTAAAACATAATGTTATAAAAAATACCATTCAAATTGATGCCAGTCCCTTACCTGTCAATGTTGTTTACGGTTCCTTTCCCCCTTTTGTGCGAGTAAGCAACATGAATATACAAGTCTTAACGACCAATGCCTCTGTCAGCCCAAAATAAGTCGACATTCCTGTGCATGGCGCTGCAGCAGGAATAGAACGGCAGACATCAGCGCGGAATGGAATCCCGGCTGAAACAGGCTCGTCTGCCATGAGTCAAAACGCTGGAGCAGTTCGACTTCAGCTTCCAGCCAGGCATCGATCGTAAGGTCGTCCGGGAGTTGGCCGGTCTGGCGTTCGTGGAGCGCTGCGAGAATGTGATCCTGCTGGGGCCCCCGGAGTGGAGAAAACCCACCTGGCCGCTGCCCCCGGTGTGAAAGCGGCAGATGTGGGCCATCGGGTGTTGTTCATGCCGCAGGACAGGTTGGTAGACGCTGATGAAAGCGAAGCTGGAAAACCGCCTGGAGCGCCAGCTACAACAACTGAGCTATGCGCGGGGGCTGATCCTGGACGAAATAGGTTACCTGCCAATGACCAGTGAGGAAGCCAGTCTGTTCTTCCGACTGCTGAACCGACGGTATGAAAAAGCGAGCATTATCCTGACGTCAAACAAAGGCTTCGCAGACTGGGGAGAGATGTTCGGTGATAACGTGCTGGCAACAGCGATCCTGGATCGGCTACTGCATCACTCAACCACACTGAATATCAAAGGAGAAAGTTACCAACTGAAGGAAAAACGCAAAGTCGGGGCGCTGACCAAAAGCGCAACGCCAATCAGTGAAGATGAAATGGCGGAAAGCGGACAGCAGAAGTGATCAAACAGCGGATATTAAAAATAGCGAAAAACGACCATAAATCCTGGCGTTGACATCCTCAAGATTTAATATCAGAAGCTTCCATGCCGCCGTATCCAGACTTCCAGTTGTCCCTGGTGGCTTCAGAAATACCGGCCTCCCGGTAGACATCTTTAACAGTCCGTCCGGATTCAACTGATCTAATCACAGCGATGATCTGGTGCGCAGTAATACGGGCTTTACGCACAGCGATCTCCTGCGTTGGCAGATTGATTATGCCGGATGATCTCTAAATGTGAATGGCTCGATTATGCGGGATACTTACAGTGCAACCTAGCGCCATTTTTCAGTACACTGCAACGTTTCTGGCATGGGCTTAACTTCCGGCTGCCCAAAAACAGCCCCGTCCTGTTTCCGGGTATTATCATTTCCGTCAGTCGGCATCATGTTTTGTATTGGGCATCGTCAAAAGACGACTGGCCGGCCAGTCGCATATCTCGATGCCTCAATTCAGTCATCATCATGTGGGTTTAAGTCAGGAACGTGTCAAAACCATTCCAAACGAGTTAATCATCATTCAGAAAATCAATTTGTGGGCGATTATTCCATTTATCTTCAATAAAAGACAGAAAGCGTTGAAATAAAGGAGAATAATACTGACGATGACGCCATACAAGATAAATGGGGAGATCTGGAACTCTCCATTCAGGAAGTATAATTTCAAGTTCATTATTTTTTAAGTATTTAGTGGCAAGCCAGGCCGGAGTCATGAGGTTGATACCCTTCCCTTCTAAAACCAAATTAAGAACACTCAAAAGATTATTGGAAGATAAATGAACATTAACAGCGCCACTAATAGTGTATGATTCCTCTTGACGGAAAAGAGTAAGAGGTCCGGAAAGACCATGGTTGTGAAGACCCACAATAATGTGATTTTCCAAATCGCCAGGATGTGAGATCCTGCCATATTTCTGATATATTTCGGACTTGCACAAAGAACCAACTTTAAAGGGCTTATCTTTCGATACACGAGATCCTCACTTTCGATTATGCCACTTTTAAAAACCAGCTCATCAAACTCCAGGGATTTACTAAAAAAATCGCTACGCTCTCGTGAATCCAGGTAGATTTTTGTATCCGGATAGCTAGCTGTAAATTCCCATATCCACTTATTGGCAAGAAACTCACAGACAATAGCCGGAGCCGAAAATTTTATACTCCCTCTGATAATTTTATCCGGATTTCGCAATTCATCCAGCAAGGACTGAAAGGAAGATGTTATCCTTTTCATGCTTGCATAGGCTGTCTGACCAGCTCCAGTCAGCTCTAAGTGATGTGAATCGCGCCGAAGTAAAGTAACCTCAATAGAATTCTCAAGGCGACTAAGCGATTTACTGACAGCAGAAATGCTAATATCTAATTCCCGCGCAGCCCGGGAAAGATTCCCTACTTCCGCCACTTTAATAAATATCATCCAATCTCGCATACCACGATTATTGATCAGTTCCATCATTATCTTCCGTTGATAAAAGAAATTCTTATATTAAAGGAGCTATCAACGACTTACTGATGCGTCATTGTGTGCCTCAATGTCCTTGATATCATCATAATAAAAAACCTATTGGCTGCAAAATAGCATCTGAATCGATCATGATTTTGCATCCATCTCCGGTTACTAATTGAACCTGTTTACCACTCAGTGTAAATACCCTATCTCAGAAGCGATCGTCAAGGTTGTCGCCGAACCAGATCTCAATAATAAAGTGGTTCATTGTCATGCGCCCGTTCTGCAAAGGCATTCTCCTTTTCTGTGACGCAGTCTGGAGCGCATTAATTGTATCGTTCACCTAACAAAGTATCCCGTGGAAACAAGCAAAACATCGCCAGATTATTCTTACTTGAGTCCCCCACCCGGCTCGACATTATTTGTGAAAGCGGAGGAAACAGAACAGACGGTTTAAATAAGACGCTTACTCAAAACATAAACCTATGTGCAGGCTCCTCTCATTTCGTCACGTCGCTGATATCCAGCTTTACTGGTGCCAGGGGAAGATATCTGCGCAAGGCAATAATTCCGGCGCAACAACAACCACTCCCGCTGGGCCTCTGTACATTCAAAATCGCCCATGACCAAAAGCCAGCGGGTAGAAGCCCTGCGCCAGTGACCTGCTGCCTCCAGATTCTGCGCAACCGGGTCTATCACGGCTTCCGGTGTTATCTTATTTCTGCTCAAAATCAGCACCATCATTTGGGATATAGCCTACAACCCCTGCCCGCCGATGATGGGGGAGGATTCGGTATGCAGCACTTTCATCCTGGTCTCCGGCTCAGTCAGCTATCCGACGTGCCCCCTTATGCCGGGCCAGCAGCGAAGAAAATCCGGGCGTGGTGTGATAAAACAGGCGACGTTTCAGCCAGCCCACATTCTTTCGCTCCTTTGTGTTGATACGACCAATACGCTGTGAACCGATGACTGGATTGTTCATACGCCTTTCTGTGGTATACAGGTATGTGAACCCCAGCTCTTCAGCCACATGAATATAATCAGAACAATACCAGCCCTCAGGCCAGCACAGATGCTGACTGCAGTAACCCAGCATCTCCCTCATCCGCTTACGACTAAGAAGAATATCGACACGAAGCAAATCCGACGGATTACGGGACACAGGCTTCTGGTCCCAGCGTCGGTGGGTGTGCGTGTGCGAATGAAACTCAACAAGGCCACTGAGGTGCATCTCCCGGACCTCTGACCAGCGCAGCATGACCTCATCAACCCGGCCTTGTTTAACCAGCATCTGACACTCATCATGAGAGTACACCGGTTCGCCTGCAGGAATACGAACCGGTCCGTCACTGATCAAACTGGTCACAAGAAAGAGATGCGCATGCAGATTAAACTCCTGCAGCACCGGAAAAACCTGCAACCAGTTATCCAGCCAGCCGCCATCAAAAGTCAGCATGACGCTTTTACGAGGCAATCTTGCACCATGATAAAAAGCTTCCACCGCTGCAGCAGTAACGGTTTTCCAGCCAGATTCAGCCAGCCATTTCATCTGCGCCCGGAACGTACGGGGAGATAAGGTTATCTGTCCGGGTTTATCACTGACATGGTGATACATTAATACCGGTAAATGTCGTGCATAAGACATATGCTTTATTCCTTTATGTAAAAAATAAATTATTTTTACGCCTGAGGGGACAAGAAAAAGCCCCCTAAACATAAAATCTTAAATATCACATATGAATACCTGACAGATAAACAAACCTTATACTAAGGGCTTATAAAGCCCCGCTCACAAAAGAGTGAATCAAACAAATCCACAAAACAGAAAATAATAAAGGCATCAGTGTCCGTTAAATTATTTTACGAAACATAATATTCCTCTCCCTACAAAAAAAGATGAATTTCAGATTTTAAAATCAATCAGCAATTGATTTTTCTGCAATGAAGATTGCTAACCATATTTGCCTTGAGTAAATTTTCAATACATCCTCGAACCTGATATACAGTATTCGCCTTATTCACTGATACAGGAAGTATGAGTGGAACAGACGGCTACGTATCCTCCTGCGCCAATGCACAGGCCTTAAAATCCAGCGTCCAGGTGTCCGCAGGCACTTCCTGATTGCCATCAACGACCACACTGAAACTGGCGTTATCTGCAGCGGTTCTTAAAATGGCGCCACGACCACTCACCGTATCTGGTTGCCACCCCTCGCCCTCCAGGCGAACCTGAATGTGATGGCGAGGATCCTGTTGCCCGCTCAGCAGCAATACGGTAGGCGTGTTACCCGCCTTTTGCTCATCGCTCCATACCCGAAACCCGCTGTGACTGCCGTGATAAGTCACCCAGCCTTGCGCAAGCACCATCCCATCTGGCACATGCCCGGCCCGAAAGTAAGTACCTACACGTAGCGTTGTCTGAAGTTTTTCTGCGGCGTTCGCTATCGGCACCAAGCTACTGGCAGCGACCAGTAAGCTTACGCTATAGATAACCGTTTTCACTCGCTGTATTTTCATCCACATTATTCTCTCCTTCAGAATCGGCTATCTGCAGAGACCGCTCATTTGATACAAGCCCGCGATTCCCTTGTGGGCAGGTAGGTGGTAGTTAACCCGACATTGCTGTGCTCCCCATTTCACCGTCAGTTCGCCCTTATCCGCCAGACCAGTGAGATAAACCTGGCTATCAGTATCCACCAGATCAGCGCTGCCATCCTGCCCATTGACTATAACCTGCGCCCCGAAAGGAATGGCGCTACCATCTTCCCGTTTCAGCGTCATCAGTGCCCTGGCCCCGATGCGAGTGTGAAACTTCGCTTCCACCACCGCCCCTTCGGTTGGCACCACGCGCACATCGGTTTGTGTGACCTCTGCGTCATCCGGTAGTTGCGACGGATCGAGGCTGACTGTATTCTCCTGATAGACGCTCAGGTTGCCCACTGTGGTGTCGCCACGAAAATCCGTCTTAACGCCAGGCCAGGGGCCAACTGGCACCCCCGAGGCCCCTGGCGCTTCAACCAGCGCCACTGAGCCTTGCAAAGGTTGCCCCAGCGTCACACCATGATGGTGGATAACTATACCTCCCGCGATATTGACTCCCATCTGGCGCATCGCCCGGCTGTAGCTATAGTCACCACCTAACAGGCCGTAAGCCCCATTCCATGCCAAGTGCAATGCGCTGTTATTACCACCACCTGGCGGGGCATCGGCACGGTAACTCTGACGCACCTCCCAATCCAGTTGCTGACTGAATGCCTCTCCGTTGACCCCCACTTGTTGCGTCTGACCACCGTGTGATGGTGAAGTCATCTGCCAACTAGCACTTACATTATTCCCCGTCCAGCGGCTTAATGGCATACTGAACCACAGGCTGGTTATGTTCTCTTTACGGTGCCCGCCATTGCGCCACAGCGTTCTGTTTTGATTCCAGTTCAATGACAGCGAGCCCCCTCCGATAGAGGTTCCCCAACTCAGTCCGTAGCTGTCATCATGACCGGGGCGATTACGCCAGTCGGTACGGGAACCGATTAAACTCAGATTGCCCAAATGCCTCCCCCATGACTGACTCAACATCAGGGTGGTACGTGAGCTCGGCTGCAAATTTTCCCGCCACGACCATAGACGGTTGCCATTATGTCGATAACTGTCGAGCACATCGGATAGGGTGTTATAGCCCTGCGAGGCATATTGCCATCTCGTCAGAAACAAATTTGTCCCCGTCGCAGTCAGCTGGTTGCTGTAACGCAGTCGCCAGGAGGCTCCTTGCTGTACCGCTTCCCCCTGACGCTGACTGTGTGTGTCGCTTCCATCGACAGATAAACTCCCCCACCGCCCGAGAGATCCTCCCAAACCAAGCGATGCAGCTTGATAGTGCGTTGCACTCTGTATACCGCCATATGCAGTGAGATTCCACGGCAGACCATACATCAACGTAGCCTGCGCGATCTGCGCCTTATCCGTTGCAGAGTCTGACGATCGGTATCGGCCCGCCAACAGGCTGTACTTCAAATATCCCTGGTGCAGTGCTATCGCCGGGGTCTGATACGGCACCACAAACATTTGTGTACTGCCATCGGCCTCCCACACGGTGACATGCAGATCACCACTACTGTCTGTTACCGACAGATCCCGCAGTGCAAACGGTCCGGGCGCCACGGTGGTGTTGTAAATGGTGTAACCATTCTGTTTGACCTCCACCCGAGCCTGCGTGCGGGCAATCCCACGCACTACCGGAGCAAACTGCCGCTCACTGTAGGGCACCATGTTGTCATCCGATGCCAACATCACACCGGTAAATGGCACACTATCAAATATCTCCCCCTGCGAAGTCTTTTGCCCCAGAGTCAGACGACTTTTTAGTGAGTACAGTCCACGCTCAGCATAGGTATATGCTGCCTGCCACTTCCCCGACAGTTGACTACTCCGCTGCCAGCTGGTCGCATTGCGGACACGCCACGCACCTATATTGATTCCCGGTTGCAGTTGTACCCAGGAAGAGTTGTCACGCCCCACCATATCCATTTTGTAATCCGTCTGCGTTGTCCTCGCACTGTAGTTCATCAGAAACGCCGGAATACCATCATCCCAAAGATCTTCTGGAGCGATCCCCTTAAATTCCGGACGCAACGCCAACTGCGGAATACTCAGTTGCAGTTGCTGATTATTGATATCCAGTACCGCTTTAGCCTGTGGAATGGCGGTCAGATCCGCACACTCATCTGGGGTCTTTGCTGCTTTCCACAACTGAGGGTAATCTTCCGTTTTTACGCCGTAGCGTGAAAGCTGACTGACCGTCAAACAAGAAGCCAGAAAAGGCGTTCCTTGCCCATCCTTTTCTAATTTGAACACCACATCACGGGTGTCGACACGTTTACCATTCACCATTACGTCCACTCGATAAGTCCCTGGCTGTTGTACCCCCTGGTTAAAGAGCGACATATCAACCCCTTTCGCTGCATCGCCCAACATTGATGCATCGAATGTGTAAGTGTGCGCATTTGCGCAGTGAACCACTCCCGCGATAAACAGTAGCAAGGCAGGTTGTTTGAACTTCATATTCTGCCGCTAAGCCCCTGGATTTATTTAAGGACGTAGTGGAACGGATGACTTTCACCACCAAAGTCAGTAATAACTCTCCACTCGACATCACCATGGGCACTACCTGGCATATTTAGTGTTTTGTCAGCAAAAGGGGGGATATACTCAAGCCCTGTAATGGGCTTTCCCCCTACTGTGACGGAGGCTAAATTCATGTAAAACGGGGTGGGGTTCTCCACCTTAAGTTTGTTGCCCGCCTCCACCCATCTTAAATTTCCTGCAACATCTTCCGGCGTCCCCTTCACGGCATCCGGGCGGAAAATCAGCTTATCACAGACGTTGATGGACAAATTGAGGTCAAGGGTCGCGCCCTTAGCCTGTGTATCCGACGGTTCATTTTCGGGTGGTACCGCCTTTACACAGACCCACTGTAAAGTCTCACGATCCGTTGGCATGTCACCACCAGTACGGACAATACGCAGTTGACTCTGCTGGTTCGCTTCTAAACGAAATAGAGGCGGCATCACCAAAAAAGGAGCAGGCGAACTTTTGTCTGCTGCTTTGACTGAAGACTGAACCAAAATAGGGTAATTCTGCGGGTTGCTCACCGAGAGCGTGGCTCCAACTGTACCAGCGTGATAAATCACCCGTGTAGCCCCCAGCTTCACGCTGAATGATTTAGTGTTTAAACTTAATTTCTGCTCAGCGGCATACACTGGAGGAGTTATAGAATTAGAGACGAATAAAACAGCCGCCATTACACCAAAACTAATAATTTTCATATTACAAGTTATAAAAAAATGTATGACTTGATATTTATTGCGCTTTAATAAAGCGCAATAAAAGTTGTTTACTATTAAGCTTGATACTCCGCTATGTGTATCGTCACTGGATAAGTATCAGCCTTTACCGTTTGTGATCCAGACAATTTCACAGCGACTTTGTCTGTCATGTTATATATCCACCACTTATGCGAAGCACCATCCACTAATGAACCTTTTGAGCCACAGGCTACCCCCCCAAAGGTAATTTTAATGGTATTACCACTTTTACCAATTACCGTCCACACATCGCTGTCGTTGCCCACTGTTTTCAGGTTTAGAATAATCTCCCGTTACCACGTATTGTTTGCTCGAACCGCTTGCCGAAAGTATAGCAATAGCCTCATCACCCTTATGAGGCCCTGCCACCAAGCCAGACACTGGAGTAAGCTGTGCTTGTAGTTGTCCAGGATTGCTGAAGTTTACATCCGCCGACACGCCAGTGCTTGTATTCGGCACGAGCGAGCCAGCATAACAACTAGCAGCCATAATGCTCAATGCGCTTGCGATAATTAAATCTTTTATGTTTTTCATCGGAAATCCACCTTTTCAAAATCCCCCAGCACATCAAGAATGAATAATGTCATACCAAAATTCACCGTACAGAAAAGCCTGTGGCTGGGAATACTTTAAGACTTAATAATACTTAATAGAAGTTGCTTACTATTAAGCTTGATATGCCGCTATGTTTACAGTCATTGGGAAGACATCAGCTGGGACATTCTGATCTCCAGCTAGTTTAACACCAAGTTTGTCGTTAATATCATATATGATCCACTGATGCCCATTGTAATTTACATTCCCCTTTGGTGAGGTTGTCTCACCATAGAAGTACACTTTGATTCCTTTGCCAGTATTTTTACCATATAAAGTCCATGTATCGCCATTCATGACATTCTTTGCCTTAAAATCCGCTGCGATCGCGAATTGTTTAGCAGCAACAGAACTAACTGCAATAGTCGCAATCTCCGTATTAGACTTAATCACCCCAGCCTTTAAGCCCGCCACTGGAGCAAATGTTACGCTCAACTGCTGGGGAGAGGCAAAGCCAATATCCACTGAACTTTGTTGCTCTGAGCCCACCACGATTGAACCAGCATAACAACTAGCAGTTATCATGCTCAACACGCTTGCGATAATTAATTTTTTTATGTTTTTCATTGAAAAAATACCTCTTTAAAACTAAGTTAAAATCGCACGTCCAGAATGTTATGATGTCATAACAAATTTTACCATATGGGAAAATCCCTGGCTGGTAATAACAACTTGTACTTATTGGTATTTGTTACCAATTCAAACAAGTAATGTCATAAAAATCTATATATCAGAGCACCTCTTAATCTGAAAAAAATTGCGTTATTGCCAATATAACCAGCATTGATGTTAACATCGTATTGTCAGGGTGGAATAGAATGCCAGTCAAAAAGCAATTATACCTTCCATTTACATTCAAGTGATAACATTACAATGAAACCCACCACACTGGGTGTGGGAAACTTATCTTCGAAGAGAGGATAATTATCAGGCATCGTTGCAACATTGTTTATATTTAAACATACATCTCCTAACTCGACGGTAAGATTATTAGTTAACTTTTCCTCGCAGGGAAGATCTTTAATGGAAAATCTTGTTTTCCGAAACGGAAAAGCAATTATAACGCTCCAACGAGAGTCTCAACACTAAGAGCTGACTGACACAGGCCAGACTGATTATACAGGCATGAAAAAGCTCTCCCCTTCCTTTCAGTTCTTGCTGGATTATGCAAACGTCGCACCACCTCCCCGTGAACATGGCACATTAATTTGAAGCAACTCTCATCCGGTATCGCTTTTCAGTGCAGCGAAATTCATCGCAGGTGCCCCTGTAAATAGACCCGTTTTAGTTCCATGCATTTTTAAGATTCCGGCCAGATAACGTTATTGGCGGTATTCCTCCGGTATCATATTGTTCCGCGATTCATGTGGACGTTCGCAGTTATATTCTGATAACCCTTTATCCGTAATTTCCCGCACCTCATTCAGCGTTCTGAACAGATAAGAATTGAGTATTTCTGTACGGTATGTCCGGTTAAAACGCTCGATGAAAACGTTTTTCTTCGGCTTACCCGGCTGGATAAACGCCAGCTTTACTACATGTTTCTTTGCCCATTCAGCCAGTGCCAGCGAGATAAATTCCGGTCCCTTATCCATACGCAGCATGGCCGGATAACCGAGGTTGCTGTAATCCTGTCGAGTACACGGACCACTCGCAGAGCTGGCAGATTCAGATCGATTTCAATCGACAACGCTTCACGATTACAGTCATCAACAACATTGAACGTGCGAAAACGACGCCCATAAACCAGCTCTGGTTCAGCGCTTCCGGCGTGACCAGTGGCGAGGGATTGCGTACCGGCAGCCGTTGTTTACCCTTACGGCGAAAATTCAGCTTGAGCAGACAGTAAATACGGTGGAGCCTTTTGTGATTCCACGCGTATCCCTGCCGCCGTATCCAGACCTCCAGTTATCCCTGGTGGCTTCAGAAATACCGGCCTCCCGGTAGACATCTTTAACAGTCCGTCCGGATTCGACTGATCTAATCACAACGATGATCTGGTGCGCAGTAATACGGGCTTTACGCATAGCGATCTCCTGCGTTGGCAGATTGATTATGTCGGATGATCTCTAAATGTGAATGGCTCGATTATGCGGGATACTTACATACTCACGCGTTGAGAGACTTTCAGTTCGTTTGTACGGTGAATGGATGCCGCAGGCGGGGTTTATTAACGGGATGCCCGTCAAGGTGCGGGTAATGAGGGATTGCATCGTGATCACGCCGCAGCATACCCGCGGACTCTTTGTCTGTATTGAAGGGATGGGCGTGACTTTTATTAATCAAAAGAAGGTGAAAGCGTGGCTAAAAACCTTTCCGGGGGCGCTGAACGATACCGGGGATATTCCGGTGATTAAGCGGAGCAGGCTCGAAGGCGGGATTTGACAGGGGGTTAAATAATAAAAAAGCCGGGAAGAGTTAATTTCTTTCCCGGCTTTATTAACACCTAATGTATTACTGGTATCTATTATACAATTCTATTTCAGCCAGAACATATTCACTGAAAACATATTTAGTTTTCTTTATCTCCTTCCCTTCTGTATAGCAATATACAGAAGGGTCATCATCTCTTTCAATAAAAAACAACGCAGAATATCCTTGATGCAATAAAAAAGAATACATTCCATCTGGAATGCTTATATTATTTTCTTGCATCAACTCAACTGTATACTTATTTATATCATTTATATCTTTAAAAAGAAGATCAGTCCCTTCCTTAAAGTCACCAGATTCGACACCCAAAAGAGATAAAAATAATTTATAAGACTTTGGTAATTCTCCATAGTTTTCTTCCAGATACAGTATATCCTCTGTAGAACACCCCTTGACAGTCATGTTTTTTGACGTTATCGATGCAATTAACTTCTTAATTTCAATCAAAAAAGCTCGCTGTTCCATATTACCCTCCCCATGTCACATTAACTTCAATATTAGGATACATTGCTTTGAATTGAGTTATAACCTCTGAACATGAGGGGCATACTTTTAATTCCGAGTATAGATCAATACGACCTTTTGCCGTTGTTGGAAATTTATTGGCTATATGTTCAAATATTTTAACTTCAGAATCGAAAGCCCTGTCATGCCCCACTTCGAAGGTAGTGAACTTTCGACTTCCGTCTGCTGGAGTATGTAAAAATGGTGAATTATTCGTATTCATGCCACTAAGTGCATCAGCCGTTCCTGTTTGACCATTAATATTATAATTGGATGTTGCAATATTTCGTTTTCCACCTACCTAGCCAGTGCTTCTATAATTCCTGGCCCTTTCTGCCGGAGAACCTTTACCAGCAAATTTTTTACATAAACCTAGCGGATCTATATAACTTAGCGGATTAGGCGCATATTGGTAGAGGTTTATTCCACCCGCTAACCCTATCGGATCGCCCGATATAAACTTCCCGATATCCGGATCATAAAATCTGTACAAATTGTAATGCAGCCCCGTTTCCCTGTCCAGATATTGCCCCTGGAAACGCAGGTTCTGCTGTACGGGCCGGGTTTCTTTTTCATGCGTCAGGTTCCCCCATACCTGATAGCCCGCTTCCCAGACAATATTGCCCCCGCCGTCCGTCATCTCCTCCGGCGCGCCGTTTACGTCCGTATGGTAATACAGCACCTCATCCGCTTCGCCCGGCGCCGCCCTGTCCACCCGCGCCAGCGGCTCGTGGCTCCCCCGGTCGCTGTAGATATACAGGCTGCTGCTTCTTCCCAGCCTGCACTCCTGTGCCAGCCGCATTCCGTCCCATAAAAACGTCGTCCGGTTATACGGCTTTCCTTCCGCGTCCAGCTCGTGCTTCTCCACCCGCCTGCCCGGCGCGTCGTACACGTACCCGTAACGCCGTACGGTGCCCCCCCGGGTGACCGCCACTTCCGTCAGCCGGTGCTCCGCGTCCCAGCGGTAGTGCTGCGTGCCGTTGCGGCCCCGCTTTTCCACCACCCGGCCATATTCATCGTAACGGTAATGCAGCCCGCGATATGACGTTATCCGGTTGAACGGCACCACGCTGCCTGCACCCGCCTGCGCGGTCTCTCCCTGCCGCCTGTCCAGCAGGTTCGCCGCCGCGTCGTACTGCCAGCTGTCCAGGTATGCCTCATTCCGGCACGCCGTGATGCGCCCCGTCGTGTCGTAAAAATAATCCGTCACCCCCTGCCGGCTGTGCCGCTTTTTCAGCAGCTCATCCTGGCCGCTGTACGCATATTCCCGGTCAATAAACGTCTCCGGCACCACACCGCGCATTCCTTTACAGGTCAGTTTCCGCGTTAACCGGCCCGTCCGGTCGTACATCCGCCGCATGTCCAGCCGCCCCTGGCTCCGCTGCACCTCACGGTGCAGGTGGTCGCGCGTGAACTCGCTGATGACATCACGCCCCAGGTTGATTTGCTGGAGATGTCCGCTCCCGTAGTACAGGTACCGCAGCGTCCGCCCGTCCGGCATCTGCGTTTCTGTGCGGTTGCCCTGAACATCGTACCGGTGCTGCAGCACGCCCTGCGCCGTCTCCTCGCTCAGCAGGTTACCCGCACTGTCGTAGCTGAACCGGATAACTTCCGGCTCTCCGCCTTCCGCCGCATCATGCCGCCTGCGGCGGATTTCCAGCAGACGGTCCGCCGCGTCGTACCGGTATTCCGTGCGCGTCTCCGGCGTGATTTTCGCCGTCAGCCTCCCCGCCGCATCACGCTCCAGACCGTGGCGGATTTCTCCCCCGCGCTCCCCGCCGTATATCACTGCCGTCACCGCATTCAGCGCGTTATACCCGTATGCCCGGCGGCTGCCGCCGGGGTCCGTCTGTTCCGTCACCCGGTCCAGAACATCGTACCGGAACCGGTAGCTTTCCCCGTTCTCGTTCGTGAGCGTGGTCAGCCGCCCGTAAGCGTCGTACTCATACGCCGTCCTGCGACCCGTCGCATCCGTCTGCCTGCGCACCCGCCCCTGGCCGTCCCGCTGCCAGCGTGTTATTTGCCCCGCCGGGCTCGTATATTTCACCAGCCGTCCCGCCGCATCCGGCTGGTAACGCTCCGTACGCCCGTCCGCGAACATGACCTCCGTCAGATGTCCGTTGCCGTCATAGCTGTAACGCGTACTGTTACTCTCCGCGTCCGTCACCCTTTCCAGCCGCGTGCGTTCATCATAAAACCATGCCGTCTGCGAGCCAGAACAGTCCGTGTGGCGCATAAGCTGTCCGTCTTCGTTCCACTGCAGGTATTTATCTCCGCCCCGCGCGTCGGTTATCCGCACCACCTGGCCGTGCCGGTCATACCCGTATACCGTGCGCTGGTGCAGCGGGTCGCTGACCGCCTGCAGGTTGCCCCGCTCATCATACTCATAACGCCACGCCACCCCCGCGGCATCCACCTCCGTTTCCGGCTGGTGCCACACCGGGTGCCACTGCGTCTGCTCAACCCGGCCCAGCGGGTCATGCGTCTCCGTCAGGTGGCCGAGACGGTCATAGACATAACGCCATTTGCCACCCTGCGCGTCCGTCATCCCCAGCAGTAACCGCTCTTCATCGCTCCAGCGGAAAGTGGTCATCTGCCCGGCCTCGTCCCGGTACGCCGTCACCAGGCCCTGCGCATCCCACCAGTGGCAGCGCGTACGCCCCATGCTATCCGTCACGCACAGCGAACGTTCTGCCAGATTCCAGTCCAGACGGTACTGCTCGCCGCTGTCCGTATGATGGCCCGTCACCCGCCACGCCGCATCGTCCGGGCCTTCAAACCACGCCCAGGTGTAGTAATACCGTTCGCCGCCCGGCTCCCGGTGCATCGTCATGCAGTCGTTGTCGTCGTACGCAAACTCGCGCTGATACTGTGCCGGATTTTACCCACTGTGAGTTCTATTCACGGGTTGAGGGACGTTCAGTTCGTTTATGCGGTGAATGGATGCCGCAGGCCGGGTTTATTAACGGAGTGCCCGTTAAAATTCGGGTGATGAAAGACTGCATCGTGATCACGCTGCAAAATACCCGTGAACTGTTGGGCTGTATTGAAGGGATGGGCGTGACCTATATCAACCAGCGAAACGTTAAAGCATGGCTGAAAGATTTTCCCGGTGCGCTGAATGACACCGGGGATATTCCGGTGATGAGTCGGGATCTTCAGTGTATTACTACCAATTGCCGGTTTGCTCACTAACAACAGAAAAAACAACATCGCGGTCATCAAATATCCCGTGTCAGTCTATGGATTCATTTCCATTTCAGTGTCATCAACATGCAGCCCGACAATCCCGGCGTCCTGTATTGCATCGATCAGTCTGTCAGAAAAAAATAGCCCTTTCCCCTGAAAACCGATAGTATCAACATCGTAAAATACATCTGGATATATTTTTCTGGGTTTAACAGAAAAATCTGTATTTATAAATGCGTCGTATGATTTTAAATTAAATTCGCTTCTTTTTTTTGTATCAAAAAATATGGATTTATTTAAATCAATTCTTTCTTGTGGTATCATTGGAAAACCAATCAAAAAATATTCTGTATTGAATGTGTTGATTCTGGTTGGTATTTTATTAACTGGAGGCAGGTTAAAGTTATTCATGATATCAAATAATTTTTTAGATATCAGAAAATCGAGTCCAAGTTTGAATGGACAAAAATCAATCATATCTATTTCTTTTATTTTTTTCCTTACAGGGAAAAAACATATTTCTTGAATTTTATTAACATCAATGCATTTAAAGTCATCAATCATCACTCTATTATAATCCTTGCTATTTTTCAAAAAAAAGCCTTCGAAATATTTTTTATCTTCTTTACTTTTAAAGGAAAGACTATCTTTTATCTCTACCGAGTAGACTCCATTAACATTTCCAGTAACTTCGGTATCATAAGATACTCTTATTTTTTTATATTTCATTATTAGCAACCTCCTTTAAAATAGTCATTCAGATTTTTACCAGATGCTTTTGCAGCATTAATTTTAGACCTCAACTCATCCTGCAAATTTCTTAGCTCAGTTAAACTTAATTTTTTATTTTTTATAAGTTCACTAATTTTATCTTTTACATAAGCACTATAGGCAGGATGATTACCATGGAAAGGTTTATCCAGATCAATTAAGTTTGTTACATCCATTGCTTTCTTCGTGACGTTTTGCACATATCCGGTGACTTTTTTTAAATCCGTTTTAAAAGTTTTCCAAACCTCTTGCGGAATTATATGGTGTAAATCCAGTCCCAGAGGATCTATCCATGTCAGTGGATTAGGGCAGTACGCATACAGGTTTAACCCGCCCCTTAACCCAATCGGATCCTGACTGACGAACCGTCCACACTCCGGTGCATAATATCTGAACAGATTGTAATGCAGCCCCGTCTCGTCGTCAAAATACTGCCCCGGCAGCCGCAGCGGCTGGTGAAAGTACGCCCCGCTGTTGCTGATGTCCGCCGCATTCTCTCCAAACCCCCTGATATACCCCGCCCACACCAGCGTTCCGTCCGCCGCCGTCACCTCCTGCGGCGTGCCCGTCACGTCCGTGTGGTAATACCACACCTGCCTGCTTTCTCCCCGCCCCGTCACGCTCGCCACCGGCGTGTACGGCTGTTCCGCATCGTACACATATGTCCGCCAGCCCTGCTGCTGCACGTTCTCCTGCAACAGCCTGAACCCCTCCCACACAAAGTCCGTCCGGCTCCGCGCCGTATGGCCCGTGTGCCGCCCGTACGTCGCCTTGCGGATTCGCCTCCCCAGCGCATCGTAGCCGTAGTGCGTCTCCGTGTTGCCGCTGATGACCCGCGTCAGCTGCCCCTGCGCGTTCCACTCCAGTTGCTGGTCGCGCCGCGTGGTCAGCTCGCCCCACTCGTTATAACCGTAACGGTCACGACCACAGCCCGGCAGCCGGTTGTTCATCACCGGACCCTGCCCTTCGTTATCCAGCAGGTTGCCCGCCTTATCGTAATAATAACGGTCATGGTCATACATCTGACCTGAGCGCCCGGTCAGGTAACCGCTTCTGTCATAGCTGTACACCACGCTGCCACGCAGGCCGTCGTCAATCGTGCCCACCTCGCCGTGGTTGTTCCAGTAATAGTCCCTCGACGTCACGCAGCCCTGCCGCGCCGGGCGCTGGCCGGGAAGAACAGGGGCACTGCCGGGCGCCAGGCTGCGCTGCCAGCTCAGCAGCCCGTCGTCGTCATAGCCGCTGTACGTCGCAAGCTGCCCCTGCGTGCGCATTATCTGACGGTGCAGGCTGTCGCGCTCATACTCGCTCACCGTCAGGCCGTCCAGCGCCGTCTGTAACAGATGCCCGCTCCCGTAATACAGATGCGTCAGGTGCTGCCCGTCCGGCAGCGTGATGTCCGTCGGGTTGCCCAGCGCGTCGCGCTGATAACATATGCTACCGTTCCCCGCGTGCTCCGCCGTCAGCCAGCCGCTGCGGTCATACTCAAAACGCACCGTGTCGGCCTGCATCCGGTGCTGCTGTTGCCCCGCCTCCGTGGGCGTGAGCGTCACTGCCGTTATCTGGTCCAGCCGGTTGTAGCTGAACGTCCGCTGGCCGTGTTCATTCTCCGTCCGTAACAGACGGCCCAGCGCATCCCGCTGCTGCGTCTCCCGCCGCACGCCGCCCTGCGTACCCGTGGTCTGTATCGCCGTCAGATAACCGCTGTCGTCCAGGATAAAAGTACGGCTCAGTCCGTCCGGGCGCACCTCACGCATCAGCCTGCCGTCCGCATCGTGACTGAACCGGTACTGCGCCCCGTTGCCGTTGGTCAGCGCGGTCACCCGGCCTTCCGGCGTGTACTGCCAGCGCGTCTCGCGCTTCTCCTCATCCGTGTGCGCCGCCAGCAGACCGCGCGGCGTATACCGCCAGCTCTCCACGCTCCCCGTGATGCGCCGGTGGCTGCTCATCAGCCCCAGCGCATTCCAGGTATACCTGTCCTGCTGTTTCCCCGGTGAGTTCACCGTCTCCGGCAACCCAAGTCGGTTGTAGCTGATGCGTACCACCTTCCCTTCCGCGTCCGTCACCCGCGTCAGGTTGCCGTCCTCATCGTGGTCATATCCTGTGCTACGCCCTGAACAGTCGGTGTACCGCGTCATCTGCCCCCGGCTGTCGAACGCCGTCACCACCGTGCCGCCCGCCGCATCCGTCCGGCTGCACATCTGCCCCTGTTCATCGTAAGCGTACTGCGTCACCCGCCCTTCCGGGTCCGTCTCCTGCACTGGCTGGCCGTGGGCGTTGTACTGCGTTTTCCAGACAGCGTCATCGTCCAGCGCCGTGCGCGTGATTTCGTCGAACTCGCCGTTCCACTGCGTCTGCGTCACCCGGCCTTCCGGATCTGTCGTCTTCACCACCCGGTTCTGGATGTCATATTCATACGCCACCGTGCGACCGCCGGGCAGCCCAATGTTGACAGGGAAGTGGTCTTCGTTGTACGTGAAGCGGTACATTCCACCGCCCGGCGTCCGGTGCGCGGTGATATACGTCTCCCTGTCGTACCACCACTGCCATGACTCCCCCTGCCTGCCGGTGACGGTGGTGGTGCCTGCGGCAAAATCATAGTCAAAGCGGTAATGTTCACCGTCACTGGTGTCGTGCTCCGTCACGCGCGGCGCGCCGTCGAGTTCCTGCCAGCGGTAGCGGCAGGTGAACCCCGCCGCATTGCTGTGCGCCGTCATCAGCCCGTTTTCATAAGCAAACTGCCGCACCTGCGTTCCCGCCCGGTTCACCACGCCGGTCAGTTGACCGTTATCGTCATACCGGTACTCCACCAGATTGCCACAGGTGCCGCCCTGCACCAGTTCAATTCGCGACAGCCGCTCCCCTGCCGGGGTCTGTGTGCGGTGCAGTAACAGGTGATGCCCGCTGCTGGAGGCTATCCGTACCAGTCTGCCTCCTTCGTGCCCGAAGACAATGCGCTGGCGGTGCGGCGTCTCCATAAACAGCAGGTATGCCATGCCGTCACTGTCAAAATCACCAAATACGTAATAGCTGCGATCGGTGTAATGCAGCACGTAACGCCCGTCATGCAGGCGGCTGAGGTATAACTGTTCTTTCGGGCCAAATATCTGGTGGCCGGGCGTCAGCATCATTTTCGGGTAACGCAGTTCCCGCCCCTGTACGCCGGTCAGCGTGATGTGTTCATCGTCCTCGCGCAGGCTGGTTTCCCAGTTCAGCCGCCAGCCCTGTCCCAACAGTCCCACGGTTTCCAGGTGGCTGGCGTAAAAACGCGAGCAGGTGACCGGCAGGCGACCGGGCAGGGTGAAGTCCGTTTCCGGCAGCAGGATTTTCTGCCCGGTGGTCACATCCACCGGATTGCTGAACAGCCCGCTGATAGCCTCACTCACGGCCATCCCGGTAAGCTCCCCGCCGATAAACTTAGCGGCACATTTAGTGCCAAATTTCGTCCCCAGCTTTGCCGCCTGCCGCCACGCCCCGGCCAGCCCGCCGAGCAGACTCGCCACGACAAACAATACATCCACCACCTTGCGCAGCCAGTCCGGAATTTCAGAACTGATTTCCAGTACCGTCTGTGTGCCGCCGCCGAGAAACACATTCGGCGAACCGTCTTCAACCACCGCATCGCATTCGGTATGGTCATCCTTACGGGCGGCAGGCTGGCTGTTGATGTAAATATTGCCGGAACCCTGGGCGATGCGTTTTTCTGCGATATGGTTATCGCATTTCACCGTACTCAGTACCGCGCGCGCCGCCGGGCGACTGTTGGTGCTGACATTCTCCGAACCGGTGAGGATTTTTCCTGCCGTGTGGTGGATGGAGCGCCCGATGGCCTCGCCCAGTTGCAATACCCCGGAGGCTATTTGATCGGCCATAAAACCCAGAATCAGCCCGGCAAGAAAACCGCAGCTAAAGAAGGCAAAGGCGGCAAGCGCGATAATGGCGATGCCGATGATAGCGCCGATAAGAAACCCGGCGAGCGCACTGGTGTGGTAGATAGGGTCATCCACACGGGCTGCTTCATACATGGTCACACCTCCGTGTGATTATTCGTTTTTATCCGGCTGAAAGCCTGCCAGCCAGGTGTTCCAGAGTAGGTCTGCTTTATCATCAAAAGGACGGGGACTGGTCAGGGTGAAGACTAGTACCTTGCCAGGGGTTGCAATAAACCCGGCCTGACGCTGGTACACTTCCGTTTTCCCGGATTTATGGGTGGCGGCAATTTGTTCCCCCATCAGGGCATCATTGCCCGTTCCTGCCTGTGCAGGCGCTCGCGACAATACCCGGTGCTGACCGAGATTTTTTTTCATCAGCGCAATCTGGCGGTCAATATAGGCGGGCAGGTCTTCATCAGGTTTTAGCGTATCGCGGGAAATATTCAGGCTGGGCGATGTTCGTTCATTGCCCTCCAGGATAAAAATATTGACGCTGCGATCCGTAAATGTTTCAGGCAGGACAAAACACCCTTCCTGTATGCGGTATGGTCGATCCATGAGAACTCCAGGTTTAATTCAGATCACTCAGAGGTGGGAAGGGGGGCAATATCATCGGCGGTTACGGCTGTGCCGCCATCCGGGTTCATATCAATACCTTTACCAATCAGTTGCATGACATCGCTGGTATGCAACATCAGTTGCTTGCCACAAAACTCAATGGAGCCGTCCTTATGTAAAACAAGCGCCGCATTGCCGCAGCGAAGTGTGAATTGATCGCCAACATCTAAACGATAAGTGGTGCCGATATTGATCGTCTGCGCCAGTTTTACGGAAAGGCCGTCATTCTTCGTTACCGTGGTGTTTCTGTCTTCACCAATACTGTTGGTTTCATTTTTAATAATGGTTTTAGTGCGATCCACCATAACCGTATGCGTTTCATTATTCTTCACCGTGGTGTTGAGATCTTTTTCCGCGTGGAACTTCACTTCCTCCGCGCCCGTTTTGTCGTCAAAACGCAGCATGTTGCCGTTCGTTGGCCCGCCATACAGCGAGTGGCTGAAGATCCCGCTCTGCGACGCCATTCCCGGCAGTCCCCACGGCGGCATGGTGTCCTGGTTGTAGGTACGCCCCACGATGATCGGCAGATCCGGATCGCCGTTTTTGAAATCCACCAGCACTTCCTGGCCGATACGCGGGATCTGGATCATCCCGAAGCCTTTGCCCGCCCATGGGTAGCTGACGCGTATCCAGCAGGAGCTGTTTTCATCCATTTTGCCGTAGCGATCCCAGCCAAACTGTACCTTTACCCGCCCGTACTGATCCGTCCAGATTTCCTGGCCCGCCGGGCCGGTGACGATGGCGCTCTGCGGCCCTTTGGTGTGGGGTTTGCTCACCGTCCGCTGCGGGCGGAACACCTCACGGGTCGGGTGCAGTTCAAAACGGGTGGAAAAGGTAAAGTGCTGGTCCTGCCCGCTGTGCTGCGCGTTGTCCTGTACAAACAGCAAGGTCTGCATCAGCAGGTATTCCTGATTGACTTCGGCGGTGGGATAGTTTTCCAGCGTGAAGGTATAACCGGTCATGAGTGTGCGGATATTCCCTCCCCCCAGCACCCGACTGCCGGGGCTGCGCTGCGCTTCCATACGAATGCGCGTCAGCATCTCGCCTTCACTCTTGTCGAAGTAGTCTCCCGGCCACTCATAATGCTCGTAGGTGGCATGACCGGTTTCACGCGGGTTTGCCACGGTGTTTGCCAGCAATGAACGTGGCTTCGTAAAATCGAAATCATCCAGCACCCACTGGCCAGTCCGCAGACTCTCGTTTGCCGTGATAGTGTGGATAAACTCCTTGTCCAGCTTCAGCCCTTCCTGGTGCCACTCGACCAGCGGCGAGTCCGGACATGCTTTGTGGGCGCTGATGGCATCCGCCAGCACCAGCGTGTGGCTGTCCTCGCTGTGCTCAAACCACCAGTAGATGCCCCACTCCTGCATCAGTCGCTGAAGAAAATCAAAATCAGTTTCACCGTACTGCACCTGCCAGGTGCGTACCGGGTAGCTTTCCACCAGCCGCTTTTCCACCGGGTAGGGGTATTCCGCCAGAACCTCATCCAGAATATCCACCACGGTTTTATTCTGGAATGCTTTGTAGTCGCTGGTATGGGTCAGCAGTTTTACCCACGGCTCCATACGCAGCTCATAGGTAACCGAACGCCCTTCATGGCCCACCACCCGCGCCGCCGTGACCAGCCCGCTGATATGTCGTTTACCGCCACCATCCAGTTCGATGTTGACGCACAGATCTTTGCCCACCATCGGTTTGAGCGGCAGGTTGGCCGCCGGGGAGACATAGCCCAGATTCAGGGTGTCGGGCGTTTTTAGCTGTACCACATAACTGAACAGTTCACTTAATGTTTCGCCGCCGTCCAGGCTGGCGAACAGTAATGCGCCCGGCGGTACGGCGCTGCCGCTGACCGTCACATTATGCGCCCCCGGCCCGCCTGCAACAGCAGAGACGATGGCCGATACCGCATCCTGCGCCATACCTGCAGCGGCGGCAGCCTGCGCCGCTGCCACCGCGGCTTTCACCAGTCCTGATGGCTCCGGCAATGCGCCAAACAGCGATCCCGCAGCCTGTTCCACGGCGGCTTCTGCCGCATCTGCCACGCTTCCGGCGACTGAATCTGCGGTGACACCGCCACTTTCTCCGGTTATCGGCGGCGTGGTTGTCGTCAGCCCTCCCATACCGGATTTATTATTTGTGGATACAAAACTCATGGTAGTGACTCCTTTAATACCGGATTAAAATAAATAGACTCACCGTCAGGAAACAGTGCCCCGCACTTTATAATGCAACCAGCCTGTTATATTTAAATATTTACCAGAAGAACAGGGTATATTGCTGACAAGAGCCATGAAAATAAAAACACAAAAATTAGCACATAACATAAATACTGAATTACATAAATAAGGAAATGAATATAACAATATTATGATTTTATTTTTATTACGCTTACCAGATTCGCATTGCATTTTATAAAAATTTGATTAATAACCAGCACACCGCCAGTCATATACTTTATCATTGGTGCTCGTTACTTATCTGGCCACCATTGTAATCATTGTCAACCACAGCACGTTCAGACACGATAATTTGATCCGGTTTTAACGGTATTATTGTTTTGTTCCACCATTCGTTTGCTGACCAGAAACATACTTAACATTAACCGTAAATATCTTTTCACCATTTTCTTTTTACGTCTCCTGTTTCAGAATACGGAAAAACACCGGTTCCACTTCAATACAACCATGGCTGTAACCTTTGGTGGAATCATGGATATAAAAACCACCCCGCTTGCCCCCACAGGCTTTTCGGGTCTTCTCATCCGCTGATTCCAGCCGGATACGGTTATATCCCCAGTTCGCCCAGTATATCTCACATGTTCCGGCAGCCTGGCCTCGCGGAATGGTACTCCAGCCCCATGATGGTCCCAGATCACAATCCGCAGCATTTCTTATCGGTGCCTCCCCCTGAAACTGAATAAACAATTTATAATTCCCTTCCGGTATCGCCGCATCCGGCACACACTGTTTATCTGGCCACTGTAAATCCGGTAACCCCGTGGTCGCCTTAAATATCCCGATACCAGGCCATGTCAGCTTTTGCCCGTCAAAAGTCAGTCTTACTGCCATCATCTTCTCCCTGACTATTCTGTGTATTACAGCGGTGGTGTACAACGTATCATTAGCGCCAGCTTCTGATCCCGTACAGACTGGTTATCCACCGATAATACAAAGCTGAAAGGATAACGTCCCTGCATCTTCGCCAGTGAGATATTCCCCTCCTGAAGGGAATATGCACTTCCGCGTCCGTAACCCTCAACATCCTGCGCCAGTAAGCTGGTATAGCTGATTAATGCTGAGAAACAGCCACATTCACCGGTACTTTTTTTCAGTGTGACCGTTGTTTTCAGAATGGTAAGGTTATCCATTTCCTGACGATGAACGGGATGGATATCCACACACTCCGCCAGCGGGTTATCAATGTTTACATCTGTTCCGCCCCAGGCAAATACGGGCAGGAACATTCCTGCACAGGCAGACATAAACAGAACCTCTACAGCGTACTTTTTCACAGCATCTGACCTCTATTTTTTTCATCCACCAGCCGCAGTGCATCCATATACCGCCCTTCACTGTTCTGCTGCCAGAACCAGCCTTGCCCTGGCAGGTAACGTATGCCCGGTAGATCCAACTATCCCACTATTCATCTGTACAGCCCAGCCCCCGGCGCTGTACCACTTCACTGGCAAATGTCGCGCCAGTTTTTTTCATTATTTCTTGTTGTATTTTTTGCAACTGCGGAAATATAATTCTCTCACATTTATTTATTTCCCATATATCACCAGTTTGAGAACTTACTGAAAACAGCCCCCAATAATCTATTGCTCCGGCAGTCGGTGTATCATAGCCAAGGCTAAAATCATAATATCCCGGATGGGGAGGATTTCCGTGTTTATCCTGCAAATCACCGTCAACAAAAACGCCATCCAGCGATAAATCATATTTTTGATATTTAAGTGCAATAATGAGTAGTTTTTCTGCCTGTGCTTTCGTCATTCCACCGCGATTTATATCTGACAAATTAAATTCAGATACAACCGCTTGGGCATAACAGAACTCAGATATAAAGAGAAAAAAAACAAGCATTATTTTACGGGGCATGCTATTCTCCGCCCGACCATAATAATTATTCCAGCAGTTATCCTGGCGTAATTATCCGTACCACCAGTAATATGAGATCCTGAATTAAACCCAGCAGCTACCAGAGCTTCAGAGAAGACCAGAGCATCTTTTTTCCCCCGAACAGCGTCACCATACTTGACAGCAAAAGATCGCGCACAAACTGAAAACGAAGAAAAAATAGCCACCCAAGTTTTGTTACTATCCTTTGGATGAACCCGACCTGACTGAAATGATGCAGGAGCCTGGAGAGAAAAGTAATTATTATATCCCCTGGCAATACGACCTGTACCATATTGACTTTCGGCAGCAGCAAGACCCAGTATATTCTCTACCGGTACGTCAAGCTCTTTTGCAATTATCTCACAAACCTTCATGTGCTCCTGGACAAATCTTACCGCACCCACGTTATTACACGCTTTATCATAATTACCCATTTCTTCATTCCTTAGCAGATGTTTTTAAAACCTCCATGCTCATTATTTCTCCGCCAGCCTTGCCCTTGCAGGTAACGTATGCCCGGTAGATCCAACTACCCCGCTATTCATCTGTACAGCCCAGCCCTCGCCGTTGCACCACTTCACTGGCAAATGTCGCGCCAGTTTTTTTCATTATTTCTTGTTGTATTTTTTGTAGCGCCGGAAATGATATTCTCTCACATGAATATTCTTCCCAGATATCACCTGTTTTCGGACTGACGGAAAATAATCCCCAGATATCCGTAGCACCAACAGAAGGAGAGTCATAGCCCACACCAAAGCTATAATATCCAGAATGAAATGGCTTACCCTGATCATTTTTTAAGGCCTCGTCCATAAAAACGCTAGGCAATGTAATATTATATTTTTTATTTTTTAATGATAAAACCAATAATGCCTGAGCCTGTGTCTCGGCAAGCCCTTCCTGATTTAATTTAGCCAAATCAAACACCGGGATATTTGATACAAGAACCTGGGCATAACTGCTCACGGATAAAATAGTAAACAAAAGCAATGACACTATTTTACTGAACATGCCATTCTCCGCTTAACCATACCAATCATAGCCACCAGTTCACTGGCGTATCCGGTATGTCCTCCATTACTACTTTTACCTGAATTAAATCGTGACTCAATCAATGCTTGTGCAAATTTTTTAGGATCGTTTATCTTTCTGACTGCACTACCAAACCTGATGGCGAATGATTTCGCGCAATTTAAAAAAGACGTATAGGTGGCAACCCACACGTCGTGACTTCCCTGAGGATGAACTTTACTCAACTGCAATGGTGCCGGACCATGCATTGAAAAAAAATTATTATATTCAGTTGCAATCCTTCCCTGCCCATAACGACTTTCCTTTGCTGCAACCGCCAGTATAAACTCCACTGGCACTTCAAGTTGATTAGCGATTATCTCACAATCATTCTTATATTTTTGAATAAACCTTACCGCCTCTGTGTTATTACACGCTTTATCATAATTACCCATTTCTTCATTCCTTAGCAGATGTTTTTAAAACCACCATGTTCATTATTTCTCCGCCAGTCGCAGCGCATCCACATACCGCCCTTCACTGTTCTGCTGCCAGAACCAGCCTTGCCCCGGTGTTGCCTGCCCCAGCGTCTTGCCCGGCCAGCCCGGCCACGGCAGATAACGCACGCCCGGCAGTTCTACTACCGGTGCTTCATCCGGCAGCCCGGTCAGTTCCCAGCTGCGCTGCGATGTACGTCGTAACCCGCGCAGCCACTGCGCCCACCACGGCCCCGGCTGCCACATCGCCCATAGCTGGTCCACCTGCTCCGTCAGCCGCCCGCGCCGCATCGTGTCCGGCGTGATATGCTGCGCCGCCAGCCTCGCCAGCCAGTACAGCCAGCCCTGCGTCTCCTGCAAACTCTCGTCCAGCCACTCCCGACCGCAGCGCTGGTAAATCACCAGCGGCCACGGGCGTCCCACGCTATCCCGTGACGCCATCAGCACTCCGGTCAGCCAGTCAGTCGTCCCACCCATCGGCAAAAATCCCGGCGACATCACAAAGCTCCACGGCAGCGGATGGTGTTCCGGCGCGGGCATATCATGTTCGCCACGCGGCGACAGGTGCATCCAGCCGTCACGCTCTTCATCGGTCGTCTGGCCTTCCGGCAACACGATATGCCGCCCGCTGCCCACCCATGTCTGGCGGTTCAGCCAGTCCTGCCATATTCGTCCCTCTTCAGCGCCCACCCGCCAGCGCACATAGTCGCGCTGGTCCGGCAACCTGCCGAACATCGCCGGGGCTGATACCACCGCTGGCCGGCGCATTACAACGCCCTCGCCGGACAACTGAAGTTCTGCAACAGCTCCCGGCTGACCGGGTTAAAATCCCGCCCGGCAGTGATTTCCAGCACCACCCGGCGACCGTCAAAATCATATTCCACCAATTGGCGCCCCCGCACCGCCGTTTCCTGTACCTTTCCGGCGTCCAGCAGATGAAACAGCGCCCACGGCCCGCCGGTCAGTAGCGTTGAGGTGTCCTGGCGAATACGCGGGCTGGCGGTGATTTCCGCCATCGAGCCGTTGCGCGGTCCCGGCCACGTCACTTTCAGGGGCCGGTCCGGACCATGGGCGTAGCGCAGCACCTGACCATCGATATCAATCACCAGTTCCGTGATGGCCGGGTCCATATCCACCACGCTAATCTGCATCGACCAGGAAAATTTTTTCCTGCCCTCGCTGTTAAAAAACACGCTGCGGATCTGCTTCGCCTGCTGAAACGGCGTTAAATCCGGCCCCTGCAATGTCATGTTGCCTTCGGTCGGTTTGTAGCGCCACGGGTCGCTGGCGGTGTCCGCCAGCGGAGCCAGTTGTTTGCTCCAGAAAGCATCCAGTACGCCGCCGCTGGCGAAGATGCGGTTAAAGTCCTCGGCGCTGACCTCCTGCGGACTATCGGCGAACGGATAGCGCCCGTCGATGGCGTCACGGCAGTCGTCGCCCATCATCGCCTCCATCTGGGTGTTGAGCACATCGCCGGTCCCGGCGTTGATTTTGCGCGTTCCCTGCTTCGTCAGATCCAGCAGGATGTTTTTCAGCGGCGCAGGCAGTTTCGCCGCCTCCAGTTGCAACTTGTCTGCGGCAGTAATGCGCGCTGGCAACGTCCCCGCCGCCAGCGCGCTGTCAGCAATGGCCAGTTGGGTGTAATACTCGTTGAGCATGGTCAGCAGCGAAGCGATCTGCATCGTCCCACCGCCGCTCTGTCCGCCGTCCGTCCGCCCGGCAATGACCTCGCGCAGCGCGGCGAAACGGTCATCCACCAGCGTTTTTTCCAGCCGCTCTTCCGGGTGAATATCCTGGAACAGTTTTGCCGTCTGTACCACTTTCCCCGCGTTACCGGACGCGCGCTGCGCCAGTTGTTTCTGTCTGGCCTGCGGGTCCGGCGGCGGCACCAGCGTGGTCTGCTCCACCACCGCTTTTCCCAGCCGCATCAGCGGTGAGTCCGGCGACGCCAGGGTGCGCAGCACCTGTAAATCATAGGCCAGGCCGGAACTGCCCTCTTCCCCGGCACTGTTGATACTATGGATACTGTCCAGAAAATCCTGCCAGCGGCGGGCATATTCCGTCAGGTACAAACGGCGGACTTCGCGGGCGACAGACTGCTCCTGCCCCGGTATCTGGCTGCGCAGGCTGTCAGTCAGCTTTTTTGGCGTACTCTCCCGGCCCATCACCCAGCCATCGTTCGCCGTCGCCACAAATTCCGGTAATCGTTTGTCGAACAGCTCCCGGTAACCTTCACGGGTAAAAATACCCGGCACGCCCCGATCCAGCGGCGCGCCGTTGCTACGCACAAACACCGTTCCCGCATCCGCGCCGACGGCGCGTACCAGCGTGAACTCCTGCGGCGCTTCGCTCTCCATCACCGCCAGCGCCCGCGCATAGATACGCTCGGTACTGGTGTGACCGTCGAGGAATGCCCGCGCCTGGCGGATCAGCGCCTCATCTTTCTCATACGGTGAATGCACCACCCGGCTGCCGTCAAACAGCGCTTCGATATGCGTCAGCACGGCGGCGCGCCCGCCAAACCCGGCCACGCTGTCGCTGTTCCCCAGATCGTTAATCACCCACGACTGGATCTCCGCCGCGTTGTATTTATCTTCGTGATCTTTATCCAGATTCAGTAGCAGATAGATGCGCAGGGCATCATACGCAGCTTTACTGTCCTGACGGGCAATGGCGTCTGCCAGCACATACTCCATCCGTTTCACCAGCGGCGGCAGCAGCAGTTGATCCAGCAGACGGTTGTACAGCGACGCCACGCTGTCGGTTACCGGCGGTACGCTGTACAGGCCGTAGCGCCAGGTCAGCGGCGGCGCGTCCGGGTCCAGTCGGCCAGGCGGACAGTTCCCTTGCGCTGTCCAGCAGTGCCGGGACGGGAGCCATCGCCGGTTTACCGGTGTAGGCTTTCACATCACCGTCCAGCCGGGTCGCGCGGGCGCTGATTTCATTCAGATAGTCGCCGTTGGTCTGCTGGCTGGTCTGCATCCCCTGCCACAACAGGAATGCCAGCACCAGTACCAGCAGGTGCCCGCCGAGGCGCAGCAGGCGGTAACGCCAGGCCCACTGGAGGTTTGGCTCCACCAGGTGCGCTTCACGGAAAATAAACTGTGTCAGCAGGTCATGCAGAAAGTAGCTGCGGTTGCCGTCCGGCAGAGCGTGTGGGAGAGAGGCGGATGATTCGCCACGGGTGGTTTTTATCGCCCGGACAAAGCGCTGCCAGATACTCAACTGGTCGGCCACGGCGTCGGCCTGCGCCTGCGCGGCGCTGGTGAAAAACACCCCGCGCAGCGTGTTATTCAGTTGCGTGGCATCGAATTTTGAATCGAGGAAGATCTGTTCAATAGCCTCCAGCAACGGCTCGCCGAGGGCGGCGAACTCACGCGGGAAGGTATACAGCCGCTGGCGGCTTTTAAGGTCGTACTCTTCCTGTAACCGGGTATCCAGTCCCTGATCCAGCCGCAGCGTCAGGCGCGCCAGCTCCTGCGCGCAGGCGGCATGCAGCGCCTGCGGGTCGCCCGTTTTTCGCCTGCGGCTGTACGGCAACGTAAAGCCCCAGATTTGTGCGCGAAGATGGCTGGTCAGCGTACGAAAATACTCGCTGAACCCCGGCAACAAATCCATTTTAGTGACCACCAGATAGACCGGAAAGCGAATCCCCAGGGTCTCGCGCAGTTCTGCCAGTCGCGCCCGCAGAGCGGCGCAGGCCGCCAGGCGTTCCGCCGGTGGCTGTGCGGTTAAATCCGCTACGTTTAGCGTCAGGATCACGCCGTTAAGCGGCGCGCCGGGGCGATGTTTACGCAGCAGACCGAGAAAGCCCTGCCACTCTCCGGCGTTGCGCTGCGCGGCGCTCGCTTCGCCGCCGTCATCGTGGCGCGCGTAGCGTCCAGCGGTATCAATCAACACCGCTTCGTTGGTAAACCACCAGTCGCAGTGTAGCGTGCCGCCACCCGGCACTGTCAGGATGCGCGAGGTCTGCTCCATTTGCTCCGCCAGCGGGAACTGCAATCCGGTGTTCAGCAGGGCCGTGGTTTTGCCGTCGCCGGGACTGCCGACCACCATGAACCACGGCAGCTCATACAGAAAGCGTTTTCCCTCGAAGATTTTACGCCAGCCAGGCATATCCACCCGCAACTGCCGCAGCTGCCGGATGGCCTGCGTGACAATATGGTTGACGGTGCGCAGGTCGGCTTTGATCTCGCCTGCCACCGGTACCTCTTCCCCGCGCGGATGCAGGAAGCGACGCAGCAGTTGTTCATCCATACGCAGCGCACGCCACAGCCGGTACAGGCCGTACAGCGCGTACATCAGCAGGATGAAACCAATCAGGGTCAGGCGGACCCACAGCGGCGCAAACGGATGGACATCGCCCAGGGCCAGCAGCGGTGTGACGAAGCCAATCGCCAGGCACAGGACACTGATGCCGATGATACTCATCGACCAGTTGACCAGCCACAGTACCAGCAACATCAGCAACAGGGCAATGGTCACCACCCGGCTGCCCACGGAGGCCAGCGGGCGCAGGGTATCAAATGACACCAGCGGCCCGACAAACCAGACCAGCAGCGCCAGAACCAGAACGCCCACAATCGCCAGCGCGCGCCGGGAAAAAAGCAGACTGAGAAATTTTTGCATTATATTTCGACTCGCCACCCAATAATCAGTAACAGCAAAGCGCTGAGACCAGAAAACAATCTCCCGTTACCGTAATTAATTTAAAAAAAATATAGAAAGCTCTTGAAAAATAATAAATCCGGAAGTCAAAAATACTTCACGGACCCTGAACGTGTGTTTTCGTCTCTCAACCCTTCAGAATTCCGGCATTATTACATTCCATTTCACTCAAATCACACGAACGGAATTTCAGAATTTTAGCGTAATTCCCAGAACCAAATTTGCTTACAGGAAAAATAACAGTGTGAATGACATACTGCCCCGGCACTGGTCGGCTCAATCAGATCGATATGACTACCACTCCCACCATTATATCCATCAATTTTCCAGAAGAAGACCACACCTTTTTTATTACCCAGTTCTGTCTGAAATTTAGTCGGATCACGCCAGACCGCAGGTTTACCGAAAACAGTTGCCTGCGAAAGTATATCTGCCAGATTTTTAGCGCCTGTTTCAATGCTCCGGCCCTTCCACTTGCCCTCTTTTATCGGGAGAAGACGGCCTTTAAACTTCACACCTGATTTAATTAATGCCACGCTCATACGGGCCGCACAGGTATTTTCAAACTGAGCACCAAGTTTCCCCTGGTCATAACCAATGCCTGCATAGAAATCTTTCGAATCAACAAAATCAGGACTTTCAAAAGATGATGAATTATGATTAGACTTTAGCACTGAGAATAAAGGTTTCATTTTTTAACTCCTGTATCACATGAATATTTAATTAATTTATCCATAATAAGCTCAGCCGCGCGAGAATTAAGTTCTTTATGTGTTTTATTTTTAAGAAAACATAGACAATTTCATTTAATGTTAGCGTCTTAAATAAATCGTATCCACACCATAGTTTTTTCTCCGTTGCATCCTCCACGCCAAGCAGATAGATACCCGCCCTGAGTTTATCCAGTTGATTACCAGATACCCAAAATTTAAAAAAGTCATTACCTGAAAGATTAAGCGCATCCGGCGTCAGGGATAACACAGGAGATGACCGGGAAGCAATTTTTACGGAGGGTTCAGTCCCCTGACAGGGGAAATTTTTAACTAATGCTTCCTCTATCAGCACCGAAGCTCTTGCATCAGGCTTTTTCACAGAGTACCGATCAAGCCAGGCCAGCACAGTATGGTTTATTGTTATACTGTCAACCTGACCATATCCACACCACGTCTTACCTTCTGTGGCATCCGCTACCCCCAACACATACATCAGTGTATTATCTTTTTCCTGTAAGTTATCACTGGCATAAAACCCCAGAAAATCCCGTATACTGAGGTTGACATTATCGGGGGAAATTAATCCTGCGTTAATCAGGGACCCGGCAAAAACGCCACCGGGTAACAGGCAACATAAGATGATCAAAAAAACACGGATAGATCGTTTTATGTGATATGTCGCTGAGATCCGATAATAATCCCCCGTCACGCCACATATTGCCGAATGATGAGACACATCATAGGTCGATTTTTTTATCATTCATTCACTCCACTACCAGAATTTCCACCCGACGGTTTTTCGCCCGCCCGGCTTTACTGCCGTTATCCGCCACCGGCACCGTATCGCCCTTGCCGACGATATGTACCCGTCCGGCAGGTACGCCGCCGGAGGTCAGCAACGCCGCAACTTCCGCCGCCCGTTTTTCCGATAGCACCAGGTTGGATGGGAATTCAGCCGAATGAATGGGCTGGCTGTCAGTGTGACCCGTTACAGTGACTGCGCCGCCCACGCGGGCGATTTCCCGCGCCGCTTTGTTAATCACTGGCCGGATTGCGTCACTCACCGTTTTTTGTCCCGGTACAAACATGGCGTCGCCACGGAAGACCACCCTACTGTGCTGGTCATCTTCGTCCACGGTCAGCAGGCCACGGGCGATTTCGTTTGCCAGCAGGATTTTCAGCCGCAGCTTATGAACCGGCACGGGCGGCGGCAGTTTTATACCAATCGCATCAATATGCTGTTGTACGGTGACGGTCTGCACATCCATCCGGTGGCTGTAAAGGCCAAACAGCGTCAGCATCGCCAACAGGGCTATCCCGGCGCTCAGCCAGACCGGCACCCGGCGCATCCGCCGCAGTCGTCCGCTTATCGCCCCCTGAAAGTCAGGCGAGAGCGCGGGCATGACCGGATCGCGACGCTGTGAAAGCTGTGTCAGCAGTTGCTGACGAATATTGTCCAGTTGCTTACGCCCGTCTGGCTGCACGCTGTAGCGGCCTTCAAATCCCAGCCCCAGCAGGTGGTAGATAACCTCCAGTACGTTGCCATGTTCCTGGAAGCTGGCCGCCAGACGCCCGATGATCTGGAAAAGTTTTATCCCGCCTTCGCTTTCACCATGAAATGTTACCAGCAGGCTTTTTCCGGCCCAGACGCCGCGCCGCCCCCAGGTTGTGTTATTGGCGGCTTCATCAAGCGCCGTACACAGGCAGTAACGTACCGCCAGTACGTGCTCGCGCCGCAGGTTCGCCTGATCGCATAATGTCTGGTACAGATGCATCTCGCGTACCAGCAGATTACGGTAAGGCTCTACCAGGGCCGCATCCAGTTTAGCGGGCATGGCTGCGAGAGCGCACAATAAAGGCCGGGCAGCGGCGAGCAACGGGTTAGCCGCCGCGCTGATTTCAGCCAGCCGGAGTTTGCTGTCCGGACCGTCTTCAACGATGACATTGAGTTCCGTGCGCTGGCTGGTGTGTACCGGCGTTTCATATTCACTGTCCTTATGTTCCGGCGTGGTGGACAAAAAGGACATCATGTCCGCCGCTGGCGGCGTCAGGGTACTGTCTGTCATTTATCGCGCACTCCCCACAGTTCTGTCTCCAGCCCCGGAAATTCCCCGGCGGTATGCATGGCCATCCCGCCGTAACGGGCAATGTGTTCCCACAATGCTCCCTCGCGGCGGATGTCGTAATAGATGTATCCGGCCTGAAACGGGATTTGGCGCGGTGGTACAGGCAGAACCTGCAAAGCCAGCCCCGGCAGATGCGAGCGGATCAGTTCCGGCAGGCGATCGGATGGCCCGATTTTGGTCTGGGCGGCAAAATGTTGCAGTAGCACATCGGTCGGCATTGAAGCCTTTATCGCCAGTACCAGCGTGCTGAAATCGGCAAGATCGGAAGGGGCCACCACCGCATTCAGGATACCGTAAGTCCCCTCTTTCAGCTCGATGCGCTGCGCGCCCCGGATCAGTACCGCGTTCAGCAGGAACTGCACCTCATCAACCAGCGATTTCAACCCGGCATAGGGCGTCAGGTGTTTGTACTCTTTGTATTCAGCGGGCCGTCGCGTTTGTGGACGCACATAGGTGGAGAGTTCCCCGGCCAGTTCGGACAGGTAGCGATACAACACTTCCGGGGCCAGCGGGGTTTTCGCCAGGTGAGTCAGCAGCGGCTCAAAGCGATTGAGAATTTGCAGCAGCAGGTAATCGGAGACCTCCGCTGCTTCATGGCCGTGGTTGTCGCTGCCGGTCAGCCGTTCCGCCAGCGAATCGGCCCGCATCCGGATGAGATCGTTGATCCACGACAGCCAGGTACACATCAGTGAACTGGCCTGATAATTAATGATGGGCGGGATCAGGTCGTGGTCGATATCTATCCGCCCGTCAGGGTTCAACCCGGTGATGCGGGTCAACGGCAGGCCAATCCAGGCGCCCGTCACCGCCTTTTCCGGCAGCAGCCGCAGGCGCAGATGACTGAGCTGTAATAACTGCGCGCCACGTCCCAGCGAGTTGGCGTCGCGGATGTCGTGTTCATGTACCGAGAAACGCGCCAGTGATTCCGGGTTATTGTCAAACGTGGTTTCTTCGCTGTTCGGCGCGCGTACCGGTACCGCCAGACAAATCTGCTGGTTCAGGTGCTCCGGCAGGATGGTCAGCGGCGGCGGCAGCGGGGTGTGGTCCGGTGCGTTAAACGGCGTGCCGTCAGGAAAAATCCCTGATGCCTCTTTCAGTATCAGTTTACCGATGTTCAGCGCTTCGCCATCAATATTGTAGTGGCTGAATCCCCAGAAAAAGGGAGTCAGCGGCAGGCTGCGGTAATGCATGACGTGTTCCAGATAACGCTCTTGCTGCTGAAACATCTGCGGCAGTAAAAATTGTCCTTCACTCCAGACTACGCGGTCATTCCAGCTCATAATTCATTTATCCCGTTCCGTAATTACAATGGCGCTTTGTTCCAGTTCCGCCTCCAACTGCACTTTTCCTTTCCCCGGTATGAAGCTGCTGTACCAGGCTTTTTCCGGGGCTTCCGGGATTTTGTAGGTTACCCGCCAGACCGATTTGGCCAGGTTACGGTATCCGGCCAGTACGCCGATTGCCGTGGTCTGCGCATTCAGCGGGCGACGCAGTTTTTTCTCTTCGCCGGGACGCAAAATAAAGCTGTCGCGACGCACTAAATCGTCGGTAAGGACGGATTTGTCGTTGTCATGGAGCGACCAGTAATCAGCTGTCGTGAAAGCGGCGTCATTTTTTAGTTCATAAACACGTATCTCAATGGGCGCGGCCTTCTTCTGATTGTCAGGATTCACCTTATCGGAGGCTTTCACGCTCAGGTCGAGTCGCTGTGATTCGAGGTCAGGTAACGCATCGCTACTGCCGCATCCGGAAAGCAGGAGCAGTGCAAAAGGCATAGCTACCGCACATAACCACCGAGTGGGGTTACGCCATTCATTCACTGTAAATTCCTTTAAAATCAAAACAATAAATCCGGCCAGATATAAATCTGGCCGGAAAAACAGCCGTTAAATTTCTTTGTTCGCCTTGAAGTCGTAACCTGCGGTGATAGTGCCGCCGCTGCCGCCCTGCTGGTTCTGCACCACGTATTCCTGTTTCACAGTGCTGAAAGAAAGCTCGACCGTTTCACGGGAGGCGATTTCACCATCGTGGCTGCCGCTCGGGGAAACCACGGCGACAATC
This sequence comes from Salmonella sp. K21076, assembly GCF_039650795.1. NCBI lineage: Bacteria > Pseudomonadati > Pseudomonadota > Gammaproteobacteria > Enterobacterales > Enterobacteriaceae > Salmonella > Salmonella sp. K21076. The sequence continues at coordinate 130,655 of NZ_JBCLYA010000007.1, forward strand.
AGGTCGGTGAAGGTATACTTGAGGTACTCCAGCGGATTGCCGCCAGCCTTACGCATAACCAGAATGGCCTGCGGAATGTGCTTGCCGGAGGCGCAGTATTTGAACAGGTTCGGGCTGGCGCGATCGATATAGTGATCAAAATCCAGATTAGTGACGGAGACCTTACCGGAGCCGAGGCCGCTACCGGCGTGCATGGTGGATTCCTGATGAATATTCCAGCGCCAGCTCAGTACTTCAATTTCATTTTTGTGTTTGTCATCCATTGACTCGCCATCAATGCCGTCAATTTTTAAAAAAATGTCATAAGCCATTTTTATATCCTTATTAAGTTTTACTTAAAATAAACCTGGTTTATCCTGATAATTTGCGCAGAAATAAACCGTTGCCGTACAGAATCCCCTTCCCCGTAATTTCAGGAGAACAGAAGGCTGTCTTTTTCCGCTGCCAATATTATTGAAGTATTTACTTCACGAATAAATCTTAAACATTAACAGGCATCTTTTATGCGTATTCTGGCATCAGAGTATTCATATAAAGATTATATATTTTATTTACAAATCAATTTCGCCGGTAAGACATCCGGGCTCCAGCATGTCGCAACCGTTCCCTGAACTTTTCTGGCAAGCAGAACAGCCCACTGTCCATAACTACACGAGAACCAGATCCCCCGGCGATTATCCTCTGGGTCTATCTCCCACAGGTGCCCCTTTTTCCCATCAACGACTGCATCTTCACCTTTCAGATCTGCCTGCTCTTTGGGATCGCCAGACGAAAGAAAACCACCATCATTCAACATACGCGCTGCACGGGATGAGACATTCCATCCTTCCGCTGAGGAAATTATTGGAGCCTGAGAAAAATGAATAACCGCAGGGCAGACAATCTCATCGGCATGAACAACTATTACCGGAAGTAACCACAGAATGCCCCCGACAATACAGGTGCTATTCAACGATAAAATAGGCTTCTGCATTATTACTCATCCTTATATAAGTCCCGTCACTACGAACACTTCCATTATGCAACTTTCTTATATAACGTTTGGACACACGGGGTTTTGCGATATCATCTTTCCATTGATCCATCACCCATATCCCGCCAGTATCTTGCCCCAAAAAAAATGCAGCATGGTTGCCACTATTGTGGTTCGGATATCGCCCATTCACAAAAGTAGCGATAACTGTCCCGACTTCAATGTTTTTGTTTCCAAATACTGCGGCCCCTTGCTGCCATGTACTCGCTTGTCCTACTCGTATATAGTGTTGAATAAGTTCAACACACTGATGGTGGTTTCCTACCTTTTCTGTATCCTGTAAAGCCTTTGCATTAGCATAAACATATGGCATATATTCTCTTAATATCCTCTGATATTATTTATACATTCACAAAATAAATGCATCAGGCATTGCCCTGCTTCACTGACGGCAGTTTTGTCACCAGGCGCAGCGATCCTGTCAGCCCTTCAAGCTGGAAATGCGGACGCAGGAAGAATTTCGCGTCGTAATAACCTGGATTGCCTTCCACCTCTTCCACCACTACCTCCGCGGCAGCCAGCGGACGACGGGCTTTGGTTTCTTGCGAGGAGTTCACCGGATCGGCGTCGACATAATTCATAATCCATTCATTTAGCCAGCGCTGCATATCCTCGCGCTCTTTAAAGGAACCGATTTTGTCGCGGACGATACATTTGAGGAAGTGCGCGAAGCGCGAGCAGGCGAACAGGTACGGCAGACGGGCGGACAGGTTAGCGTTAGCCGTCGCGTCCGGATCGTAGTATTCCTGTGGTTTTTGCAGCGATTGTGCGCCGATAAAGGCGGCATAGTCTGAGTTTTTACGGTGGATCAACGGGATAAAACCGTTTTTCGCCAGTTCAGCCTCGCGGCGGTCAGAGATGGCGATTTCGGTCGGGCATTTCATGTCCACGCCGCCATCGTCAGTCGGGAAGGTATGGCAGGGAAGATTTTCCACCGCACCGCCTGATTCCACACCGCGAATCAACGTACACCAGCCGTAGTGTTTGAAGGAACGGTTGATGTTTACGCCCATCGCGTAGGCCGCGTTGCTCCAGACGTATTTGGTATGGTCAGAACCATCCGCATCTTCTTCAAAATCAAACTCGTCCACCGGGTTGGTTTTTGCGCCATACGGCAGGCGGGCAAGAAAACGCGGCATCGTCAGGCCAATATAACGGGAGTCTTCGCTAGCCCGCAGCGAGTTCCACGGCGCATATTCCAGGTTCTGGGTGACGATTTTGGTCAGGTCGCGGGGATTCGCCAGCTCCTGCCAGGAGTCCATTTGCAGTACCGAGGGGGAAGCCCCGGCAATAAACGGCGCATGGGCCGACGCGGCGACTTTGGCGATAGAGCCAAGCAGATCCACATCGGGCGGTGTATGGTCGAAGTAGTAATCCGCAATGATACAGCCATAAGGTTCGCCGCCTAACTGGCCGTATTCGGCTTCATACAGTTTCTTGAACATCGGGCTTTGATCCCAGGCGGTGCCCTTGTAACGCTTCATGTTGCGCCGCAATTCATCTTTTGACAGATTCATGAAGCGAATTTTCAGCTTTTCGTCGGTCTCGGTGTTGTAAACCAGATGCTCCATACCGCGCCACGAGGATTCCAGCTTCTGCCAGTCGGGATGTTGCAGGATCAGTTTGATCTGTTCGGTCAGTTTAAAGTCGATCTGCGCAATAATAGCGCTGATGCTTTTATAGGCGTCATCGCTGACGGTGATCGTGTTCGCCAGCGCCTGTTGCGCCAGCGTCTACACCGCGGCTTCCACAGCTTTTGCCGCCTGGGTAGTCTTGGGTCGGAAGGCCTGATTCAGCAACGCATCAAATTCACCGGATGCGGAGACGGTATCCTGAGCAACCGCGTCGGTTGCCTGCATATTACTGTTTGCCATGAAAATTCCTTAAAAATTCGACATTATTCCGCTGATTCATTATCCGCTGACACACCTTGCTGGGTAGCGGCCGATTTCGGCGCATTCGCCAGCGTTTTCAGCAGAGTCGGGTCCTGCAACAGTTTATTGACCAGATTTTCCGCCCCGGCCTTGCCATCCATGTAGGTCTGGAGGTTCGCCAGTTGAGTGCGGGCTTCCAGTAACTGGTTCAGGGCGTCCACCTTGCGGGCAATCTGTGCCGGCGAAAAGTCGTCCATATTTTCCAGGGTGATATCGACCATCAACTGACCTTCACCCGTCAGCGTATTCGGCACAGCGAACGCCACGCGCGGCGCAATGGCTTTCATGCGCTCATTGAAGTTATCAATATCAATATCGAGGAATTTGCGATCCGTCACCGGCGGCAGTTCTTCACGCGGTTTCCCGGCCAGATCGGCCAGCACCGCCATCACGAACGGCAGCTCGATTTTTTTCTCGGAACCGTAAATCTCTACGTCATATTCAATCTGCACGCGCGGCGCGCGGTTGCGCGCGATGAATTTCTGCGCGCTATTGTTGATAGCCATAATCCTTCATTTCCTTTTTAGTCAACTGGTTGCCGCAAGGGGAGCGGTATACCGGTACAGTTTTTAAAAATCATACTCAGAGAGTTTTTTTATAATCTCTTTGTTTTCTTTGTACTTTTCCCGTAACCCAGGAAGTGCTTTTTTCGCCGGAGGGCACCAGGTATTAATGCCCTTTTTTATGTCTTTTTTATCCTCTTCCGGTAAAGAACTGTCCCATTCGCCGGCCAGATGCTGGCACATCTCTGCATTGCTCAGAAAATGCTGCACATCCTGTGGTAAAGGCGGTTCGCCATGAACACTGAAAGCGAACATCATTAGCAAAGGAGTCAATAACGCCGGGTCACGTAATGTCATATTTAATGCCCATCAATTGACCAGTGGGGTTTATCTGTATTTCCGCCGACAAACTTAGTCACGCCATAAACCCACTGCGCACCACTTAACTCTTTTGGCATATTCCCTCCTGCGAGGTTGTCTCAAAAACAATCTGCTCATCACCATTAACGCCGATATCAATCTGCCTGATAGCGGCTTTTTCCGTCATGGCCTGCAACCAGTAGCGCGACAGTTGTGGCAGGATGTGCTGTTCGATGTAGCCAATCAGCAACCGCGCGCCCGTTTCATGCATTGGACAGCACGCCACAATATGTGCGACCAGTTCCTCACTATACGTCAGCGTCACCCCGTGCTGTTCACCCATCCGCGCCACCAGCCGGTCAAGATGCAGACGGGCAATCACGCCACGCGACGTTTCATCCAGCGGCAGGTAAGGGATCACCGTCACGCGGCCCAGAAATGCCGCCGGGAAATGCTTGCGCAATTCCGGCATTAGCGCCTCTTTAAGCCCCGTAGCATCGGGCATTAAGGCCGGATCTTCACACATCTGGCTGATGAGGTCGGAACCTACATTGGTGGTGAGTAGTAGCGTGGTGTTTTTGAAATCGACATGTGTTCCCTCACCGTCCTCCATCCCGCCCTTGTCAAACACCTGATAGAAGAGTTCATGGACGTCATGGTGCGCTTTTTCGATCTCGTCGAGCAGCACTACGCTCCAGGGGTGACGACGCACCGCTTCCGTCAGCACACCACCCTCGCCATAGCCCACATAGCCGGGCGGCGCGCCTTTCAGTGTGGAAACGGTGTGAGCCTCCTGGAACTCGCTCATATTGATGGTTACCAGGTTCTGCTCACCGCCGTAGATAGCCTCCGCCAGCGCCAGCGCGGTTTCGGTTTTACCGACACCGGACGGCCCGGCCAGCATAAACACGCCCACCGGTTTGCGTGGATCGCCCAGTCCCGCCCTGGCGGTCTGAATACGTTCACCAATCTGCGCCAGCGCGCCGTCTTGCCCGGTAACGCGTTGCGCCAGTCGGGCAGGCAGTTCCAGCACCTGGCTGGCCTCATCTTTCACCATGCGCCCGGCAGGAATACCGGTCCAGTCGGCGACAATCGCCGCGACAATCGCCGCGCTGACTTCCGGGAACACCACCGGCGCGTCGCCCTGCCACTCCCTTAGCGCTGTTTCGGCCTGTTGCAGCGTGGTTTTGTCATCAGCATCAGACTCTGCGACACGCAGTTCCTGCAACGTATGTACCAGTTCCAGCTCCCGCTGCCAGCGGGATTCGGATGCAGTCAGTTCATCGTTGAGCGAGAAAATTCGCGCCGTCAGCGCATCGCACCGCTCATCTGACTGAATCCCCATTTTTTCCTGCTTCTGCAACAGCGACCGTTCCATTTCCGCCGCTTTTAGCTGCTGACGCAGGAACTGTACGCTGGCAGGCGGCGTGTGCAGCGTCAGCGCCACGCGGACCGCGGCGGTATCCAGTAGGCTGATGGCCTTATCCGGCAACTGCCGGGCGGGAATGTAGCGGTGAGAAAGCTGTACCGCCGCACGTACCGCCTCATCCAGAATCAGTACGTTATGGTGTTTTTCCAGCGTATCCACCAGACCACGCACCATTTCCATTGCGGGGATCTCTTCCGGCTCGGCAATCTGCAACACCTGAAAACGACGGGTCAGCGCCGGATCTTTCTCAATATGGCGCTTGTATTCGCTCCAGGTGGTGGCGCCGATAGTCCGCAGGGTGCCGCACGCCAGCGCCGGTTTCAGCAGGTTAGCGGCATCGCCCGTGCCGGATGCGCCGCCCGCGCCCACCAGAGTGTGAACTTCATCGACAAACAGAATAACCGGCTGCGGCGAGCGCCCGGCCTCTTCCAGTAACCCTTTCAGACGCGATTCAAACTCGCCTTTCATGCTGGCTCCGGCCAACAGAGCGCCAACGTCCAGCGCCAGCAGCCGTACTTCCCGCAGCGCGGGCGGCACTTCCCCCTGCGCAATCGCGAGGGCAAAACCTTCGACGACCGCCGTCTTTCCGACGCCCGCCTCACCAGTCAGTAGGGGATTATTCTGGCGACGGCGCAGCAGAATATCCGTCATGGTGCGGATTTCATGCTCACGCCCCGTCACCGGGTCGATTTTGCCGTCGCGCGCCTGTGCCGTCATGTCCTGACAGTATTTTGCCAGCGCGGATTTACCGTCCTGCACGCCGTTGGGAATCGCCTGGCTGCTTTCACCGGGAATGGCTGATGCCAGACCGGAGCCGTCGTAAGGGCGCTCCTGCGCTTCCGGCGATGTTTCGATCAACGAGGGCAGTATTTCCGTCAGTTCATCAACCGGAAGCGTGGCCAGCGGCGCGCAGATACTGCTCAGTACCCGACGCAGTTCTGGCGTGGTCAACAAGGCCAGCAGCAACCAGCCGCTGCGAATTTTGTTATCGCCGTAACGGACGCTCGCCAGCATCCAGGCCTTTTCAACGCTGAGATCGATATGGTGAGAAAAATCACTAATGGCGCTGGCCCCGGCGGGCAGCATATCCAGTTGCCGGAGTAACGCTTTCTCCACATCAGAAAGAGGGATCTGGTAATGCCGAAGAACGTGGAGAATATCGTTATCGGGCTGCTGTGTTAACTGGTGCAGCCAGTGAGTCAGCTCACCCCAGGGATTAGAGCGTAGTTTGCAAAATGCCGTTGCCGATTCCAGCGACCGGAATAGTGGGCCGGCCAGTTTTCCATATAACGCACTGCGTGAAACAGGAGTTTCCATTTGTTATGCCTTGTGACATAAAAATTCATAAAAATAATGCATCAATGCACATGAATATATAAACAATTCTTTATTAAAATGTTCGACAAAATATCGAAACAAAACAATGATACAGATCAGGGACTAATTAGCAACCAAGCCGTTAATATTAAATAATCAATGAACAACAAGATAAAAATCGCAATTACAGAATTAAAAGAAATAATATTTCAAAAAAGACATCTATGCATACAACAATGCATTCACGACGAAAATAATAAAAAGGGTGTCATCAATAATGACTCCCTATGAATTTAGTTAAAATTATTTATGAATTAAAACTCCCTAAACGTTTCCTCCAGAAAAATAAATACATTTAAGGGACATAATGAAACAAGACATGTGGGAATTACGGAAAATACAGTCGCAGGGTATAACGGATAACGCACAGTATCCCGCAGGGACATACATCGTATTTACTGCCGCCGCCCCCTACATTCCGCTTTTTGAGCAACATGGGAAAGACGATATCGCGCTCAGTCTTGTTCGCCACGAAGAGGCGTGGTGGATTGTTAATCACTCGGATGAACTGTGCTGTGCCGTCAATGAGCAGGTGATGGAACCTCATCACCGTATGCGGCTGAATGATGGAGATACGATTGAATGGGGTCTGTCATCCTGGTGCCTTGCCCGCACCAATGATGAGTCCCGTCCCGATGTTTCGTTTCCTCAGTTGGTTCAGTCATCTGAATCCGTTGCTGAGTACCTGGATCTGGACTGGTTTAAACAACAACAGCTCAATCCGCAGAACCCGTTCGATATTATTCCCGTCCGGGAAACCGCGCCCTCTTACACCGGCCATGAAGCGGATAGCACGCTACACCAGCTTTACCAGGAATATCAGCAGGCCTTGCGGCCCTCCGGGCAGGAAAAGCCCCTCCGTCCTAAACCGTTTCCCCGAAATGAAGACGCTGTCACCCAGGATTTGACGTCGTTATACGATAAAAAGGGCGATACCGACACGTTACAGGATATGGTGGCAGGCGCGCCCGGTATTGATGCCATTCTGGATACGCTGGACACGACCGGTGAGGGTGAAATGCACTGGCTGGCGATGGAATCAATGCCCGATATCCTACAACTGCTCTCGCCGGAAATGGGGGGGAAAACCGCACATAGCGAGATACTGCCCGATCTGACCCGCCGCGAGCATCGTATTATTGGCATCGATAGCCACTACCGAATCACTCCGACACAGAAAAATGGAAATACCGCCCATGAAAAAAACTGACACGCTTCCTGCTACCCTGTCCGCGCTGCTACAGGAATACTCTATTGCGGAGGGGATTCAGATGGCGGAGCAGCAGGTTCGGGAAAATCCGGCGAAGGCGCTCTGCCGCCACAGCCTGTTTCAGTTGCTGTGTGTGGCCGGAGACTGGGCGCGGGCGCTACACCAGCTTCAGCTCTGTGCCAGGATGGAGGCAAATTATACCCAGGAGGCCCGGCTGTACCGGGAGCTGGTTTGCTGCGAAATGTTCCGCCACACCGTTTTTCAGGGTGAACAACGACCCGGTTTTCTTCTGCCGCAGCCCGTTTGGGTGGAGTCACTGCTGGCGGCACTCGCCTGTCATGACGATACCGGTGAGGTTGATAAACACCGTAATACCGCACTGGAAGCCATAACAGACACGGGCGGGCAGTGGAACGGCGGCGCATTTGACTGGGCGAGCGACAGCGATTCCCGCCTTGGCCCGGTACTTGAGCTGGTCACCGGCGGCGTGTATATCTGGCTACCGTTTTCGCAAATACGCTCGCTGGAATCGCCGCAACCGACGCGCCTGACCGATCTGCTGTGGAAACCCGTTAATATCACCCTGGTGAATGGCGATACGCACGGTGCCTGGCTCTTTACCCGTTACAGCGGTTCGGAAAGTGCATCTGACGCCCTGCGTCTGTGCCGGGAAACCGCCTGGCAGGACGGCCCCGGCGAAACCACCGTGCGAGCGCTGGGGCAGAAAGTGTGGCTGACCAGCCACGGCGATATCAGCCTGCTGGACATGACCCATTGTACCTTTCATGCTCAGGAAAACGATGGCGCATGAGCACGTCTCGTTTTACACCCGCTAACCACCTGCTGCCTACGCTGTTTGATCGGCTGTGTGACAATGCTCCGTATCAGAAAATTGACCGGGATATCAGCGTCACGCCGGTACAACTGAAGGAGATCATTCGTCGGGATCTCTCCTTTTTGCTCAATACCATTAGCCACGAGGGTGACATCGACGCCCGGCGCTATCCGCAGGCGGCGGCGTCAGTGCTCAACTATGGCCTGCCGCCGCTGGCGGGCAGCTTTATGTATGAGCACAAGTGGGACGATATCAGCGAGGCGATCCGGCGCGCCATTATCCGTTTCGAACCCCGGCTGAACGCCGCCACACTCAGGGTCACGCCCTTGCTCGATGAAGCCCGGCAGGGTAGCTATAACACGCTACAGTTTGAAATTCGCGGACAAATTCTGACGCAGCCGTATCCCACGGAGTTTCTGGTACGCAGCGCGCTGGATATGGAGCTGAGCCGCATTACGTTCTTTTAATACAGGGCATTATTCATGGATCCACGGCTACTGGAGTATTACAACCGCGAACTGAGTTACCTGCGGGAGACCGGTGCTGAGTTCGCCACCCTCCATCCCAAAATTGCCGCCCGACTGGGGATGCAGGGAACCGATATTGCCGACCCGTATGTGGAACGCATGATCGAGGCGTTCAGCTTTCTGAGCGCCCGCACTCAGCTAAAAATTGACGCCGAATTTCCCCGCTTCACACAGCGGTTACTGGAAGTCGTCAACCCCAATTACGTCACCCCCACGCCATCGATGGCAGTGGTAAAGCTGTATCCCGATACGCAGGAAGGCGACCTGGCGAAAGGGGTCACCGTGCCGCGCGATACCGCGTTCGTTTCCCCCATCCCGGAAGGCGAAAATACCGCCTGCCAGTTTCGCAGCAGCCAGGACGTCACGCTGTGGCCGCTGTCCATCGAGGAGGTACGCCTGACCGCCGCGCCGCCGGATATGCCCGCCCTGCACCGCTATCTGCCGCCTAATATTCATGTCGCCGGGGCATTGCGCATCACCCTGCGAACCTTCGGGGAACTGGCTTTCAGCGAGCTGGCCGGTCCGGCACGGCTGCCCTTTTACCTCTGCGGCGAAGAACGCATTGCGTCACACCTGTTTGAGCTGCTACATACCAGCGCCGTCGCCACACTGGCCGGAGAACCCGGTCACTTTGACGGCGAACTGAATGTGAATCTTCAACACCCGGTGGCGCACGAAGGGCTGGAGCCAGGGCAGGGGCTGCTGCCGCTCGCCTGGAACGTGTTTCATGGGCATAATCTGCTGCATGAATTTTTCGCCTGTCCGGAACGGTTTTACTTCTTCACCCCGACCGGATTGTCTGCCGGTCTACAAAAGGTGCAGGGCAATGTGGCGGAAATTGTTATACTGCTTAACCGCCTGCCGCCGGACTGGCTGATTCATCAGACGGACGCCGCACAGTTCAGCCTGTTCTGTACGCCGGTGATCAACCTGTTTCCCCGCACCACCACCCGGATTGAAGTCACTCACAGCGTGACGGAACAGCATCTGGTGGTGGATCGTACCCGTCCGCTGGATTACGAGGTGTTTTCTGTCCAGGAAGTCGAAGGCCTGGAAGCGGAAACCACACGGAAGATGATTTTTCGTCCGCTGTATCACACCCGTAATAATGACGAAGGCAACCACGGGCGTTATTTTTCACTGCGTCGTGAGCCGCGCCGATCGTCAGAAAGCGCCCGCCGCTATGGCACCCGAACCCCCTATACCGGCTCGGAAGTCTTCCTCTCGCTGGTTGATCAGCATGAAGCGCCCTACCCGGAAAATCTGCGCCATATCACCGTCACGGCAATGGTGACTAACCGCGATCTGCCCTGCCTTATTCCACGTAATGGCCGGGATGATCTGACCGTAGATGCGGCGATTCCGGTGGCGGGCGTGGGTCTTATCAGACCGCCGCGCCCGCCGCAGCCGCCGCTGGCTGAACGCGAAATGGCCTGGCGGCTGATCCGGCAGTTGTCGTTTAATTATCTGCCGCTGGCCGATCTGGATCACCGCACCGGCGGCCAGGCGCTGCGCGATCTGCTGAACCTGTTTATCCCGGCTCACGACAGCCCGCAGTCGCGCCAGGTGCGCAGCCTGATTGGCTGCAAAACCACCCCGGTGACCCGCCGCCTACCCGGCTCCGGCCTGTTGGTCTATGGCCGGGGCGTCAGTTGCGAACTGACCGTGGACGAAGAAGGATTTTCCGGTATCAGTCCTTACCTGTTCGGTCTGGTGCTGGAACACTATATTGCCCGCCATGTTTCCATTAATACCTTCTCGCAGATGACACTGCACTCGATGCAACGCGGGCATGTCATGACCTGGCCGGTCAGAACCGGGCAACGGGGGAGCGTATGACCGGCGCTCTCGACCAGGCGCAGAAAGCCCCCTGGCGTTACGGATTCCTGAACCTGATGCGACGCGTGGATGCCCAGCTCTGTGATACTCCGGCAGGCAGTATCTGGCAGCCTCGGATGGAAAAATTCCGTCTGGGACAGACGCCGACGATGACCTTTGCACCACGGGAAATCGCCCAGGTCAGCTGGCAGGATGGACGCCTGCACCTGAGCCTGTACAGCCTCGGACTATGGGGGCCAAACGGCCCGTTGCCGCTGCACTATACCGAGCTGGCGCTAAATCGCTCAGAGAGTCGTCACGATCCGACGCTGGTTCATTTTTCCAATATTTTTCACTACCGCTGGCTGACGCAGTTCTGGCAGGCATGGCGCAGCGGCCAGTCCGCTGGTGGCGGGCTGGACAAACCGGAACACGACCGTTTTGCGTTTTATATCGCCAGTATCAGCGGGCAGGATCTACGGGAAAGCGCCGAAAGCCCGCTGTCAGATCATGTTCGCCTGGCGGCCTCCGCCCATCTGGTACGCGAGTCGCGCAATCCTGACGGGCTGGCCGCCACGCTGGCGCACTATTTCAGCGTACCTTTTGCGGTGAAAGAGTTTGCCCTGCACTGGATAACGGTGGCGAACGATGAAATCACCCGTCTGGGCACGCCCGCGCAGTCTTCGGTGCTGGGCAACGGGGCGCTTATCGGCCAGGCCGTACCGGATATGCAGTACAAATTCCGGCTAATTATCGGCCCGCTCACGCTGGAGGATTACCTGCGTTTTCTGCCCGGCGGCAACAATCTGCCCGTGCTGACAGAACTGGTGCGTACGTTCATCGGTTTTGAATATTGCTGGGAAATTGAGCTGCAGTTGAAGCCCCATGCCGCACCGCCTGCGGTGATCGGCGGCGCGCAGCGGCTTGGCTGGACGGCCTGGGCAGGTAAAGCCATGCATGACCGTCCGGTGACCGGCATGATTTTTGAACCTGAACACGGCTTAACCCACTGAGAGTAATGATATGGACATGTCCCTGACTAAACCGGTAAGCGCGGAACAACCCTGCGGCCCCGATCCGGAGTACGATCCGGAATACCTGCTGCTGTTCAGCCGCGCCGCCCCCCAGGCGGAGGCGCAATATGGTGATTTTGTCAGTACGCCGGAAGCCGTGAACTGGCCGGAAATTGAGCGTGATGCGCGCCGTCTGCTCACGCGCAGTAAGGATATCCGGGTGTTGATCCTGCTGCTGCGCAGTCGCATCCAGCAGGCTGGCGCACAGGGACTGGCGGAAATGCTCACACAACTGGCAGAACTGAGCGTAATCTGGTCTGATGCACTCCATCCACAGCTGCTTACCGGCGAAGGCGCATCCGCAGAATCTATTGAAGATGCGGCGCTGGCGCGCAGTAATGCCCTGGCGGCGCGCTGGATCACGAAGGCGTGATGGCAGACATTCGCGGTATCACGCTGTCAAACAGTGCCGCCCTGCACCTGCAGGTACGGGACGTGGAGCGCGCGTTATCCGCCCCTCGCCCGGCTGATGCGCTGGCCCCCGAATCCGTCCGCCAGCAACTGGCAGACCTCGAAGCCCGTGGGGCATTACCGCTAGCGGCGTTTCGCGAAGCGCAGGAAAGCGCAGAACGCCTGCAAGTGTGGGCGCGTGAGACATTAGGCGATCTGGCTCCAGATTTTTCACGCCTGCGGCAGTTGTTAGCGCTGCTGCCTGACGTGGTACAGACAACCACGCCGGAAATCCCTCCGTCGCCAGCGCCAGCGCCAGCTCCCGCAGGCACGGTTATGGATAATGCCATTCCTGCACGGGCAGAGGATGTGCCGCCTGTCAACGCGCCACCCGGTATATCTATCCCACACAATGCTGAACCGGGGCCAATTCGCGATCGTAATGATGCGCTGGAACGCCTGCGGTGCATTCGTCGCTGGTTTGAGAGCAGTGAACCCAGCAGCCCGACCATCCCACTATTACGTCAGGCTGAAAGACTGGTGGGAAAACGGTTCTCGGAGGTGATCAATGAGATCCCGGTGGAGTTGCTGGAGAAGTGGGATGCCCTGGAGTGATGATGCGCATGTCTGGCGGTTCTCCGTGATTATCTGAGTGACATCAACATTACTCGGTCTGCTTCTGCGCTGAACATGTCCCGATCCCGGTTAAGCACCGCCATGAGGCCGCGCCTTAAATGTCAGTGGGACAAAATAACCATGACAGTGAAAGAAGTGGCGGTAATATCCTGTTCGTCATCCAGGCGTAGGCCCATTTGCGCCAGATTCCACGATAGACGGTGGAACTTCTTGAAGACGAAAAAAAACCGTATCCCTTTTACAGTGATACGGTTTTTTTACTTCACAGGATGTATAAAAACACCCTGAGATTTGTATCTGGCGGAACGGACGGGACTCGAACCCGCGACCCCCTGCGTGACAGGCAGGTATTCTAACCAACTGAACTACCGCTCCGTGATGTTCCCGCTGGGAACGAGGCGAATATTACGGTTTGCGGTGTCGCCCGTCAACGCTTTTTCTCACCTTTTGAATCAGTTGCTGCAAAAATCGCCCGAAGGATGATTTTTATAGCCTAAAAAGGAATAAATTATGCCCGCCAAAGGCAACTTCCGCCCTTTTTCTGCACCAGATCAAGCCGCGATTCATGCGCAGCCAGCTCTTCCTCAGAGGCAAAAACGACCCGTAACCGGCTGGCCTGGCGAACGATTCGCTGAATGGTCGCTTCACCTTGCTGCCGTTGCGTCTCTCCTTCCATCGCAAACGTCATGGACGTTTGTCCGCCCGTCATCGCCAGATACACTTCGGCAAGGATCTGGGCATCGAGCAATGCGCCGTGCAAAGTACGTTTGCTATTATCTATCTCATAACGCGAACACAGCGCATCAAGGCTGTTACGCTTGCCGGGGAACATTTTCCGCGCCAACGCCAGGCTATCGGTAACTTTGCAGAAAGTATTGGTTTTAGGAATATCGCGTTTAAGCAGACCAAACTCATAATCCATAAAGCCGATATCGAACGATGCGTTATGGATGACCAGCTCCGCGCCGCGGATATAATCGAGAAACTCATCGACCACATCAGCAAAAACCGGCTTATCCAGCAGAAACTCATCGGCAATACCGTGTACGCCAAACGCTTCCGGATCCACCAGCCGATCCGGCTTCAGGTAAACATGAAAATTGTTGCCGGTCAGACGACGGTTTATCACCTCAACCGCACCGATCTCAATAATCTTGTGACCTTCATAGTGCGCGCCTATCTGGTTCATACCGGTGGTTTCGGTATCGAGGACAATCTGTCGTGTAATTGCAGTGCTCATATCGGTCATTTATGTCAGACTTGCGTTTTGTTATCGATTTCAATTACAGGAAGTCTACCAGAGATGCTTAAACAGGTAGAAATTTTCACCGATGGCTCTTGCCTGGGGAATCCAGGGCCTGGTGGTTATGGCGCTATCTTACGCTATCGCGGTCATGAAAAAACGTTTAGTGAAGGTTACACGCTGACCACCAATAACCGTATGGAACTGATGGCGGCGATCGTCGCGCTTGAAGCGTTAAAAGAACATTGCGAAGTGACATTGAGCACCGACAGCCAATATGTGCGGCAAGGAATTACCCAATGGATTCATAACTGGAAGAAACGCGGCTGGAAAACAGCGGAAAAGAAACCTGTAAAAAATGTCGATCTCTGGAAACGTCTCGATGCTGCGTTAGGCCAGCATCAGATCAAATGGGTATGGGTCAAAGGCCATGCAGGCCATCCCGAAAACGAGCGTTGTGATGAACTGGCGCGCGCCGCGGCAATGAATCCCACGCAGGAAGATAGTGGCTACCAGGCAGAAGCTTAGCCATCCGGTTTGCGATATTGCCGGGTGGCGCCAACGGTCTGGCGGATAGGGGTTTTACTTTTATTATGTCGCAGCGGATTAAGCGTAAGCGGAATGGTCCGCTTACGGGCCACAATAAGCTGTAAACAGCCCAGCGCCGGGATATGCGTATTTAAAAGCCGCCCTCCCTGCTTTTTCCAGGGTAAGACATGAAAACGGCTATAATGTAGCACTTCGAAATTGAGTAAAGACAGCCAGTCCAGTTGCCGCATAAGGGTAAACATCCGACTATTATAGGGCGGTGTTTTACGTAAAACGAGTACCAGTTTACGTAACCCCATCAAACTCAGCGGGTTAAATCCACTGATGACCAGCCAACCGTCATCAATCAATACGCGGTCGGCTTCCCGCAATAAACGGTGCGGGTCGGTACACCACGGCAAAGTATGCGCCAGCAGACAAACATCGACGGATTTATCCGCAAAAGGAAGATGTAGCGGATCGGCCAGAACCTGCATCGGCGACCCCTGCGATGAAACATTCACTTGATGGGAGACCGCGCACGCTTCGGAATTGATTTCTGCGCTTAAATTACCGATTTTAAGCAAATGGAAACCATACATTTTTGCAAACCACGGATTTAGCTGCTGTTCCAGCGCCTCACGGTAGTAATTGCCCCAGGGCAACTCACCCCAACATCCGGGCGCAACGACAGTTTGAGAGAGCCTTGCCGGTTTCATCGCAACCTTCCGCTAATTATTTGAGAGGTAATATATGAATCTTAACAGTATTCCCGCGTTTCAGGACAATTACATCTGGGTGCTGACCAATGATGAAGGCCGCTGTGTGATTGTTGATCCCGGCGAAGCGGCCCCCGTCTTAAAGGCCATTGCTGCACATAAGTGGATGCCGGAGGCGATTTTTCTGACGCATCACCATTACGACCATGTTGGCGGAGTCAAAGAGCTGTTGCAACACTTCCCGCAAATGACGGTTTATGGACCGGCGGAAACGCAAGACAAGGGAGCAACCCATCTTGTTGGCGATGGCGATACTATTCGCGTTTTAGGCGAGAAATTTACTCTTTTTGCCACGCCGGGCCACACGTTAGGACACGTCTGTTACTTTAGCCATCCTTACTTGTTCTGCGGCGACACGCTGTTCTCTGGCGGCTGTGGTAGATTGTTTGAAGGCACGCCATCACAGATGTATCAGTCACTTATGAAAATTAACTCTCTGCCTGACGACACACTCATTTGCAGCGCTCACGAATACACTTTAGCTAACATTAAGTTCGCATTGAGCATACTTCCGCACGATTCGTTCATAAATGAATATTATCGTAAAGTTAAAGAGTTACGTGTAAAAAAACAAATGACACTACCCGTTATTCTTAAAAATGAGCGTAAGATTAATCTTTTTTTAAGAACTGAAGATATTGATTTAATTAATGAAATAAACAAAGAAACAATATTGCAACAACCAGAAGCGCGTTTTGCATGGTTAAGGTCAAAGAAAGACACGTTCTGATAATTCTTACTTGTCATTCGCTAACTTCGCCGTTATGATCGGTCGTCTTTTAAGCAACTATTGACACACACATGAAGGCAAAAGCGATATTACTCGCCTCTGTCCTGCTTGTGGGGTGCCAGACATCTCAGAACACTGGCAACGTCCAACAGCACGCACAGAGCCTTTCTGCAGCTGGTCAAGGGGAAGCAGGAAAGTTTACGAGTCAGGCACGATGGATGGACGACGGAACGTCTATCGCGCCAGATCAGGACTTGTGGGCTTTCATTGGCGACGAGCTAAAGATGGGAATTCCGGAAAACAGCCGGATTCGCGAACAGAAACAGAAGTATTTACGCAATAAGAGCTATCTCCACGATGTAACTTTACGGGCAGAGCCGTATATGTACTGGATAGCGGGGCAGGTTAAGAAACGTAACATGCCTATGGAGCTGGTACTACTACCCATAGTGGAGAGCGCTTTTGATCCTCACGCAACGTCTGGCGCCAATGCCGCAGGCATCTGGCAGATCATACCGAGCACAGGGCGCAATTATGGTTTAAAGCAGACCCGTAATTATGACGCGCGTCGCGATGTTGTAGCCTCTACGACCGCCGCGTTAGACATGATGCAGCGTCTGAACAAAATGTTTGACGGCGACTGGCTGTTAACTGTTGCAGCGTATAACAGCGGCGAAGGCCGTGTTATGCGGGCAATTAAAGCAAACAAAGCGCGTGGAAAACCGACGGATTTCTGGTCGCTTTCTTTGCCCAGAGAAACGAAACTCTACGTACCTAAGATGCTGGCATTGAGTGAAATTCTCAAAAACAGCAAACGCTACGGCGTACGTCTGCCAACAACAGATGAAAGCCGAGCGCTGGCACGAGTTCGTTTAAACAGTCCAGTTGAAATGGCCCAGGTTGCGGATATGGCGGGCATGTCTATCAGCAAGCTGAAGACGTTTAATGCCGGTGTAAAAGGGTCTACCTTAGGCGTAAGCGGTCCGCAATATGTTATGGTGCCCAAAAAGCATGCCGAGCAGTTGCGTGAGTCGCTGGCTTCCGGTGAGATTGACGCCGTTCAGTCCCAACTGATCGCCGACAATACGCCGTTGAATAGCCGTAGCTATAAGGTGCGCTCTGGCGATACGCTTTCCGGTATTGCTTCGCGGCTTGGCGTAAGCACGAAGGACTTGCAGCAGTGGAACAACCTGCGTGGTTCCCGCCTGAAAATCGGGCAAAGCCTGACCGTGGGCGCTGGCAGCAGCGCGCAACGACTGGCAAACAATAGCGATAGCATTACCTATCGTGTCCGTAAAGGCGATTCGCTTTCCAGTATCGCCAGACGTCACGGGGTGAATATCAAAGATGTGATGCGCTGGAACCATGATACGGATAATCTACAACCGGGCGATCAGCTTACGTTGTTTGTGAAGGACAATAGCACGCCAGACTCCTGATATTGTCCGACGAAAAAGCCAAAAGGCGCCGCTTCCCCCGGCGCCTTTTAAATTGTTATACCGCTTTATGCGCTTCCAGCATGATAGTATCGCTGCTAAACGAGCCGTCATCCTGCAACTCAAAATAACGCTTCACCTCTACCGGGGCGCTCGCCTGATATAATCGAATCGCCTCAACCAACGGCGCTGGCGTACGCATCCGCGTTACCCATGAGCGAAACTCCAGCGATAAACGATCGGTTATCACGGTATTCGTTACCAGCATCGCGTTATTGACCATCGCCAGCCATTCACCACTGGAATAGTTACGGACATGCGACGTGTCGCGTAACGCCTCCACCGTTTGCAGCCAGATATCGCGTACAGGATGTCCAGGCGACATGACATCCATGATAATCAGCACGCCGCCGGGTTTTAATACACGATAAACCTCACGCAATGCCTGACCAACGTCGTGCCAGTGATGCGCGGAATAGCGGCTAATCACCACCTCAAACGATGCATCTTCAAAGGGCAGTTTTTCGGCATAGCCTTGCCGGAGAGTAATATTACTTAAATGTCTTTCTTCCGCCGCTCCAGCGACAACCTCAAGCATGCTGGCGGATAAATCGTATGCCACGACCGAATTGACATGTTGCGCAGCGACAAAACTCGCGTGTCCAGCCCCACATCCCATATCCAGTACGCTCGCGTGGGAAAAATCAGACAACCTTTGCGCCAGCCGCGCTAAGTCACGACCCGCTGCGTGAACGGCGCTATGTAAATAGGCGTTCGCCTGTGAACCAAACTGCTTTTCAACATTGTCATGGTGGGAATGCGTTGTCATGGTAGTGCCCTTCTGTTATGAGAAAAATAGAGGGCAGCACCCGCAGAGGCCTGCCCCACGGCAGACCTGACTCACCTTTATTGCTCAGGTTTGCCGGGACTGAATTCAACGAGTAGCGGATTGTGATCGGAAGCGCGCGTCACCAGTACGGAGGCTTCATTCACGTTTAAACCACGATAAAAAACAAAATCCAGCGGTCGTCCAAACGCACGACGGCGTTGATCGTCAGTGAAACGCACCTGGCGCAGCGACATCTCACGTGCAAAGCGGTACAACGCATTCATACGTGGGCGGCTCCAGGCATTAAAATCACCCGCCATAATGACAGGGCCGCTATGGTGCGCAATCTGGTCGCCGATCGGAAGTAACTGCTTACTGTATACGTCCACGCCCAGACTAAAATTTACCGCATGAACATTTACTACCATTAATAAACGGGTATCCGGCAAGGGATATACCGTCACCAGGGCTGATTTCGCCAAACGTAAAATTGGTTCTCTTTCCCGTAAAGGGCAGCAGTAAACAGGATGGGCGGCAGAAAGCGTCATAACGCCAGACGGGTGCTGAGGTAATACAAAAGCGGGAACCTGATCGGCGGCAAGATAGTTAGCGGTGGCAAACTGTACCAGTTCAGGCGTCGTCTGGGCCTCCTGCAACAGGACCAGATGCGCATCTTTGCCGTAGTTCTTCAGCACCGATAACCATTCGGCTCGCTGCTGCTTGAATATATTCCACACGAGGATACGGATCCGCTCTTCACTGCTTAGCGGTTCCCCGGCGGGCAATGCCTGGCCAATGCTCGCAAACGACCCTAGCGGCAAAATCCGCTCGGCGGGCTGTCCGGCAACATAGCGCATCGCATAGGTGTTTTTTCGCACTTTTGACTTTCAAACCTCTGTAACGTCAACCAGTCCTCAACCGGACTGGTTCTTCTGTTATAGGGATTTTAGCACTCACTTTCAACGAACAATTGCAGTTTGTTTTGTAAGTAGGCGCTTACATCAATAATTTACTCCAGAGCAATGCGCACAGGTTTATCAAGACGTCCGCTGACGCCCATCAGCAGAAAAGCCACCAGAACAATGAGGGCGCCAATCCACGGCGTCTGCGCCAAACCGTAATGCGCCACCGTTTGTCCGCCAATCACGGAACCCAGCGCAATACCAATGTTAAACGCCGCAATGTTCAGACCTGACGCCACATCAACGGCATTAGGCGTGAATTGTTCCGCTTTCTGTACCACGTAGACCTGCAACCCCGGTACGTTACCGAAGGCAAAGATCCCCATCACCAGAATGGTAGCCAGCGCGGCATACTGCGTGGAGGCCGTCACCTGGAAGACCATCAGCAGAACAAACAGCGCGGCGAAAATGAATTTCAGAGCCGGCACGGCACCATGCTTATCCGCCAGTTTACCGCCCCAGATATTGCCGATAGCCACTGATACGCCATAACCCAGTAGGATCCAGCTTACTGCTGCCGGAGAGAATCCCGCCAGATCCTGCATCATCGGCGCCAGGAAGGTGAATGCCGTGAATACCCCGCCGTAGCCCAGCGCCGTAACGGCGTAAATCAGCAGCAGACGAGGATGAGTCAGTACTTTCACCTGGTCACGAATGCTGGCGGCCGCCCGACCAGGAATATTGGCAGGGATCAGCAGTTGACTGCTCATCAGCGCAATCACGCCTAACAGTGATACCGCAAGGAAGGTCTCACGCCAGCCAAAATGCTGACCGATAAATGTCCCCAGCGGAACACCTGTTACCAGCGCTACTGTTAAACCACCAAACATAATAGCGATAGCAGAAGCCGCTTTCTCTTTCGGCACCAGACTTGTCGCGATGGTAGAGCCAATCGAGAAGAACACGCCGTGCGCCAGGCCCGTCAGCAGACGGGCGGCGATTAATGTCATATAGCCCGGAGCCTGCCACGCCAGCAAATTCCCCGCCGTAAACAAGACCATCAGCGCGACCAGTAACTGTTTACGCGGCAGGCGTCCGGTCAGAGCGGTTAGCACCGGCGCGCCAATAGCCACACCCAGTGCATAGATTAAAACCAGCATTCCGGCAGAAGGTAACGAGACAGCCAGTTGTTGTGCAATGGTCGGCACCAGGCCGACAATCACGAACTCAGTCGTGCCAATAGCGAAGGCACTTATTGTCAGTGCAAATAAAGCGAGAGGCATACATAACTCCATAACAGCAGTAATCAGATGACACGCAGTATGCCAGGATGTTTTAATGACAAAAATAGCCAAAATATAAATTTAATTTTGCTGCAGGAGCAGAAATGAAAGCCACCTCCGAAGAACTTGCAATTTTTGTCGCTGTCGTGGAAAGCGGCAGCTTCAGCCGGGCGGCAGAGCAGCTCGGACAGGCCAATTCCGCTGTCAGTCGGGCAGTTAAAAAGCTGGAGATGAAGCTCGGCGTCAGTCTGCTTAATCGAACGACCCGACAGTTGAGCCTGACTGAAGAAGGAGAGCGATACTTCAGGCGTGTGCAGCAGATACTGCAAGAAATGGCTGCCGCAGAAACGGAAATCATGGAGTCGCGTAATACCCCACGCGGCTTACTGCGTATCGATGCGGCAACGCCGGTAATGCTGCATTTCCTGATGCCGCTGATTAAACCTTTTCGTGAACGGTATCCGGAAATAACCTTGTCTCTTGTCTCCTCAGAAACGTTCATCAATCTTATTGAACGAAAAGTGGATGTTGCGATACGCGCAGGCACGTTGACAGATTCAAGTCTGCGCGCACGTCCGTTATTTACCAGCTATCGTAAGGTTATCGCCTCACCGGATTATATTGCCCGTTTTGGCAAGCCTGAGAGCGTTGAAGAGTTAAAACAGCATCTGTGCCTGGGGTTTTCTGAACCTATCTCGCTCAATACCTGGCCGATAGCCTGTAGTGACGGACAGCTCCATGAGATCGAATGTGGGATTTCGTCCAACAGCGGGGAAACGTTAAAACAACTTTGCCTGAACGGTAACGGCATTGCATGTCTTTCAGATTATATGATTGATAAAGAGATCGCGCGGGGAGAACTGGTGGAACTGCTGGCCGATAAACGTCTGCCGGTAGAAATGCCTTTCAGCGCCGTTTACTACAGCGATCGCGCCGTCAGCACACGTATTCGGGCATTTATCGACTTTTTGAGCGAATATATAAGAACAGCCCCCGCAGGAGCTGTGAAAGAGGGGTAAAGGTACAAAGGATCGGGTAATTAATCCCAGGCAGGAGCCAGTCCTTCCGGGCTAACCAGACGATCGTTGCAGTCCAGCGCCGCGATCGCATTTTTATCTTCGGCATCCAGATGCAGATCCTGCGCCAGCAGGTTGCTTGCCAGGTTTTCACGCCTGGTGGATGAAGGGATCACCGAGTAACCTTCGCCCATTGCCCATGCCAGAATAACCTGCACCGGGGTCGCATTATGTTTAACCGCAATGCGCGCAATCACTTCATCTTTCAGCGCTTTACCGTATGCCAGCGTCATGTAAGAGGTGATATGGATACCGTGCGCTTTCGCCCAGTCAACCACCTTACGATTCTGCAGATACGGAGATAGCTCAATCTGGTTGGTGGCGATATGGTCTGCGCCCACCGCGGCAATAGCCTTTTCCATCAACGGAATAGTGAAGTTTGAGATGCCAATTTCGCGAGTCAGCCCTTGTTTTTTAGCTTCCAGCAATGCCTGCATAAATTCTTCGACAGACACGGCATCACCCGGAGATGGCCAGTGGATCAGCGTCAGATCGACATAATCGGTACGCAGTTTTTTCAGGCTCTCTTTCAGGCTTGGGATTAGCTTGTCTTTGCTAAGGTTTTCAATCCAGATCTTGGTGGTGATGTACAGCTCATTACGCGGTACGCCGCTCTCAGCAATCGCCTGTCCAACAGCCGCTTCATTATCATAGATTTGCGCAGTGTCGACAGCACGGTAGCCCAGTTCAAGCGCCGTTTTCACAGAAGCGATAACCACGTCGTCTTTCAGGCGAAAAGTACCTAAACCGAATGCAGGGATAGTCATAGAATTCCTCTTTTTAATCACTATGTTCGTTAACTGAGGGGATTATGACCTTCAGCGCTTTGTAGAAAAAGAGCGAGAAATGCAGAGGATTTTTGCGAATTGAGCAATAATTAAATCGCAGGCAAAGAAAAAGCCCTGAGCTAATGCTCAGGGCTCTTAATAAGTGGCGGAACGGACGGGACTCGAACCCGCGACCCCCTGCGTGACAGGCAGGTATTCTAACCAACTGAACTACCGCTCCACCGAATTCTTTTACAACCACTGATTTTTACATCAATTTACT
>NZ_JBCLYA010000008.1:0-204365 GCF_039650795.1 Salmonella sp. K21076
TTTTGATTTCTTGTTGAACTTTTGCAGTTGCCAGACCGCAAGATGTTTTAACAAATCAAAAGGGGTTTTAATAACTGGCTTAAAGCTGAAAGCTTTCCGGAACCCCCAGCCTAGCTGGGGTTTTCCATAGACAAAAAAGAGGCCGGATTATCCGGCCTCCTGGGAGAAATGAGGTAAATGATTAGGCGTAACCGTAGCTCATCAAACGCTGGTAACGACGGTTTTTTAAATCATCGGTGCTTAACACATCGAGATCGGCTAAATCTTCCAGCAGCTGCGCTTTTAGCGACGCCGCCATCGCTTCCGGATTACGGTGCGCGCCGCCCAGCGGCTCCGGAATGATGGAATCGATTAGCTTCAGCTCTTTCAGACGCGGCGCGATGATGCCCATCGCTTCAGCAGCCAATGGCGCTTTGTCGGCGCTCTTCCACAAAATAGAGGCGCAACCTTCCGGGGAGATAACGGAATAGGTGCTGTATTGCAGCATATTCACTTTATCACCCACGCCAATCGCCAATGCGCCGCCGGAGCCGCCTTCGCCAATCACGGTGCAGATGACCGGTACGTTCAGACGAGACATCTCACGCAGGTTGCGGGCGATAGCTTCAGACTGACCACGCTCTTCCGCGCCCACGCCAGGGTAAGCGCCCGGGGTGTCGATGAAGGTGATAATCGGCATGTTGAAGCGTTCAGCCATTTCCATCAGGCGCAGCGCTTTGCGGTAGCCTTCCGGCGCTGGCATGCCAAAGTTACGACGAATTTTTTCTTTGGTTTCACGACCTTTCTGATGACCAATGATCATCACCGGTCGCCCTTCCAGACGCGCGATACCGCCGACGATGGCTTTGTCATCAGCATAGGCGCGATCGCCCGCCAGCTCATCAAACTCATCAAACGCCAGACGGACATAATCCAAGGTGTACGGACGCTGCGGATGGCGCGCCAGTTGGGCTACCTGCCATGCGCCGAGATCGGCGAAGATTTTGCGCGTCAGTTCTACGCTTTTTTCGCGCAGGCGATGGACTTCTTCATCGATATTAATATCCAGTTTCTCATCCTGGCGGCTTACCGCAGTCAGAGAATCGATTTTCGCTTCCAGCTCTGCTATCGGCTGTTCAAAATCAAGGAAATTCAGACTCATAGTATTCCTGTATTAGTCAAACTCCAGTTCCACCTGCTCCGAACCAATGAGGCCACGCAGATCGTTAAGTAAACGATCGCTCGGAGAGACACGCCACGTTGCGCCAAAACGCAGCCGCGCACGCGCATCCGCCCTCTGATAGTAGAGATGTACTGGAATGGTCCCCGAGCGGTGGGGTTCCAGAGACTGACGGAGTCGGTTTAAAAGCTGGTCATCAATTTGCCTGTCCGTCAGCGAGATAGCAAGCCCGCGAGCGTATTTTTCGCGAGCTTCGTCAATATCCATCACTTCGCGGGCGGTCATTTTAAGCCCCCCGCTGAAGTCATCAAAGCTGACCTGTCCGCTGACGATAAGTATGCGGTCTTTTTCCAGCAACTGCTGGTATTTATCCAGCGCGTCGGTAAATAACATCACTTCCAGACGCCCGGAACGGTCATCCAGCGTACAGATGCCGATACGATTGCCGCGCTTGGTGACCATAACCCTTGCGGCAATCACGAGCCCCGCAGCCGTGGTGACTTTACCACGTTCTGTCGGATGCATGTCTTTGAGCCTTACCCCGCCGACATAGCGCTCAATTTCTTTTAAATACTGATTGATAGGGTGGCCCGTCAGGTACAGCCCCAACGTTTCACGTTCCCCATCTAACACCACCTGCTCCGGCCACGGCTGGCAGCTGGCATAGGATTGTTCGATTTGCTCCGGCTCTTCCGCCAGTACGCCGAACATATCCGCCTGACCGATAGCTTCCGCTTTGGCGTGCTGGTCGGCGGCTTTCAGCGCATCGCCCAATGAGTTCATCAGCGCGGCGCGGTGCGGCCCCAGGCGGTCGAACGCCCCGGACATGATCAGCTTTTCCAGCACCCGGCGGTTGAGCTTTTTGGTGTCGGTCCGCGCGCACAGATCAAACAGTTCGCGGAAATAGCCGCCCTGATTACGCGCGTCGATGATCGCTTCGATCGGCCCTTCGCCGACGCCTTTGATCGCGCCGATGCCGTAGACGATCTCGCCCTCATCATTAACGTGGAAATGGTACAATCCGGAGTTAATATCCGGCGGCAGAATTTTCAGTCCCATCCGCCAGCACTCGTCTACCAGGCCGACGACCTTCTCGGTGTTGTCCATATCGGCAGTCATCACCGCCGCCATAAATTCAGCCGGATAGTGCGCCTTTAGCCATAGCGTCTGATAAGAAACCAGCGCATAAGCGGCGGAGTGCGATTTGTTAAACCCGTAACCGGCGAATTTCTCCACCAGGTCAAAGATTTTCATCGCCAGTTCGCCGTCGATACCGTTCTTTTTCGCGCCCTCTTCAAAAACGGAACGCTGTTTGGCCATCTCCTCCGGCTTTTTCTTACCCATCGCACGACGCAGCATATCCGCGCCACCGAGAGTATACCCGGAAAGTACCTGGGCAATCTGCATCACCTGTTCCTGATACAGAATGATGCCGTAGGTCGGCTCCAGTACCGGCTTCAGGCTTTCATGCTGCCACTGAACGTCCGGGTAAGAGAGTTCTTCACGACCGTGCTTACGATCGATAAAGTTATCTACCATCCCTGACTGCAACGGGCCGGGACGGAACAGGGCCACCAGCGCGATCATATCTTCAAAGCAGTCAGGTTGCAGACGCTTGATCAGGTCTTTCATACCGCGCGATTCAAGCTGGAAGACCGCCGTGGTTTCCGAGCGTTGCAGCATGTCGAAGCTTTTTTTATCGTCCAGCGGAATGGCGGCGATATCCAGCGGTGGCTCGCCATTCTTCGCCCGCCGCTTGTTGATCATCTCCAGCGCCCAGTTGATGATAGTCAGCGTACGCAAACCGAGGAAGTCGAACTTCACCAGCCCGGCATATTCCACGTCGCTTTTATCAAACTGGGTAACCGGATGCTTGCCCTCTTCATCGCAGTACAGCGGCGCAAAGTCGGTAATTTTGGTCGGCGCGATGACCACGCCGCCAGCGTGCTTACCGGCGTTACGCGTGACGCCTTCGAGCTTACGCGCCATATCGATCAGCGCTCTGACCTCTTCATCCGCCTCGTAAATTTCCGGTAGTTGCGGTTCCGCTTCAAAGGCTTTTGCCAGCGTCATGCCCGGATCGGGCGGCACCAGCTTCGAGATACGATCGACAAAACCGTACGGATGCCCCAGCACGCGGCCCACATCGCGGATAACGGCTTTCGCCGCCATCGTACCGAAGGTGATAATCTGCGATACCGCATCACGCCCGTACATGTCTGCGACGTGCTCAATCACCTGGTCGCGTTTCTCCATACAGAAGTCAACGTCGAAGTCAGGCATCGAGACACGTTCCGGGTTCAGGAAACGTTCGAACAGCAGGTCAAATTCCAGCGGATCAAGGTCGGTAATTTTCAGCGCGTAGGCCACCAGCGAACCGGCCCCGGAACCACGTCCCGGCCCTACCGGCACGCCGTTATCTTTTGACCACTGGATAAACTCCATCACGATGAGGAAGTAGCCAGGGAACCCCATCTGGTTGATAACCTGTAGTTCAATATCCAGACGCTCGTCATATTCCGGGCGACGCTTTTTGCGCTCTTCTTCGTCCGGAAACAGGAAAGCCAGACGCTCTTCCAGCCCCTCTTTCGATTTTTTGACCAGATAATCTTCGGTGGTCATATCGCCGGTCGGGAACTGCGGCAGGAAATATTCACCCAGACGCACCGTTACGTTGCAGCGTTTGGCAATCTCCACCGTATTTTCCAGCGCCTCCGGAATATCGGAGAACAGCTCGCACATTTCTTCTTCACTGCGCATATACTGCTGCGGTGAATAATTGCGTGGACGTTTAGGATCGTCGAGCGTGAAACCGTCGTGAATCGCGACACGAATCTCATGGGCGTCAAAATCATCGCTTTCAAGGAAACGGACATCGTTTGTCGCGACAACCGGCAAACCACGTGCCTCAGCCAGCTCAACCGCAGCATGGAGATAGGTCTCTTCATCCTGTCTGCCGGTACGGATCAGTTCCAGGAAGTAGCGATCGGGAAAATGCGCTTCATAGAAAGCAACGCACTCCTCCACCAGCGCCTGGTTGCCGCGTAGCAGACAGCGGCCTACGTCGCCCATGCGCCCGCCGGAAAGCAGGATCAAACCTTCTTTAAGCTCTACCAGCCAGTCGCGCTCGATAATCGGGCCTGCCGCGCCGTAGCCGCGCTGATACGCTTTCGAGATCAGCAACGTCAGGTTCTGGTATCCCGTATTATTCGCCGCCAGTACCGTCAGATGAGTCAGCTCATCTCCCAGCAGTTCGTTGTGAACGTTAAAGTCCGCCCCGACGATGGGTTTAATGCCCGCGCCATGACCCGCTCCGTAGAACTTCACCAGACCGCAGAGGTTGGTAAAATCGGTGATCGCCAGCGCAGGCATACCTAATGAGGCCGCCTTTTTCACCAGCGGCCCGGTCTTCGCCAGCCCATCGATCATAGAGTAGTCGCTGTGCACCCGCAGGTGAACGAAACGTGGTTCAGACATCTTCAGATTTCTCGATACAAGAATCAGGACACAAGTCCCAGAGCGCGTTTAACAGGCGCAAAACTGCGTCGGTGGTGCGCCGTCGCGCCATACTGGGCCAACTTTTCCAGATGAAAAGCGGTTGGATAGCCTTTGTGCTGCGCAAAGCCATACTGAGGAAAAACGATATCCAGCGCCGCCATTTCTGCGTCGCGGGTGACTTTCGCCAGAATAGACGCCGCGCTAATCTCCGCCACGCGGCTGTCGCCTTTCACCACGGCCATTGACGGCACAGGCAGCTCCGGACAGCGATTGCCGTCGATCAGCACATATTCTGGCGCAATATGCAGACCAGCGACAGCGCGCTGCATGGCGAGCATGGTGGCGTGCAAAATATTCAGCTCATCAATTTCATGCGCTTCCGCGCGTCCCAGACTCCAGCTTAACGCCTTTTCTTTAATCTCGTCATACAATGACAGACGACGCTTTTCAGACAATTTTTTGGAATCATTCAGACCGACGATCGGACGCGCCGGATCGAGGATCACGGCGGCGGTCACTACGGCGCCCACCAGCGGGCCACGGCCCACTTCATCCACACCCGCCACTAAATGGGTGTGTGGATAAACAAATTCGATCATTGTGCTAACTCCAGGACGGCATCTGCCGCCTGCTCATCGGCATTACAGCGGATCTGCTGATGCAATTCACGGAAGGTGTCGTGCATCGCATGGCTGGTTTTACCGTTCGCCAGTAGCGGCAACAGCGCTTCGGCGAGTTTTTGCGGTTCGCACTCTTCCTGCAACAGCTCTTTGACTAATTCTCTTCCCGCCAGCAGGTTAGGCAAAGACACATACTCCGTTTTCACCAGACGTTTCGCCAGCCAGAAAGTGAAGGGCTTCATACGATACCCCACTACCATCGGGCATTTTGCCAGCATACACTCCAGTGCCGCCGTGCCTGAGGCCAGCAACGCCGCGTCGCTGGCGATCATCGCCTCGCGCGCCATGCCGTCCAGCAAATGAACGGCGAGATCCGGCGCAACCTCCGCTTTAATTTTTTCAAACTGCTCGCGGCGTTTCGCGTTCACCAGCGGCACTACCACTTCCAGATCGGGATAGCGCTGTCGCAGCAATTGTGCGGTTTTCAGGAAGTCGGCGCTGAGCATTTCCACTTCCGCGCCACGGCTGCCTGGCAGTAGCGCCAGACAATGGGCGTCATGCGGGATACCCAGCACGTCGCGCGCCGCATTTTTATCCGGGTCCAGCGGCATGGCATCCGCCATGGTGTGACCGATAAAGCGGCACGGGACGTTAAATTTATCGTAAAACGCTTTTTCGAAAGGCAGAAAAGCCAACACCATATGGGTGGATCTGCCTATTTTGAAAACGCGTTTCTGTCGCCAGGCCCAAACGGACGGGCTGACATAATGAATGGTCTTAATCCCTTGTTTTTTCAGATTACCTTCGAGGGTAATATTGAAATCAGGGGCATCAATCCCGACAAAGACATCGGGCTTGAGTTCGGTAAAACGGCGGGTCAGATCGGCGCGGATATGCAACAAACGGCGTAAACGTCCGAGCACTTCAACAATGCCCATGACCGCCAGCTCTTCCATCTCGTACCAGGCTTCACACCCTTCGGCCTGCATACGCGGCCCCGCAACGCCCACAAAACGGGCGTTGGGTACGCGCGCTTTCAGCGCACGAATTAAGCCTGCGCCAAGAATATCGCCGGACGTTTCACCGGCGACCAGGGCAATCGTTAAAGGACGCTGTGCCGCCATTAACGAATCGGACCGCGCGTTGAACGCTCAAAGAACTCGGTAAACGCCTTCACTTCCGGATGCTTTTCAGCAAGTTCAGCGATTTCCAGCTTCGCTTCGTCGAGCGTTTTACCACTGCGGTACAACAGTTTGTAGGCATTACGAATCGCCACCAGCCCTTCACGGCTAAAGCCGCGACGCTTCAGCCCTTCGATATTTACCCCGAACGGCGTCGCATGGTTACCCTGCGCAATCACATACGGAGGGACATCCTGCGCCACGCCGGAGCAGCCGCCGACCATCACATGCGCACCGATAATGCAGAATTGATGAACTGCCGTCATACCGCCGATGATCGCAAAATCATCGACTGATACGTGCCCCGCCAGCGTGGCGTTGTTGGCGAGGATACAGCGATTACCTACCGTACAATCATGTGCGACATGCGCATTGATCATCAGCAGGTTATCGCTACCCACCTTCGTCAACCCACCGCCCTGCACTGTACCACGATGAATGGTGACGCTTTCGCGGATGCGGTTACGATCGCCAATTTCCACACGGGTTGGCTCACCCGCATATTTCAGATCCTGGTTCACTTCACCGATGGAGGCAAACTGATAAATCTCGTTGTCGCGGCCGATTTTGGTTTGACCATTTACGACCACATGAGACTTCAGTACGGTTCCCTCACCAATTTCGACCTGCGGCCCAACAATACAAAAGGGACCAATGTGGGCATTAGCGCCAATTACAGCGCCGTCTTCCACAATGGCGGTAGGATGAATAAAGACGGATTTATCAATCACGAATCAGGCCTCCCGGCTACGAGCACACATCATGGTTGCTTCGCACACAACTTTACCGTCGACCAGCGCAACCCCTTTAAAGCGGGTCAGGCCACGGCGCGTTTTCTCGAAAGTGACTTCCATGATCATCTGATCGCCTGGCACCACCGGACGCTTAAAGCGCGCTTCATCAATACCCGCGAAATAATACAGTTCGCCAGGTTCCAGTTTACCAACGCTTTTAAACGCCAGAATACCGGTTGCCTGCGCCATCGCTTCCAGAATCAGCACGCCTGGCAAAATCGGTTTGCCCGGGAAATGCCCCTGGAAAAACGGCTCGTTGACGGAGACATTTTTCACCGCACGCAGAAAACGACCTTCTTCAAAGTCCAGCACGCGATCGACCAGTAAAAACGGAAAACGGTGCGGCAGAAGCTCTAAAATCTCTTCAATCTGCAGAGTATGAGTGTTAGTAGTCAAAATACTCTTCCTGTCCAAATATACAAAAAGGCAATAATAACACGGCCTGCCGCAATCGTATGAATGTGACAGGCCGGAAAAGAATGGCAACTACAAGGCGGAACGTTAGTCTTGTTGATTAACCTTGCGCTCAATCGCTTTGAGACGCTTGCTCATATCATCAATGTTCATCACCAGTGCAGCAGTTTTACGCCATACTTTGTTGGGTTGCAGCGGAATGCCTGAGGAGTAGACGCCCGGTTCCGTGATGGGACGCATCACCATACCCATGCCAGTTACCGTGACTTTGTCGCATATTTCCATATGCCCATTGATCACGCTGGCGCCGCCAATCATGCAGTAACGGCCAATCTTCAGGCTACCCGCCATAATGACGCCACCGGCAACTGCCGTATTGTCGCCAATCACGACGTTATGTGCAATCTGGCACTGATTATCAATAATCACGCCATTGCCAATAACAGTATCATCCAACGCGCCACGGTCAATGGTGGTACAAGCGCCGATCTCGACACGATCGCCAATAATGACCCGGCCCAGTTGTGGGATCTTCACCCAGTTGCCACGATCGTTAGCGTAGCCAAAACCGTCCGCGCCGATCACCGTACTGGACTGGATCAGGCAATTCTCACCGATCTGAATGTCGTGGTAAATCGTTACGTTCGCCCACAAGCGTGAACCCGCCCCGATTTTGCTATTTTTTCCGACGAAACAGCCTGCGCCGATAACCACGTTATCGCCCAGTTGTACGCCAGATTCAATCACCGCATTCGCGCCGACTGAAACATTGCTACCCAGCGTTGCCGTCGCATCAATCACGGCGCTTGGCGCGATATTCTGCGCGGGTTGCGGCGTAGTATCTAAAATTTGCGCCATGCGCGCGTAGGTCAGGTAGGGATTTTTAACTACCAGCGCCGCGCTCTTGGCAAAAGGAAGATCGTCCTGCGTCATGACAACCGCAGAAGCCTGGCATAAACCTAAGTGTTCACGGTACTTAGGATTTACCATAAACGTAATGTGGCCTGTTGTTGCAGATTGCATGGACGCAACGCCGGTGATGACGATATCGCCATCACCGTGTAATTCTGCATCCAACTGTTCTGCTAAGTCAGCCAGTCGAATTGAAGGCATTACTTATTTAACCTGTTTCAGTACGTCAGCGGTGATGTCTTTCACATCGCTGCTGTTGTAAGCAACGGTGTTTGCGTCTACCACCAGATCGATACTCTGGTCGTTAGCCACTTTTTTCACCGCAGTCTGGATACGAGTCACCAGTTTGTTGCGTTCTTCGTTGGAACGACGAGCGCGATCTTTCTCAAAAGCCTGCGCTTTTTGTGCGAAAGTCTGGCGCTGAGACATCACGTCTTTTTCCAGCTTAGTACGATCGCTACCTGCTTTCATGGATTGCAGACGCTGCATTTTAGATTGCAGATCGGTTTCCATTTTTTGCAGTTCAGCCGCACGGCCTTTAAATTCGTTTTCCAGTGTATTGGATACACCCGTCTTCTGCGCAACCTGTTGGAACAGATTACCCATGTTGACGATTGCAATTTTGTCAGCAGCCTGTGCGGACGTAACCATCGCCAAACCAAGACCTGCAGCTAATAACCACTTTTTCACAATAAACTCCTTACCATCCCATTTGCACCCGAAGGTACAGCTCTTTGCGTGGCCTGGCGATCCCTGGGGGCATCGCCAAAAGTCATCGCTACACTACCAATGCATTCCTTTGCAGTGAACAATTACCAGGTTTTACCAATGTTAAACTGGAACTGCTCGGCTTTGTCTCCATCGTACTTTTTAAACGGCTGGGCGTAGGAGAAGACCAACGGCCCCAATGGGGACATCCATTGTAATGCGATACCCGCGGACATACGGATGTTGCCTGGATCGCTGTAATCCGGTACATCTGACGGCGCAGATGACGGATCCCAGTTCGTATCCCAAACGGTACCCATATCCCAGAAGAAGGAGGTACGAACCGAGTTGGCATACTTTTCGCTGATGAACGGCGTCGGGGTAATAAATTCCAGGCTGGCGACAGCCATGGCATTACCACCTACCGCATCATCTGATTTACAGCCTGATTCCTGAGTACAGTCTTCGTAATCATCATCATCGTCCCAACTAGTGTGGGCGCCATTTTTATAGACCGCTTTCGGGCCGATAGTATTCGACTGGAAACCACGCACGGTACTGGAACCACCGGCATAGAAGTTCTCATAGAACGGCATTTCCTTGCCGCCTAAACCATCGCCGTAACCCCAACGAGTACGCCCCAGAACCACCCACTTGTGGTCGTTATCAATAGGCACATAGGTCGCGGTATCCAGCGACACTTTGTAGTATTCGTTGTCGGAACCTGGAATCGTCACCTTACCCGTCAGGTTGACTCGCGAGCCGTCCGTCGGGAAATAACCACGGTCAAGCTTGTTATAGGTCCAGCCGTAGTTAAAGGTGAAGTCGTCAGCGGCAAAATCGCTGGCATCAGGGTCGCCCATCGATTCAAGATAACGATCCATCGCGATCTGCGGCTGCATGTTGGACAGTTTGTTATGGACATAGCCCAGACCAGCACGCAACGTGTTGTACTCGTTGATGGGGAAGCCAAGCGTCACATCCGTACCGTAACTCTTGTTGGTATAGTCGGACAGGTCGGCATCATCCGCTTCAAAGTCGTTATAGAAGATACGACCACCGAGGCTCACGCCGTCAACGGTAAAGTATGGGTTAGTAACGGACAGTTCGCTGTAGGTCTGGTAGTCATTTTTGGTACCGTTAATCCCCACGGAATAACCGGTACCTAACCAGTTGTCCTGCTGAACGCCGGCCTGGAAGCTCACGCCGCTTTCTGTACCGTAACCGATACCGAAGTTGAAGCTACCGGTGTTACGCTCTTTCACCTTGTACACCACATCAACCTGATCCGGGCTCCCCGGAACGCGCTGCGTGTCGGTGTCGACGGTTTCAAAGAAGCCGAGACGGTTCAGACGCTCTTTCCCCTGGTCAACCAGGTCGCTGCCCAGCCACGCCCCTTCCATCTGGCGCATTTCACGGCGCAGAACGGAATCTTTTGAGGTATCGTTGCCTTCAAAGCGGATCTTACGCACGTAGAAACGGTTGCCCGCATCGACGTTCACGCGCAGTTTTACGGTTTTGTCAGCATCGTTAATTTCAGGCTGTGACTGCACGCGCGGATAGGCGTAACCATAGCGACCCAGAAGCTTTTTGATGTCATCTTCCATTTTGGTCACTTTGGTGCCGTTATAGAGCTCGCCCGGTTCAATTTTCGTCAGTTTCTCAATTTCAGCGGAATGTCCGGCCAGGTTACCGCTCACCTGAACCCCGGAAAGCTTGTACTGATCGCCTTCGGTGATATTGACGGTGATGTAGATCCCTTTCTTATCCGGCGTCAGACTCACTTGCGTGGAGTCAATATTGAAACGCGCGTAGCCGCGATCCAGATAGTAGCTGCGCAAGGTTTCAAGGTCGCCCGCCAGCTTCTGTTTCTGGTATTTACGATCGCCGACGACGTTCCACCACGGCACTTCGTCACGCAACTGGAAATGAGAAATGAGTTCTTCGGTGCTAAAGGCATGGTTACCGACGATGTTGATCTGTTGGATCTTCGCCGATACGCCCTCCTGGAACACCAGTTTAAGATCAACACGGTTGCGCGGTAGCGGCGTGACGACCGCCTTAACGCTGGCGCTGTATTTACCTACGCTATAGTAAAAGTCTTCCAGACCTTTTTCGATATCAGACAGCGTGGTGCGATCCAGAGACTCGCCAACACGTACGCCAGACGCTTCGAGGTTTTGCTTGAGCATGTCATCTTTCACCGACTTGTTCCCGGAGAAAGTGATGCTGGCAATGGTCGGACGTTCTTTTACCTGAACCAGAAGGGTATTACCATCGCGCAGGACGCGGACGTCCTCAAAGTTGCCGGTGGCGAACAGAGCGCGAATGGTGTTACTGATATCTTCATCATTAACCGTGTCGCCTGTGCGCACCGGCATACTGAGGAGAGCCGCACCAACGGCGACTCGCTGCAGGCCTTCGAAATGAATGTCCTTCACTACGAACCCTTCAGCACCGTATACGGTGGCGCTGCTGAACAGCAGCGACGCTATGAGCAACTTTTTCATCGCCATCGTTATTATGCGTTCTTCCTAACTAACTCTCTTACAACCGAGAGAAATCATTGAAAAGTGCAAGCCCCATTAACAACACCAGCAAAATCGAGCCAATGCGATAACTAAAGTCTTGAACCCGCTCGGATACCGGCCCGCCCTTAAGCTTTTCAATCGCCAGGAACAGCAGATGACCCCCGTCAAGAACGGGCAGCGGAAACAGGTTAATTATCCCTAAGTTCACGCTGATTAGCGCAAGGAACATCAGGTAATAAATCACCCCGAACTCCGCTGACATCCCAGCCCCCTGAGCGATAGAAATCGGCCCACTGAGGTTGTTCAGTTTCACATCACCGGTTATCAATTTACCCAGCATATTGACCGTCAGCTTCATCAACTGCCACGTCTTATCCGTGGCTTCGAGGATGGCGCTAAAAGGCCCATACTGGCGTATAGTCTTGTACTCTTCCGGCAGAGGAATAATTTTAGGCACCACGCCTGCAAACCCTTCCGCCTTTCCGTTAACCGATTTCGTATCCGGCGTTAACGTCAACGACAAGGCGCTCCCCTGCCTTTCAATCTCTAACGCTAACGGCTTACCGGGATTATCACGTACAAACGTCACGAATTTCATCCACTGCGTTAACGGCTGACCATCGACTTTAACGATCCTGTCGCCTGCTTGCAAACCCGCTTTACTGGCTGCGGAATTCGCCTGCACTTCTGACAGTACCGGTTCAATCTGTGGCCCGCGGGGCCGAATCCCTAAAGAAGATACAGGATCTTGCTTATCAGGCTCAAATGCCCAGTGACGTAAATCAAGCGTTTTGTCCTGCCGCTGGTCGCTGCCAAACGGCGCGACGCTCACCGTCGTCTGCTGATCGCCAATTTTGGACACCAGTTGTAAACGCACGGCATCCCAATCAGGGGTTTCGATACCATCAACGGCTTTAAGTTCCGTACCAGGCGCAATTTGCGCCTGCGCAGCAATCGAGTTGGGCGTTATTTCGCCAATGACCGGACGAACGCCAGGGACGCCGATGATAAAGACCAGCCAGTAAGCAAAGATAGCAAAAATGAAGTTCGCAACCGGACCTGCGGCAATAATTGCGGCGCGCTGGCCCACCGTTTTGTTATTGAAGGCGTGACGACGCAATTCCGGCGCTACCGGTTCGGCGCGCTCATCCAGCATTTTGACGTAGCCGCCCAGCGGGATCAGGGCGATGACATACTCGGTGCCGTACCGATCGGTACGACGCCAGAGCGCTTTGCCAAAACCGATGGAAAAGCGCTCAACTCGCACACCGCAGCGCCGGGCAACCCAGAAATGACCAAATTCATGCACAGTGATCAGCACGCCCAGTGCGATGATGAATGCAGCCAGATTCCAGAGAATACTCAGCATAAAACCTTCCGTTAGAGCGTCCTGAACACCAGTAACAACAGGCAAGCAAAGACCGGTACGGCAGCCGTCAGACTGTCAATTCGGTCCAGAATGCCGCCATGGCCTGGGATCAAGTGGCCGCTATCCTTAATTCCTGCTTCGCGCTTAAACATACTCTCGGTGAGGTCGCCCAGTACAGAAGCCAGAGCCGCCACCACAGAGCAAATCAGCAAGATAACAGGCGCAACATTCAGATTCGCCCACATACCGTAACCCCATGAGATCACGGCAGCCGTAGCAAGCCCGCCGATAAACCCTTGCCAGGTTTTACCCGGGGAAACCTTCGGCGCCAGCTTATGTTTGCCAAACAATTTACCAAACATATACGCGCCAGAGTCCGCTCCCCAGACCAGGATCATGACATAGAGTAACCATATTGCGCCACTGTAATGATTCTCGTCATAGTGCCAGGCGCGCAGCGCCAGCATGCCCCAGAAAAATGGCACAATAGTTAACAAACCGAAAATGAGACGCAATGTTTTTGAGTTGCGCCAGATTGCCGCCGAACCGGGATAAAATAGCACCAGCAGTAGCGCGACAACCCACCATCCTAACGATGCCCAAAGCGACATCTCAACCAGCGGTTGACGAATGTTGTGATGATACTCAGGCAACAAAAATAACATCAGCGCCAATAACAGACCACACAGCACCGCCAGCCAAACCCGCTGTGAACGCGCGGCGAAACCGCTTAACTGCCCCCATTCCCACGCGGCCAGCATACAGACAACCAGCGTAATAATGGCGAACCCCACCGGCGGCAATAAAAAAAGCGCAGCGATGACCGCGGGTATTAACACAAAAGCAGAAATCAGGCGATACTTCAGCAAAAGCGACCCCCATCAGGCTTTGTCATCACCAGGCTCGGTACCGCCGAAACGACGCTCTCGATTAGCAAAGGCATGCAGCGCACCTTCAAAGTCTTGTTCATCGAAATCGGGCCAGAGAACATCCGTAAAGTAAAGTTCGGCATAGGCAATTTGCCAAAGCAAAAAGTTACTAATGCGATGCTCTCCCCCAGTCCTAATTACTAAATCCACAGGCGCCAGCTCATGCATACAGATTTGCTGGCCTAGTCTCTCTTCATCAATCTGATCGGGGCGCAGCACTCCAGCCTGCACCAGCTCCGCCAGTTGTCGGACTCCCTGGACAATATCCCAACGTCCGCCGTAATTCGCAGCGATATTCAACGTTAGCCCCGTATTATGGGCGGTAAGCGCTTCTGATTTGCGAATACGTTCTTGTAAACGTGAGTTAAATCGGCTGATATCGCCGATAATACGCAGGCGAACGTTATGGCGGTGCAGGCTTTTGACTTCGCTATCCAGCGCCCACACAAACAGCTCCATTAACGCGCTCACTTCCTGCGCTGGTCGGTTCCAGTTTTCACTACTAAAGGCATACAGCGTTAACGCATCAATACCGTTATTGGCAGCAAAAGAGACCGCTCGCCGGACGGACTTCGCCCCGGCTTTATGCCCAAAGGCCCGGATCTTCCCTTGCTTTTTCGCCCAGCGGCCATTGCCATCCATAATTATGGCAACATGACGGCAGCCATGTGCTGGCAAATTTTCGCTTACTGGTTGAGTTGCAGACAACATAACGCGTTTTTTGTCCCTGAAAGGATTTAGCGGTACTCAGGAATACTGAAGCCTTTATACACATTCTCTTCGGTTCGCTTCGCGAATGACTGCGCGTCATCGCCCCTGTCGTGCGCTGTCTGCGCACGCCGGGAACGTATCCGCCTGCCGTCCCGATGCGTCCTGAATGATTTTGTGTATCCACAAAAAAGCCGTGTAAAACCACGGCTAACCTGACCGAAAAAAGCCAAAAACCTGCGATCAGGTGGCGCAGACTATATCACCGAAGCCCAACGCTAACAAATAGCACGATCTTCTGTCGCGGGATAATCGTCAGCGTGAGAGCCGTATCACTTGTTTTCTGGCTACTTCACGCGCGATGGCGTCAACCTGCAATACGTCATCAACGCTTGCCGGTTCGTGTAAATCCATCCTCTCCAGCACCGCTAAATTGAGCCCGGCGATATCGGTAAAACGAATCTGTTGCGCCAGAAACGCGGCAACGGTGATTTCGTTTGCCGCATTGAGCGCCGTCGTTGCCGCCTGACCTTGCTCAAACGCCTCCATCGCCAGCTTCAGGCAAGGATAACGCTGATAATCTGGCGCGCTAAACGTCAGCGCGCTGAGTTTGCAAAAATCGAGCGGCTGCGCGCCGGACGTGACGCGATTCGGCCATGCCATCGTATGCGCAATAGGCGTACGCATGTCAGGTTCTCCAAGCTGCGCCAGGACGCTGCCGTCCTGATAACGCACCATCGAATGAATGACCGATTGCGGATGGATCAACACTTCCATCTGACGTGCGCTGGCATTAAATAACCAACGCGCTTCAATGTATTCCAGACCTTTATTCATCATGGTGGCGGAGTCGACGGAGATTTTTCGCCCCATCGACCAGTTCGGATGACGACATGCCTGATCCGGCGTCATCGCTGCCAGATCGCACATGGGCGTTTCACGAAACGGGCCACCAGACCCGGTAAGCAAAATCGACGTTACGCCATTTTGCTCAAGGTCAGCGTATCCCAGATTATGCTGAATAGATTGCGGCAAACTCTGAAAAATCGCGTTATGTTCGCTATCGACGGGTAAAAGCCGGGCGTTGCTGCGTTTCACTTCGTCCATAAACAGCCGCCCGCAGGTCACCAGCGATTCTTTATTCGCCAGCAGAATCGTCTTCCCTGCGCGGATCGCCGCCAAGGTCGGCAGTAAACCAGCCGCGCCCACAATGGCCGCCATCACATGCCCAACCTCATCAAGCGCCGCCATCTCACAGGCAGCCTGCTGACCGCTCAGAACCTCGGTGCGGCTGCCATGCTGCTGAAGCATTATTTTGAGCTGTTCTGCGCTCGACGTATCGTCCATCACGGCATAACGCGGCGAGAACTCCAGGCACTGCTCCGCCATGCGGGCGACATTTTTACCCGCCACCAGCGCGATAACGCGAAAGCTATCAGGATTATGGTGCACCACGTCCAGTGTGCTGCAACCAATAGAGCCGGTCGAGCCCAGAATGGTTAATTGCTTCATGAAACGTCCAGAAGTGTTGAAACGGAATAAAAAGCAAAACGCCGCACAGGAGACCTGATAATGTCTTCTGCGCGGCGCTTTGTACACCACTCATCCGCCAGGTTTAGCGGTGGAATGAGTTTATATCTGCGTACAGATCAATCAGAACTGCATCAGTTCTGCTTCTTTATCTGCCAACGCCGCATCCACTTTCTTAATTGCCGCGTCGGTCATTTTCTGTACTTCTTCCTGAGAGCGACGATCGTCATCTTCACTGATCGCTTTATCTTTCAGCAGAGCTTTTACTTTATCGTTCGCATCACGGCGGACGTTACGTACGGCGACACGCGCCTGCTCCGCTTCTCCACGGACAATTTTCGTCAGATCTTTACGACGTTCTTCGGTCAGCGGCGGCAGCGGAACGCGAATATCGGTGCCCGCAGAGCTTGGATTCAAACCGAGGTCTGACGCCATGA
Source organism: Salmonella sp. K21076 (assembly GCF_039650795.1). NCBI lineage: Bacteria > Pseudomonadati > Pseudomonadota > Gammaproteobacteria > Enterobacterales > Enterobacteriaceae > Salmonella > Salmonella sp. K21076. The sequence continues at coordinate 16,791 of NZ_JBCLYA010000008.1, forward strand.
TCGCTTTTTCAACGGCTGGCCCCATAGAACGGTCAAACACGTTAATTTTTAAGGTACGGGAGTCTTCTACCGTTACGCTTGCCAACTGGCGCAGCGGGGTCGGAGTGCCATAGTATTCTACGACAATACCATCCAGCAGGCTGGGAGAAGCACGACCCGTGCGCACTTTGCTGATTTGGGTTTTGAACGCTTCAACGCATTTTTCCATGCGTACTTCAGCATCTTTTCTGATATCGCTAATCACGTTACGAATCCTTGAAAACTAGTCTCAGTCAGACCAGACGGTCACACAATATAAAGATGTGCTAAGTATAGTCTCGTTTAATTTCTGCCAGGTAATAAGACCCGTCAATAGAACAGAATCTTACCCGTATTTGGCGCTCACGGGAATTATTCCGTGATTAACGTCCCTTCTTTTTCGCCCATCACCACACGACGCAGCGCGCCCGGTTTGTTCATGTTGAAAACACGAATCGGCAGTTTGTGGTCACGAGCCAGCGTGAACGCCGCCAGATCCATCACTTTCAGCTCTTTATCCAGCACTTCGCTGTAGGTCAGCTGATCGTACATGGTCGCGGAAGGATCTTTTGCCGGATCGGCAGTGAATACACCATCCACTTTGGTCGCTTTCAGTACGACATCCGCTTCAATTTCGATCCCGCGCAGACAGGCCGCAGAGTCGGTAGTGAAGAACGGGTTACCCGTACCTGCAGACAGAATCACAACACGGTTATTACGCAGCAGGCTAATAGCCTCGGCCCAACTGTAGTTGTCGCACACGCCGTTTAAAGGAATTGCCGACATCAGGCGGGCGTTCACATAGGCGCGGTGAAGCGCATCACGCATTGCCAGGCCGTTCATGACGGTGGCCAACATGCCCATGTGGTCGCCCACAACGCGGTTCATCCCCGCTTTTGCCAGACCCGCGCCACGGAACAGGTTACCACCGCCAATCACCACACCAACCTGAATACCCAGTTCAACCAGTTCTTTGATTTCCTGAGCCATACGATCCAGTATGCTTGCATCAATACCGAAGCCTTCCGTACCCTGCAGAGCTTCGCCGCTTAATTTAAGCAGAATGCGTTTATAGACGGGTTTTGCATTGGTAGCCATGTTTCTTTCCTGAGACTGTCAACGATTGATATGAGTTAATTCCGGCGACATTGTACGTCGCATTTCAGCGCAGACGCCAGGCGTCGGCTGATTTTACAAGAGAGGCGCAAAAAGAAGCCGCCCTCAGGCGGCTCCTCAGGAAAATCAGGACTGCTTAGACATCGCAGCAACTTCTGCTGCAAAGTCAGTCTCGACTTTCTCAATGCCTTCGCCCACTTCAAAGCGGATGAAGCCAGTCACGTCAGCGTTGTGCTCTTTCAGCAGTTGGCCAACAGATTTGCTCGGTTCCATGACGAAAGGCTGACCAGTCAGAGAAACTTCGCCGGTGAATTTCTTCATGCGGCCTTCAACCATTTTCTCTGCGATTTCTTTCGGCTTACCGGACTGCATCGCGATGTCCAGCTGTACCTGGTACTCTTTCTCTACCACGTCAGCAGACACGTCTTCCGGCTTAACGAATTCCGGCTTGCTTGCCGCAACGTGCATCGCCAGCTGCTTAACCAGCTCTTCGTCAGCGCCTTTAGCGGCAACCAGAACGCCGATGCGCGCACCGTGCTGGTAAGAACCCAGCACGTCGCCTTCCAGGGAAGCGACGCGACGAATGTTGATGTTCTCGCCGATTTTCGCAACCAGAGCAACGCGCTCTTCTTCGAACTGCGCTTTCAGGACTTCTACGTCAGTGATTTTGCCAGCAACAGCGGCGTCCAGCACTTTGTCAGCAAATGCTTGGAAGCCAGCATCTTTAGCCACGAAGTCAGTCTGGCAGTTAACTTCCAGAATGAAAGCGACGTTACCGTCGATTTTGGTTTTGATTACGCCGTCAGCAGCCACGTTGCCTGCTTTTTTCGCCGCTTTGATAGCGCCGGACTTACGCATGTTTTCGATTGCCAGCTCAATGTCGCCATTCGCTTCAGTCAGCGCTTTTTTGCAATCCATCATGCCTGCGCCGGTACGCTCACGCAGCTCTTTTACCAGGGATGCGGTAATTTCAGCCATTCTAAAATCCTCGAAAGATTTGATCTGCCCGGCATCAAACCGCACAGATATAAAAGTGAAAAAGGGGGCCATATACAGGCCCCCTAACCAAACGTGATACTACCTGGTCTATAAGGGCTCTCCCCTTCATATTTCGAGCCGCAGGCGCGTTGCCTTCACTCGCTCATCCCGGACACTTACTGATGTAAGCGCCCGGGAATTCTCGAGCTTGCCGCCTTCCTGCAACTCGAACTATTTTAGGGAGTTATCAAGCCTTATTACTCGGCTTCTACGAAGCTTTCTTCCGCCTGGGAAGCCAGATCCTGAGAACGGCCTTCACGAACGGTTGCAGCGACAGCGCCCAGGTACAGGCTAACAGCACGGATTGCGTCATCGTTACCCGGGATAACGAAGTCAACGCCGTCCGGATCAGAGTTGGTATCAACGATAGCAAATACCGGGATACCCAGGTTGTTCGCTTCTTTGATAGCAATGTGCTCGTGGTCAGCATCGATAACGAACAGAGCGTCCGGCAGACCGCCCATGTCTTTGATACCGCCCAGGCTGTTTTCCAGTTTCTCAAGCTCACGAGTACGCATCAGCGCTTCTTTCTTGGTCAGCTTTTCGAAAGTACCGTCCTGAGACTGAGTTTCCAGGTCTTTCAGACGTTTGATGGACTGACGAACTGTTTTCCAGTTAGTCAGCATACCGCCCAGCCAGCGATGGTTCACGAAGAACTGGTCGCAGCTGTTAGCAGCTTCTTTCACCGCTTCGCTTGCAGCGCGTTTAGTACCAACGAAAAGGATTTTACCTTTACGAGCAGAGATCTTGTTCAGTTCAGCCAGAGCTTCGTTGAACATCGGTACAGTTTTCTCAAGGTTGATGATGTGAACTTTGTTACGCGCGCCGAAGATGAAAGGCTTCATTTTCGGGTTCCAGTAACGGGTCTGGTGACCAAAGTGAACACCAGCCTTGAGCATGTCGCGCATGGAAACAGTTGCCATGATTTAAAACCTCTATAGATAAGTTGGGGTTATGCCTCCACGTATCCCATATTACCGACCCCAAAGGGCACCCCGGAATATGTGCCGATACGTGTGTGTTGTTACACAAAGTGAGATTTGTCGCTCCCGTCCATCGTGTGTAGTCTTCGAATGGATCGGAAGTCCGGCACGCTTTATACCACAAATACGCCACCGACACCAATAATTGTTGGCACTCAGTGCTGAATTGAACGATGAATTTCGTGTTACAGGCAGGCGGCAAATTTTTGCATCCCCGGGAGCTTACGGCCAGTAAGTGACTGGGGTGAAAAAATGTCGCCAACGCACCTGTGGCACGAAAGGCGAAGTTCAGAATGATTCTCAATTTGGCAGGGTACACCCCTGACTGATACCATTGTCAGCACTTACACAATTATTGCCGAAATCATCGGCACTGATGGACAGAATTCATGGCTATCTCTATCAAGACATCTGAAGACATCGAAAAAATGCGCGTCGCGGGCCGTCTGGCAGCCGAAGTGCTGGAAATGATCGAACCGTATATCAAACCGGGCGTCACCACCGGCGAACTGGACCGTATCTGTAACGATTACATCGTTAACGAACAACACGCGATCTCCGCCTGCCTCGGCTACCACGGCTATCCGAAATCCGTCTGTATCTCTATTAATGAAGTGGTGTGCCACGGCATTCCGGATGACGCTAAACATCTGAAAGATGGTGATATCGTCAACATCGACGTGACCGTGATTAAAGATGAATTCCACGGCGATACCTCAAAGATGTTTATCGTCGGCAAACCGACTATTCTGGGCGAGCGTCTGTGCCGCGTCACGCAAGAGAGCCTGTATCTGGGCATCAAAATGGTGAAACCGGGCATCCGCCTGCGCACCATTGGCGCCGCCATCCAGAAATATGCCGAAGGCGAAGGTTTCTCCGTGGTACGTGAATACTGCGGACACGGTATTGGTCGCGGCTTCCATGAAGAACCGCAGGTGCTGCATTATGATGCAGACGATGGTGGCGTCGTGTTGCAGCCTGGCATGACCTTTACCATTGAACCGATGCTGAATGCCGGGGATTACCGTATCCGCACCATGAAAGACGGCTGGACGGTAAAAACCAAAGACCGCAGCTTGTCTGCTCAGTACGAGCATACTATTGTGGTAACGGAAAACGGCTGTGAAATTCTGACGCTGCGTAAAGATGACACCATCCCGGCGATCATCACACACGACGAATAATGTTTTGCCTGATGGCGATGCCTTCGCATCTTATCAGGCCTACAAATTGTACTACTTCGTAGGCCGGATAAGGCGTTCACGCCACCATCCGGCTTTTTAATGGGTGGCGCATATGAATACTCTTCCTGAACAGCACGCGAATACCGCACTCCCCACCCTCCCTGACCAGCCGCAAAACCCTGGCGTCTGGCCGCGCGCTGAACTGACCGTCGCCGGTATCAAAGCCCGCATCGACATCTTTCAACACTGGCTGGGAGAGGCATTTGACAGCGGCATTTGTGCTGAACAGCTTATTGAAGCCCGAACCGAATTTATCGACCAGTTGTTGCAACGCCTGTGGATTGAGGCCGGTTTCGGTCAGATTGCCGATCTGGCGCTGGTCGCCGTCGGCGGCTATGGACGCGGCGAACTGCATCCGCTTTCCGATATTGATCTGCTCATTTTAAGCCGCAAAAAGCTGCCCGATGAACAGGCGCAAAAGGTCGGCGAGCTGCTGACTTTACTTTGGGACGTCAAGCTGGATGTCGGGCATAGCGTACGTACGCTGGAAGAGTGTCTGCTGGAAGGTCTGTCTGATTTAACCGTTGCAACAAACCTCATCGAAACGCGCCTGCTGATCGGTGATGTCGCTCTGTTTCTGGCACTACAAAAACATATTTTCAGCGAAGGTTTTTGGCCGTCCGACAAATTTTACGCCGCCAAAGTAGAAGAGCAGAACCAGCGCCACCAGCGCTATCACGGTACCAGCTATAATCTGGAGCCGGATATTAAAAGCAGCCCCGGCGGCCTGCGCGATATCCATACATTGCAGTGGGTCGCCCGACGTCACTTCGGCGCCACCTCGCTCGATGAGATGGTGGGATTCGGCTTTTTAACCCCGGCTGAGTGCGCGGAGCTCAACGAGTGCCTGCATATCCTGTGGCGCATTCGCTTTGCGCTACATCTGGTGGTCAGCCGCTACGATAACCGCCTGCTGTTCGACCGCCAGTTAAGCGTCGCTCAACGCCTTAACTACAGCGGCGAGGGCAATGATCCGGTTGAGCGGATGATGAAAGACTACTTCCGGGTTACGCGTCGGGTGAGCGAACTTAATCAGATGCTGCTTCAGCTATTTGACGAGGCGATTCTGGCGCTGCCTGCGGATGAAAAACCACGTCCTGTTGACGATGAGTTTCAACTGCGCGGCACGCTCATTGATCTGCGTGACGACACGCTGTTTATCCGCGAACCGCAAGCGATCCTGCGGATGTTTTATATGATGGTGCGCAATAGCGCGATCACCGGCATCTACTCTACGACGTTACGCCACTTGCGCCACGCCCGCCGCCACCTGAGCCAACCGCTGTGTTACATCCCGGAGGCGCGCACTCTGTTTCTGAGTATGCTACGCCATCCCGGCGCGGTCAGCCGCGGCCTGCTGCCCATGCATCGCCACAGCGTACTGTGGGCTTATATGCCGCAGTGGTCGCACATCGTCGGACAAATGCAGTTTGACCTGTTCCACGCATACACGGTGGATGAACACACCATCCGCGTAATGCTCAAACTGGAGAGCTTTGCGAAAGAAGAGACACGCCAGCGCCATCCGCTATGCGTCGATCTCTGGCCGCGGCTTCCCCATCCGGAACTGATCCTGATCGCCGCGCTGTTCCACGATATTGCGAAAGGACGCGGCGGCGACCATTCGGTACTGGGCGCGCAGGATGTACTCACCTTCGCCGAACTGCACGGTTTGAACTCACGCGAAACGCAACTGGTCGCCTGGCTGGTGCGCCAACACCTGCTAATGTCAGTCACCGCTCAGCGCCGCGACATCCAGGATCCGGAAGTCATCAAGCAGTTTGCCGAAGAGGTGCAAACCGAAACACGGCTGCGTTTTCTGGTCTGCCTGACCGTCGCGGACATCTGCGCGACCAACGAAACCTTGTGGAATAGCTGGAAACAGAGCCTGCTGCGCGAGCTGTACTTCGCCACTGAAAAACAGCTCAGGCGTGGAATGCAAAATACGCCGGATATGCGTGAGCGCGTGCGTCACCATCAGCTTCAGGCGCTGGCGCTGCTGCGAATGGACAATATTGATGAAGCCGCGCTGCACAAAATCTGGACCCGCTGTCGCGCTAACTATTTTGTTCGTCATAGTCCAAATCAGCTCGCCTGGCACGCACGCCATTTATTGCAGCACGATCTGAGCCAACCGTTAGTGTTGCTCAGTCCGCAAGCCACGCGCGGCGGAACCGAAATTTTTATCTGGAGTCCGGACAGACCCTATCTGTTTGCCGCCGTCTGCGCCGAGCTGGACAGGCGTAATTTAAGCGTCCATGACGCGCAGATCTTTACCACTCGCGACGGCATGGCAATGGATACGTTTATCGTTCTGGAACCAGACGGCAGCCCGCTGGCGGCAGATCGCCATGACGTTATTCGCACCGGTCTTGAACAGACCATTACGCAGCATAGCTGGCAGCCGCCGCAGCCGCGTCGGCAACCGGCAAAGTTACGGCACTTTACGGTCGAAACGGAAGTCAATTTTCTGCCCACCCATACCGACAGAAAATCATTCATGGAATTGATCGCGCTCGATCAACCTGGTCTGCTGGCCAGGGTCGGACAAATTTTTGCCGATCTGGGAATTTCGCTTCATGGTGCCCGAATTACAACCATTGGTGAACGAGTAGAAGATTTATTCATAATCGCCACAGCGGATCGGCGCGCACTTAATAATGTGCTGCAACTTGAGGTGCAACAACGGTTGACAGCGGCCCTCAATCCAAACGATAAAGGGTAGTGTGTTTATTTATATGAAAGAGTTTAACAATGCAGCAGTTACAGAACGTTATTGAGACCGCTTTTGAGCGCCGCGCCGATATTACGCCGGCTAATGTAGATACCGTGACCCGAGAGGCGGTAAAACAGGTCATTTCTCTACTTGATTCCGGCGCGCTGCGTGTCGCAGAAAAAATCGACGGTCAGTGGGTCACTCACCAGTGGTTGAAGAAAGCGGTTCTGCTCTCTTTCCGTATTAACGATAACCAGGTTATCGACGGTGCGGAAAGCCGCTACTTCGATAAAGCCCCGATGAAATTCGCTGATTACGACGAAGCGCGTTTTCAGAAAGAAGGCTTCCGCGTCGTTCCGCCTGCGGCCGTTCGTCAGGGCGCATTTATCGCCCGCAACACCGTGCTGATGCCGTCTTACGTTAACATCGGCGCCTACGTTGACGAAGGCACCATGGTTGACACCTGGGCGACGGTGGGTTCCTGTGCGCAGATTGGTAAAAATGTTCACCTTTCCGGCGGCGTGGGTATCGGCGGCGTACTGGAGCCGCTGCAGGCTAACCCGACCATCATTGAAGACAACTGCTTTATTGGCGCGCGTTCTGAAGTCGTGGAAGGCGTCATTGTCGAAGAAGGTTCCGTCATTTCCATGGGCGTATACCTCGGCCAGAGCACCAAAATCTACGATCGCGAAACCGGTGAAGTTCACTATGGCCGCGTACCGGCGGGCTCCGTGGTCGTTTCCGGCAACCTGCCGTCAAAAGACGGTAAGTACAGTTTGTACTGCGCGGTGATCGTGAAAAAAGTCGACGCCAAAACGCGTGGTAAAGTGGGCATTAACGAATTATTGCGCACGATTGATTAAGCGAGTGAAAAGCGGGGGCGACAGCCCCCCTTTGCATTACGGCGAATGCGGTAACACGGTGTCCGGCGCAATCTTTGCCGCAAACGCCGAAGCCAGCGCAGTCAAAACGACATAACCGGCAACCAAAGTCCAACTGTTATCATAGACTGCGCTTAACGCTTTAGCGATAAACGGCGTGAATCCCCCTGCCACAACCGCCCCCAACTGAGCGCCAATTGATGAACCGCTGTAGCGTACAGGCGGATGAAACAGTCCGGCGAAAAAAGAAGGTTGCACGGCATTCAGTGAATTATGACCAATGTTAATAAGCAGAACGTAGCCCATTGTCATCAGTATGAGCGAACGGCTTTCCAGCAGCCAGAAAAAGGGAAAAGCCATTGCCGCGACAAAAAGCGCGCCGAAAATATACACCTGACGGCAGCCACGCCGATCCGACATGATGCCAAATAGCACGTGCATGGGATACGCCAGCAGACAGGTGAACATTACAATGTACAGAATAGTCAGGCTGGCAATCCCAAGCTGCGTCGTCGCCCAGGAAACCGCGAAGACGGTAGCAAGAAAAAAGGGAACGCTTTCCGCAAAACGCAGAATTATAATCAGCAAAATGCTACGCCATTGTTCTCGTACTACTTTGACCACCGGCCTTTCATCCCTTTGCTGCCTATGATTAATGGCCTGCTGCTTTTTAAACGCACGGAAGACAGGCGTCTCATCCAGACGATGACGCATATATAATCCCGGCAACACCAAAAGCGCACTGAGCAGAAAAGGAATACGCCATCCCCACGATAACAACGCCTCCTGCGGTAATTGGGTCACGACTATAAATACGCCTGTCGCCAATAATTGTCCCGTGAGTCCTCCTGTTTGCGATAGCGCGCTTAACCGCCCCCGGTGCTTTCCAGCAGCATATTCCACGACCATCAACATGGCGCCTCCCCATTCACCTCCAACCATAAATCCCTGTAGAAAACGTAGAATAACCAGTAAAGCAGGTGTCAGCGCGCCGATACTGGCGTAAGAAGGCAGGCAACCGATGAGAAACGTGACCGCGCCCATCCCGCCTAACGTGATTAATAACGTGTTTTTACGCCCAAGCGTATCCCCCCTGTTGCCAAAAAATAGCGCGCCCAGCGGTCGGGAAATAAATCCCACGCCGAAACTGGCAAAAGAAGATAACGTTGCAGTCAATGGGCTGGCGCCAGGGGAAAAAAAGCGGGCCAAATACCAGCGCGCTTGCTAAGCCGTATAATAGAAAATCATAATATTCAATGGAGTTTCCTATCCAGGCGGAAATCACCACCCGGCGAATAGTGGCATTATACGTTCCGGACATAGATTCCGCCTCTCAAGGTTATCGACCACTGCCTCCGGTCAATTTCCCACACTGACCTCAAACGCTTTCTCTATAAACGGAATATCGCGTTGAATTACTTAAGCTATCAATAACCGCCGCCCTTTTGCTCATGACGTTGCCGAGACGTCTTCTGCGATCAACCGCGCTTTTTTTGTATCCATTGGTGGCGAAAAACCAATTTTTCGTTAATTATTCAAAAGTTATAGTGTGATGAAGGATACCGCTATGTATGACAATCTAAAAAGTCTGGGCATTACCAATCCTGAGGAAATCGATCGTTACAGCCTGCGGCAAGAAGCCAATAACGATATCCTGAAAATCTATTTTCAAAAGGATAGAGGTGAATTCTTTGCTAAAAGCGTGAAGTTTAAGTATCCACGCCAGCGTAAAACGGTGGTGGCTGATGGCATCGGTCAGGGTTATAAAGAAGTACAGGAGATTAGCCCTAACCTACGCTATGTGATTGACGAGCTGGACCAAATCTGCCAGCGCGACCGCTCAGAACTCGATCTCAAACGTAAGATCCTCGACGACTTGCGCCATCTGGAAAGCGTCGTCGCGAATAAGATCAGTGAAATCGAAGCCGATCTGGACAAGCTTACCCGTAAGTAAGCTGTGTGTTGCCGGATGGCGACGTGTTACGCCTTATCCGGCCTACAGGTATATCCCCGTAGGCCTGGTAAGCGAAGCGCCGCCGGGCTTAACGCTGTTCATCCAATTGTAGCGCCACATACAGCAACAGCCGATCGTCAAAATTTCCCAAATCCAGCCCGGTCAGTTCCGAAATACGATTTAGCCGATATTCCAGCGTATTACGATGAATAAACAGCGCCTTAGAGGTCGCCAGCGGCTGGACATTATGGCGAAACCACGCCGTCAGTGTCCGACGTAATAACCCGTTGTTATCCATCGCTTTGAGTTTTACCAGCGGGCGCGCCAGCTCATTGGCCTGCCAGCCGCCACGCAGGCTATCTAACAGGACCGGCAGCATCAAATCCTGATAAAAATAGCTGCGGCTTTCTGGCATCCGCTGTTTGCCGACCATCATCGTGGTGCGCGCCGTGCGGTATGAGCGTGCAATACTGCCCGGTCCGGTAAAGTAATTACCCAGCGCCACGCGAAAACGTAGCTGACCATTCTCTTTCATTCGCGAGATAAGCTGCTCTACGCGCTTACGATGATCTTCAGCATCCCAACGACCAAACGAGTTTAAGGCGGGTTTGAGCACCACCATCTCGGTAAGGGAAACAATGGCTATCAGGTTGTTACGCTCCGGCGTGGTAAGCGCATTCTGCAACTGCTGAAGTTCCGCCATTGCGCTATCGACGCCAAGCTGGCCGCTGTCGACTTCCACCACCGCCGCCACACGCGGCTGGTTCAAATCGATCCCTAAACGCTGTGCCCATTCCACCAGCGCCGGCGTATTTTCTTCGGCCTGAATCAGGTTCATCACCAGCTCTTCACGCAAACGGCTATCCTGCGCCAAAAGGTGCATTAACCGCGACTGTTCCAGCATCATTTCGGCAGTCATACACACCAGTTCGCCATATTTACGCAGATGCTCTGGTTCGCCGGTGAGACCGATCACGCCAACAATTTCGCCCTCAAGGCGTAAGGGAAGATTAATCCCCTGACGCACCCCGTGCAGGTGTCGCGCCACGGCGTTGTCGATATCCACAACCCGGCCCTGTGACAGCACTAACAACGCGCCTTCGTGCAATTCACCAATACGTTCCCGATCGCCGCTGCCGATAATACGCCCGCGGGCATCCATTACGTTGATATTGGTATCGATGATGCGCATAGTGCGCGCCACGATATCCTGCGCCATTTTGGTATCAAGATGCCAGCCAGCCATAAATCCCTCCTGTGAGCAGAGCACAAGCATAAGGAAGATGACAGGCCTCGACATTGTGCAAATGCACAAAACGGTGCAAAGAAGTATGGAGTTGTGGGGAGTTTCACAGAAAAGTGTTGCCCCCTTCCGTGGTGGAAGGGGGACAAAGGTGATTACTGCATCAGCAAATAAATAGAACTATCACCACGCTGAATATTCAGCGCCAGCACCGACGGCTTGCTGTCGAGAATCTTACGCAGCTCGGCGATATTTTTCACCGGCTGCTGGTTAGCGCCGATAATCACATCGCCTTTTTTGAGGCCAATTTGCGCGGCGGGTGAGTTCGCTTTCACGCTGCTCACCACAACGCCTTTATCCTGGCCTTTATTACTCATTTCAGCGCCCTCAATCCCGCTGAAGATGGTGCTGGAATCAACCTGACTCTGGCTGCTCTGCTGCAGTTCCAGATTAACCGTAATCGCTTTACCTTCACGCAGCAGACCGAGGCTGATTTTGCTGCCGACCGGCATAGTGCCGACCTGAGCGCGCAGCGCCGCAAAGCTGCTGATCGGTTTACCGTTCAGCGAGGTAATGACATCCCCGGCTTTGATACCCGCTTTCGCTGCGGACGAATTCGGCATCACCTGGCTGACGAACGCGCCACGCTGGGCGTCGACTTTCATCGCTTTCGCCAGCTCAGAGCTCAGCTCAGTCCCCATGATCCCCAGTTCGCCGCGTTTCACCTGGCCGTATTCCACCATCTGCGACGTCAGGTTTTTCACCATGTTACTGGGGATAGCGAAGCCGATACCGATGTTGCCGCCGTCCGGCGCCAGAATCGCGGTGTTAATACCGATCAGCTCACCGTTCAGGTTCACCAGCGCGCCGCCGGAGTTACCGCGGTTAATCGCGGCGTCGGTCTGAATAAAGTTCTCGTAATTTTCTACGTTCAGGCCGCTACGCCCCAGCGCCGAAACGATACCTGACGTCACCGTTTCGCCCAGACCAAACGGGTTACCAATAGCGACGGTATAATCCCCCACGCGCAGCGCGTCGGAGTCCGCCAGCTTAATCGCCGTCAGGTTCTTCGGATTCTGAATTTGAATCAGCGCGATATCAGAACGCGGATCTTTGCCCACCACTTTAGCATCGAATTTACGCCCATCGCTAAGCTGTACTTTAATCACGCTGGCGTTATCAACCACGTGGTTGTTGGTGACGACGTAGCCCTTCGCGGCGTCAATAATTACGCCGGAGCCCAGCGCCATGAATTTCTGTTGTTGACCGCCGTTGCCGCCGTTACCGCCGCCCTGGCAGAACGGAGAATTCTGGAACGGAGAACCGTCCTGGCAGAACGGGGAGTCATCGCCAAAGAATTGCTGGAAATTACGCGGCATACGCGGCGTATTCACCGTGGTGCTACCTTCTACATTAATACTGACCACCGATGGCATCACTTTTTCGAGCATCGGTGCCAGGCTTGGCATCTGCTGGGCAGTCATTGCTGAAGAGGACGTTTCAGCCGCCGTGGCAGACAGAGGCGACAATGCCAAACCTAAACTCAGAGCCAGTGCACTCATTGCTAATGTGGTTTTTTTCATGTGTTTCAATCTCGATTAACAGGTAACGCAAAATTGCTGTGTACGTCAGATTCATTTTATAACGCGAAGTTCCGGAATAAAGTTTCTGGAAAAAGTAAAAATTTATTGTCCATCTTTACAAAAGTCCATTTACTGTTCGACCGCCATCAAACGCCGATATTCATCCCATGCGTAAAGGTCAGTCATCCCGCTGATATAATCCTGAATCAACCGACAGCGATAATAATATTCCAGTACCGGGTACTCCGCCGAATCCGTGGGTAATTTACTGACGACTTCCACGTAGGCCAAACGATGGCGCGTAGAAAGTTTCTGAAATAAGCGCGATTCTATAGGGAAGCGTTTCAACCGTTCTTTTTCCACCAGCTCGCGAAAGTCGTTAAGCGACAAGCTTAATAGCGGCTGATAGATATCTAATAACCCGCTGATCACCCGGTATCCCTGTAGTTCAAGCTGTTCTACATCCGGATGGCTAAACACATGTTCAACCGCCACATTCTTATAGAGTTCAAGCAGGCGGCTAAAACCGCTGGCATCTTCCAGTAACGCCTGATTGAAGGTACCGGCAAAAATCTGCGGCAAATTATCAATAAAACGCTGAGCGGCATAGGGCACCAGTTTATTTAATGTATTTACCCGTAAATACATAAAAAACTGATCTTCGGTACTGCGGCTTAATGTATTGGCGCGTGATTTTTCCCACGCATTTCCTACCACCAGCTCAAACAGCGAATCCTTCTCATGGTGGCCCCACGCGTGATATAAATGGTGATAAAGCTGCTCAACGCTAAAGATTCTTTTCTCTACCGCGTCTTCAAGATCGGCGACACAATAAGAAATATCATCTGCGGCTTCCATAATCCACGTTAATGGAAAGCGACTGTAAGGCGCTAACTGAAGTTCTTTACGTAACCTCGCAATATACTTCTCTTCAGAAAGATAATAGCCCGGTTTCTTCATTAAATAGCGATGGGAATCCGGCACCGGCCCTCGCCACCATGCCGGACGGGTATATTTTAAAATTCCGCCAACCTGCGCCCAGGTAAGATTCATCCGCATGAGCGTATGTACCAGACGAATTCCCTGTGCATTACCTTCAAAATGGCAGATATCCTGACGTACTTTGCGGCGAATATCGTTCAGATTTTCTTCACCTTCCTGTAACCGTAGCGAGGAAACCACACAGCGATCATGCGTGAGCGGCTGGCTTTCCGCATCTTCCGGATGCAGCCGCTGACGAAACCAGTCATTGATCGCCGCCTCGCCAAAATGACCGAACGGCGGATTACCGATGTCGTGCATCAGACAGGCCATTTCCACAATACTTTCAAAGGGACCGGTCAGCGCATCCAGACCGTACTCCTCCAGTCGGTTTTGCTCTTTCAGGCGGCTTAAAATCTCTTTCGCGATATAACGCCCCACCTGCTGCACCTCCATCGAATGCGTCAGACGAGTACGCACCGCGGCATTGCGCTCCAGCGGGAAAACCTGCGTTTTTTGCTGCAAACGGCGTATAGCCGGAGAGTTGATAATCCGCCCGCGATCGCTTTCAAAAATCCGCAGGATCTCATGTTCCGTCTTTACGCCCTGCGGTGAACGATAACGACGATGCCAGTTAATTTTATTTCGGAAATCGATCGATGCCATATCCTCTCCCCGCCTGAGAAATGCGCTTCCCCATAAGCGCATGATAAACTATGCCCCCAAAACTGACTTATCGCGAGTAAATCTATGAAAATCGGCATCATTGGCGCAATGGAAGAAGAAGTTACGCTGCTGCGTGACAAAATTGACAACCGTCAGACGATTACGCTGGGCGGCTGCGAAATTTACACTGGCCAGTTGAACGGCACCGAAGTGGCGTTGCTGAAATCCGGTATCGGTAAAGTCGCGGCGGCGCTGGGCGCAACGTTGCTTCTGGAGCACTGCAAGCCGGACGTGATCATCAATACCGGTTCCGCAGGCGGTCTGGCGTCCACGCTGAAGGTCGGCGATATCGTCGTCTCTGACGAAGCGCGTTACCACGACGCTGATGTGACCGCTTTCGGCTATGAATACGGGCAATTACCGGGCTGTCCGGCCGGATTTAAGGCCGATGATAAGCTGATCGCCGCCGCGGAATCCTGCATCAGGGAGTTGAATCTGAACGCGGTACGCGGCCTTATTGTTAGCGGCGACGCGTTTATTAACGGTTCCGTCGGGCTGGCGAAAATCCGGCATAACTTCCCCGACGCGGTCGCCGTAGAGATGGAAGCCACCGCTATCGCCCACGTCTGCCATAACTTCAACGTGCCGTTCGTGGTGGTACGCGCTATCTCTGACGTGGCCGATCAGCAATCGCACCTCAGCTTTGACGAATTCCTCGCGGTGGCGGCGAAACAGTCGACTCTGATGGTCGAAACGCTGGTACAGAAACTGGCGCATGGCTAAGCAAATGTTCAGGGCGCTGGGCGCCCTGCTGCTTACGCTCCCGGTGTGGCTTTACGCTGCGCCGCGCGTAATTACGCTCTCTCCCGCCAATACGGAGCTTGCTTTTGCCGCCGAGATTACGCCCGTTGGCGTCAGCAGCTATTCCGACTACCCGCCCGAAGCGCAAAAAATAGAACAGGTCTCTACCTGGCAGGGAATGAATCTGGAGCGCATTGTGGCGCTGAAGCCGGATCTGGTCGTCGCCTGGCGCGGCGGTAATGCGGAACGCCAGGTAAACCAACTGACGTCATTAGGTATTAAGGTCATGTGGGTGGACGCGGTAACCATCGAACAGATCGCCGACGCGCTCCGCCAACTGGCCGCCTGGAGCCCGCAGCCGGAAAAGGCTCAGCAGGCAGCGCAGACATTGCTAAAAGAGTACGCCGCGCTCAAAGTCGAGTATGCCGGTAAAGCTAAAAAGCGCGTCTTTCTTCAGTTTGGCATGAATCCTCTGTTTACCAGTGGTAAAGGGTCTATTCAACATCAGGTTTTGACGACCTGCGGCGGAGAAAACGTCTTTGCTGACAGCCGCGTGCCGTGGCCGCAAGTCAGCCGTGAGCAGGTGCTGGCAAGGCATCCCCAGGCCATTATCGTGGCCGGAAAAGCGGGCGAAATTCTCAAAATTGAACAATACTGGGGAAACCTGTTAAAAATTCCGGTTATTCCGCTTAACAGCGACTGGTTTGAACGCGCAAGCCCGCGTATTATCCTCGCCGCAAAACAACTCTGTAATGCGCTTTCACAGGTGAATTAGAGCCTGTCTTACCAGGCTCCTAGTGGGGATTCGACAATGCTCGTCTATTGGCTGGATATTGTAGGCACGGCTGTATTTGCTATCTCTGGCGTGTTGCTGGCCGGGAAATTACGTATGGACCCGTTCGGCGTCCTGGTGCTCGGCGTCGTTACTGCCGTCGGCGGCGGGACAATCCGCGATATGGCGCTGGATAACGGCCCGGTATTCTGGGTTAAAGATCCTACCGACCTGGTCGTCGCCATGGTCACCAGTATGCTGACCATCCTGCTGGTTCGCCAGCCGAGACGTCTGCCGAAATGGATGTTGCCGGTACTGGATGCGGTCGGGCTGGCGGTGTTTGTCGGCATTGGGGTGAATAAAGCCTTCCTCGCTGAAACGGGGCCATTAGTGGCCGTCTGTATGGGCGTGATTACCGGCGTCGGCGGCGGGATTATTCGCGATGTTCTGGCACGCGAGATCCCCATGATCCTACGCACCGAAATCTATGCCACGGCCTGTATTATCGGCGGGATTGTTCACGCCACCGCGTTTTATACGTTTTCAGTACCGCTGGAAAGCGCTAGCATGATGGGCATGGTCGTCACGCTGTTTATTCGGCTGGCGGCCATTCGCTGGCATTTGAAATTGCCGACGTTTGCCCTGGATGAAAACGGACGTTGATATTGTTTTGCCCGATGGCGCTACGCTTATCGGGCCTGGAACATCTTTCCTGTAGGCCGGATAAGACGCTCGCGTCGCCATCCGGCACAACGAACAGCAATCAAATGCTGAAGGAAGAGCCACACCCGCAGGTACTTTTCGCATTCGGGTTGGTTACAATGAAGCGGGAACCTTCCAGACCTTCGGTATAATCTACCGAACCACCCACCAGATACTGCAAACTCATCGGGTCAACCACCAGGCCAACGCCCTGTTTTTCGATGGTCATATCCCCTTCGTTAACCTGATCGTCAAAGGTAAAACCATACTGGAAGCCGCTGCAACCACCGCCGGTGATATACACGCGCAGTTTCAGATTCGGGTTATCTTCGTCAGCGATAAGACTTTTTACTTTATTCGCTGCTGCGTCGGTAAACTGCAGCGGCAGCGCTACGTCATCACTCATATTTTGCTCCAAACGACATCGGTAATTGGATAAATTTTCACCCAATATTGGCAGTCATTATCTAATACCCTGGTAATTCGTTCAAGTATTCTCGCCCGCAGGCGCATTCTGGTTTTTCGCCGCCTGTTCCGCATCCTGCTTCGCCAGAGTGCGCGCCAGGATGGTTGAGTATAACGGTTTCCCGCCCAAAAACTGGGCTAATAGTGTCGCGCCAAGACAGGTGATAATCATTGGCAAAATGAGCTGATAGTTATCGGTCATCTCCAGCACCAGCACAATCCCCGTCAACGGGGCGCGCACCGACGCCGCCATCAGCGCCCCCATCCCGGCAATCGCAAAGGTACCGGCCTCCAGGTGATACTGCGGGAAAAGCACTGCCGCCGCCATACCGAAGGCCGTACCAAGCAGCGTTCCCAGGGCCAGCATCGGGGCGAAAATGCCCCCCGGCGCGCCGGAAGAAAAGCAAAGCAGCGTCGTGACAACCCGGGTAATAAAGATGAACAGCAGTAGCCCGACGCTAAAATTACCTGCCGCGGCGATAGGAATAAGGTTAAATCCGCCGCCTGCCGCTGCCGGCTCAATCAACCCCAGAATACCGCACAGGCCGCCGATCGCGCCGCCCATAAGCACCCATTTTTTAATTTCGCCGCCATGAAAGCGCTGAAACATATCCTGGGTACGCAGCACCAACGAATTAAATACCGGCCCGACGCAGCCAAAAATAATACCGAGGATAAGGTATAACCACAGCGTGTTAACCGGCGCATCAGACAGTTTGCCGACTTCAATAATCGGCGCTTCGCCGTTAAATATGCGGAACACAATGCTCGACATGATGACGCCGGTAAACACCGCTTTAATCGAAATCAGGTTGTAGCGAAACTGCGGGCGCATCTCTTCAATAATAAACAGGATACCCGCCAGCGGCGCGTTAAACGCCGCAGAGAGCCCCGCCGCCGCGCCGGTCGCCAGCAACGTATGCCGCGCTTCGGCGCTGCGCATACGAAAAACATCCAGCACCATGCGCCCCAGGTTGCCCCCGATTTGCACCGTTGGCCCTTCGCGCCCTAATACCATTCCTGCGCCCAACGTTCCCATCCCGCCGATAAACTTCACCGGCAACACGCGCCACCAGCGCACCGGACGTAACTCCTCCAGCGCGCCTTCAATTTCCGGGATACCCGAGCCGCCGGCTTCCGGCGCAAATTTTCGCACCAAAAAATAGCCGACCATCGCCAGTAACGCCGAAAGGATAAAGGCCAGCGGCCAAAGCAAAAACGCATGGTCCGCGACCTGAACCAGCGCGCCAATGCGCATGTTTTGTACCCAGGAAACCGTCTTTTCAAAGGCGACGCCAACCAGTCCGGTAAGCGTGCCGACAACGGCCGCCATGAACAGGATGGCCAGCGGCGTTTTATCCCGCTGCATTAACCGACGAATCTGATCTCTGCGCCGTAAGCGCACAATTTGCTGAGCTAAAAAGGTGGAAGTGTCTGTTTTCATCAGAAGATCATTAATTGGTAATACAAATCTAAAGTCGGCATTCTACTCGCCAACGCCGTGAAAATCCCCTGCAAATCGTATTGTTTCAAATGCGTAAAACTTTCATAACCTTCTCTGAATAACTTAGAATAGCGGGTATTCACTTTTTCTACGAACCAGGAATCTTTCCATGAGTAAGTCTGAAAATCTCTATAGCGCGGCCCGCGAGCTGATCCCCGGCGGCGTGAACTCCCCTGTTCGCGCCTTCACTGGCGTGGGCGGCACCCCGCTGTTTATCGAAAAAGCGGACGGCGCGTATCTGTACGATGTCGATGGCAAAGCATATATCGACTATGTCGGTTCCTGGGGGCCAATGGTACTGGGGCATAACCATCCGGCTATCCGCAATGCGGTGATCGAAGCTGCGGAGCGCGGTTTAAGCTTCGGCGCGCCAACCGAAATGGAAGTAAAAATGGCGGAACTGGTGACCAACCTGGTGCCGACCATGGACATGGTGCGCATGGTGAACTCCGGCACCGAAGCGACGATGAGCGCGATTCGCCTGGCGCGTGGTTTTACTGGCCGCGATAAGATTATCAAATTCGAAGGCTGCTACCACGGCCACGCAGACTGTCTGCTGGTCAAAGCCGGTTCTGGCGCGCTGACGCTCGGTCAGCCGAACTCGCCGGGCGTGCCGGCAGATTTCGCGAAACATACGCTGACCTGCACTTATAACGATCTGACGTCAGTGCGCGCGGCGTTTGAACAATATCCGCAGGAAATCGCCTGTATCATCGTCGAACCCGTGGCGGGCAATATGAACTGCGTCCCGCCGCTGCCGGAATTCCTGCCGGGCCTGCGTGCCTTGTGCGATGAGTTCGGCGCGCTGCTGATTATCGACGAAGTAATGACCGGTTTTCGCGTAGCGCTGGCCGGAGCCCAGGATTACTACGGCGTCGTGCCGGACCTGACCTGTCTGGGTAAAATCATCGGCGGCGGGATGCCGGTAGGCGCGTTTGGCGGTCGTCGCGATGTAATGGATGCGCTGGCGCCGACGGGCCCGGTTTACCAGGCGGGCACCCTTTCCGGCAACCCGATTGCGATGGCGGCCGGTTTCGCCTGCCTGAATGAAGTCGCCCAGCCCGGCATTCATGAAACGCTGGATGAGCTCACCACCCGCCTGGCGGAAGGTTTGCTGGAAGCTGCCGAAGAAGCGAATATTCCGCTGGTGGTTAACCATGTCGGCGGCATGTTCGGGATTTTCTTCACCGACGCTGAGAGCGTAACTTGCTATCAGGACGTGATGGCGTGCGACGTGGAACGCTTTAAGCGTTTCTTCCACCTGATGCTGGAGGAAGGCGTGTATCTGGCGCCATCGGCGTTTGAGGCGGGTTTTATGTCGGTCGCACACAGCATGGACGACATTAATAATACTATTGACGCCGCGCGTCGGGTGTTTGCGAAATTGTAAAGGATGAATTGCCGGGTGACGCTTACGCTTACCCGGCCTACATTCTACACCGCAGGCCGGATAAGGCATTTATGCCGCCATCCGGCAAACTCAGCGGCTCTGTTTACGTAGCAAATAGATAAAGTACGGCGCGCCAATAAAGCTTGAAAGCAGTCCCGCCGGGATCTGATACGGAAATAGCGCCATCCTGCCGCACCAGTCGGCAAAGACCAATAAAACGCCCCCTGCCAGCGCTGAGATGACCATATGCGGCATCGTCCGGCGAAAACCGAGCATCCGCGCAATATGCGGCGCCATCAATCCAACGAAACTCAGCGGCCCAATGGTCATCGTCGCGGTTGCCGTCAAACAAGCCGCCAACGCCAGCAGCGCGATACGCGACGGCGTAAGCGCTATGCCCACCGCGCGCGCGGCATCGCCGCCCAGTGGCAAAATCGTTAACCAGCGGCGACACAACGGCACAACGGCCAGCAAAATCACCATCACGATCGCGGTTCGCGTAACCTGCCCGCCAGTGGCGTTATAGGTAGATCCTGAGATCCAGGTCAACA
Source organism: Salmonella sp. K21076 (assembly GCF_039650795.1). Classification (NCBI taxonomy): domain Bacteria; kingdom Pseudomonadati; phylum Pseudomonadota; class Gammaproteobacteria; order Enterobacterales; family Enterobacteriaceae; genus Salmonella; species Salmonella sp. K21076. The sequence continues at coordinate 37,399 of NZ_JBCLYA010000008.1, forward strand.
CATCCGCCATCCGCGGATCGCCGCTCGCCTGGAGCATCATTAGCAGCATGGTAAACGCGGTGCTGAGCGCCATCCCCGCCAGCAACATCCGTTGCGGCGAGAAACCGCCGCGCCCGGCGGCTATCATAATAATCAGCAGTGTCGCCGCCGCGCCCAGGCTTCCGGCAGGCAGTAGCCAACCGAAAGCATTCCCCGGCACCAAAAACAGCATCAACACCACGCCAAACGCGGCTCCGGAACTGATCCCCAGCACTTCCGGGCTGGCCATTGGGTTACCGGTCAGACGCTGAATAATGCAGCCCGCCACCGCCAGCATGACGCCCGCCATTAACGCCGCCAGTATCCGCGGCCAGCGCCACGGCATCAGTTCTTCAAGCAGCGTTCCGCTCGCCCACGTCCAGCCGTGCGCGTCGCGACCAAAAGAGAGCGCGACCCATGTTGCCAGCAGCAGGAGCGCGCCACCGGCAACGGCAAAAGTGAGGACATGTCGACGCTCCGCCGCCACACGATCGCTGGCGTTCATATCCGGCGCGCTCATGCTTTTAAGCCGCGGCAGCAGCCATAGGAGCAGCGGCGCGCCGATTAACGCCGTCACTGACCCGGTGGAGACTTCCATCCATACGCGGGTTAGCCAAAGGATAATCTGATCGGATAGCCATAAAATAAGCGCCCCAATGAGCGGCGCCAGCATCAGGCGCGCCAGCAGACGTCTTGCGCCAAGCATTTTCGCCAGCAGCGGCGCAAACAGGCCGATAAAACCGATAATGCCCACCGCGTTGACCAGCAGCGCGCTCAACACAATCGCCAGCGACAACGCCGCCAGACGCGCTAACGACAGCGCCAGCCCCAGATTACGCGCAACGCCGTCATCCAGCCCCATCAGCGTCATCGGACGTAACAACAATAACGTGAGCATCACGCCGCCCAGCAACTGCGGCCACAGACGCTGCACGCCGCTCCAGTCGGTTTGCGTTAGCGTTCCAGTGCTCCATAAAAACATGCTTTGCAACTGATCGTGGTGGAAAATCACCAGTAACTGGTTGATTGCGCCACAATAGAGGCTGACCACCAGCCCGGCGAGGATCAGGGTCACTGGCGACAGACGTTTGCCCCACGCCACGCCGAACACCAGCGCGCCGACGATGCAGGCTCCCGTCAGGGCGGCAAACTGCGTGGTCAGCGCGCCGGGAATCGCCCAAAGCGTAGTCACCGTGATCCCCAATTGCGCGCCGGTCGCCACGCCCAGCGTGGTCGGTTCCGCCAGCGGGTTACGTAATACTTGCTGGAACAGGACGCCTACCAGCCCAAGCCCCGCGCCCACCAGCAGCGAAATCGCCAGTCTTGGCAGCTGGCTGTAATGAAAAATCATCTGCTCAATGATGTCGATATCTGGTGACCAGATAGCCTGTTGCCACTGACTGCGCGGTAGCGCAACGGAGAAGTTAACCCATGTCAGCCAGCAGGCGGCAACCAACAGCGCCAATAACAGCAACGCCGGATGGCGGCTTCGCCTTATCCGGCCTACAAAGCGCCCGAACCGTAGGTCGGTTAAGGCGTTTTTCGCACCGCCATCCGGTATTTCACGTTTTCTGCTCACGCTTTGCCTCCCAACACGTTATTCAGGATGCGGACAAAATGCATCGTGGAGAGGGTCGCGCCATAGAACCAAACGGCGGGCACCCGGTGAAAACGCCCGGCGCGGACAAACGACATGGCCTGCCACAGCGGCGTTGCCATCAGCGCGTTCATATCGGTGCTATTCCCGTGATCGAAGCAGATCACATCCGCTTCTTTATACATCGCCAGCCGATCGATGCTGACCGCCGTACTGCCCCAAAAGTTGGTTTCACCCTGCCAGGCATTGACGATGCCATACTCGTCCAGCACCTCCTGGAACAGGCAATTCGGGCCGAGCACCAGCATATGCCGCGGATCGATAAGCGTCGTCATCAGTAACGGACGTCCCCCGCGGCGGATAAAACGTGGCTTCTGGCTGGCGATGAAGCGATCGTATTGCGCCAGATGTTTTTCTGCCGCAGCTTCCAGATTCAGCGTCTGCGCCAGTTCAACCAGCGAGCGTCGGGCCACCGCCAGCGGCTTTTTGCCGTCGCTAAAATCGAACCCGCGCCCCGGCGCGATCCGCGCCAGTTTCTCCGGCGAGGGTCCGTAACCTGCCGACCACACCATAAACGACGGCTTCATCTCCGTCAGCAGTTCGAGATTGGGTTCAGTGCGAAGACCCACATCAATCACCGAATCCGGCAACGGCGGTTCGCTAACCCACAGCTTATAATTTGGCACGTCCGCCACACCATAAGGCGTAATACCGAGCGCCAGCAGCAGCTCAACCGGCAGCCACTCCAGCGCCACAATCCGGCGGGGATCGATAGCGGCAGCCTGCGCCGTATTCATTTGCCACAGCAGCGGCGAGAGCGCCATCGCCGTTAATAAACGGCGGCGAGTAAGAGGATATAACTCACGCATTAATACACAAAACTCACAGGCGCGGCGCCCGCCGGATGCGGAAGGATACCCATCGGGATACCGTAAATCTGTTCCAGCGTGTCACTGCGCATCAGTTCCGCAGGCGTTCCTTGCGCAATCATTTCACCGCCGCGTAGCGCTACTAAATAATCACAGTAGCGGGCCGCCATGTTGATATCGTGCAGCACCGCAACCACCGTCAGCCCGCGCTGTTGGCTTAAACGATGCACCAGCGCCAGCACGTCAACCTGATGGGCGATATCCAGCGCTGACGTCGGCTCATCCAGCAGCAGACAACGGCTGTCCTGCGCGACCAGCATGGCAATCCACGCGCGCTGGCGTTCACCGCCGGACAGGCTATCGACCAGACGATGCGCCAGCGGTTTTAAGCCGACCAGCGTAATCGCCTCGTCTACTTTTTCCCGGTCCGCGACGCCAAAGCGTCCCAACGCGCCGTGCCACGGATAGCGGCCAATCGCCACCAGTTCGCGCACCGTCATTCCTTCCGCCTGCGGCAATTGTTGAGGCAGATAGGCAACTTTGCGGGCAAACGCCTTGCTGCTCCAGCTCGCCAGCGGCTGATTGTCGAGCAGAATATCCCCTTCGGAAGGCAGCTGATGGCGGCCCAGCATTTTTAACAGCGTGGATTTACCGGAACCATTATGGCCGATAAGTCCGGTGACTCGACCTGCGGGAAACGTTAACGAGAGGGGGTGTAAAAGCGTGCGGCCCGGCACACGAAAAGCGACGCTTCGCAGCGCAAAGGTGGTATCGGAATGAATGTGGTTTTCCTGCATCGCAGCCAACTTGTAAAACGGGCACGGCAAGCCGTGCCCAAAAAGAAATTAGAAACGGAAGGTTGCCGTTGCAACGACCTGACGTTCTGCGCCCCAGAAACAGCCGTAGGTCTGGAAGCAGCTGGCGACGTATTCGCGGTCGAGCAGATTATTAACGTTAACCGCAATGCTGGAGCCCGCCATACCAAAACGCGCCAGATCGTACTTGACGACCGCATCCATCACCGCTGCGCTGCCTACCTTGAAGCTATTGGCCGGATCGCCGTAACTGGAACCAATAAAACGACCGCCTGTTCCCAGCGTTAAACCTGACAACGGACCATCGTTGAAGGTGTAATCGCCCCACAACGACGCCATGTGTTCAGGCACCTGCTCTGGCGTATTCCCTTTCAGGTTAGTGTCTTTCGTGTATTCAGCATCAGTATAAGTGTAAGACGCCGTCATATTGATATTAGCCGTCAATGCTGCTTTGGCTTCCAGCTCTACACCTCGCGCACGAATTTCGCCTGCCGGCACCTGCGCTAATGGGTTGGTTGGATCGGCGGTCAGGTTATTGGTTTTGGTCAGCTGATAAACGGCACCCGTAACAACAACTGGCATGTCTTTCGGTACATATTTCACCCCTGCTTCATATTGCTCGCCTTTTGACGGCTTGTAAGAAACACGTGGGGTGCTCCACAAATCGAAGGCGCTTGGCTCGAAAGATTGGCTATAGCTGAAGTAAGGTGAAATTCCATTATCGAATACGTAGTTTACGCCACCGCGCCAGGTGAACTGGTGGTCATTACGTTCAATATATCCTTCTGTCGGCGTAGTGGAATTCTGACGCACCGTTATCGCTTGTTTAGACCAGTCATAACGGCCGCCGAGAGTAAATACCCACTTATTCCATTCCGCCTGATCCTGAACATATAAGGCTGTTTGTTTACTTTCGTTCATCTGGTACGGCTCAGCGCCGCCGAAAGCAAAGTATTCAGGATGGTAATTGTTATAGAGATCGATTGACGGCGCGCTACCAAACGTCGCGTTAATATCATTACGCATACGCATGAAATCGACACCCGTCAGCAACGTATGATCAATATCGCCGGTCGCGAATTTACTTTCCAGTTGTGTATCTACGCTGAAATTCTGTAAACGCTCGTTGTCAACGATAGTACCGCGGTTAAGCGTATGGCCGTCCGCCGCAATCCCCGTGCCATAGACGCTTTTTTGCGCGGTTTTCATTTCGACAAAACGTAAATTCTGGCGCACGGTAAAAGTGTCGTTGAAGCCATGCTCGAAACTGTATCCCACCATTTTCTCGTTACGAGAATAGGTGTTGTTTGACGCCCCTTCATTGAAATCTGTTGGCAAGCGTTTACCATTCGGTAACGGTTCAACCGTTCCCTCTTTCGGCAGCCAGCCGTAGTAGCCAGTCTCTGGTTCGTTCTGGAAATAAGAAAGGAACGTAAAATTCGTTTTCTCATCAGGACGCCAGGTAAAAGAGGGCGCAATCGCATAGCGCTGCGACTCAGAACTCTTTTGCTGCTCATTTGTCGAGCGCGCCAGCCCCGTCAGACGATATGAGAACTCACCGTTGTCATCCAGGGAATCACTAAAATCAAAACCGGTCTGGAACAAATTGTCCGTCCCCATTTTGAATTGAATTTCTTTCAGCGGCTCAGTAGTCGGCCGCTTGCTAACCATCGAAATGATACCGCCCGGGTTGCTCTTACCATAGAGAACGGACGTTGGGCCACGCATCAACTCAACACGCTCAAGCAGGGATGGATCAATAACCGCATCGTTGTAGAAGTTACCCTGCAATTTCAGGCCATCCAGAGATAGTTATTCTGGCTCAGGCCGACGGAAGAGAAGCCACGGATAATCACGAAGTCATAGGTATTGGAAGCGCCGCGACTGCTTACAGTTACGCCCGGCGTGTAACCCAACGCTTCTTTTACTGACTGGAATTGATGCATCTGCATCTCTTCGTTAGTGACCACCGAAACCGACTGTGGCGTTTTTTCGATAGATGTATCAGTTTTGGTGGTAGTGGCGGAACGCTTCGCGGCGATGGTCGGAGCCGGTCCCCAGGCACTTTCCTGCGGCGCAGGCGCTGCGGTTACGGTAATGGTTTCTTCTTTCGGTTGAACCGCCGCCTGTGCATAGACAGACATGCCGCTAACCGCTGTGGCTACTACAACTGCGATTTTACGCAGTGAGGAGTTTGGCTGAGCAATTTTAAGACGCGCCATTGGTATATCTCTGATGAAAGTGAATGATAACGTAAACGATAATTATTATTATAACCGCAGCATGATAGGCGAAATATCGTCGCAATGGCAAGCGATACGCGGCCCTACGAAAACTAAGGGGTTAAGAAACAACCAGATGAAAAGGAAGGGTTAATAAATTAGACTGAAATGTTATTTATGGAGGATTTGCCGGATGGCGATGTAAGCGTCTTATTCGGCCTACGTCGCACATAATGGGGTCGTAACGGTGTGGACCGAGTAAGCACAGCGCCACCCGGCACTATTACCGTGATTAATTGCCGCCAAACATCTCCTTAATCCAGCCGGCAACGCCGTCGCTCTTCTCTTCTTTCGGCGGCTGTTGCTGCGCAGGCTGCTGCGGCTGAGACGACTGATCGAACGGATTGCCTGACGGCTGCTGTTGCTGCTGCATCATCTCGCCCTGCTGGCACAGCGTATTTGGATCGTCCGTCCAGACCGGCAGAGTGCGCATACCGCCGTTACAGACAAAATTACCGTCGTAATCAACGCCCATATCCACCACATCTTCCGGCGGCGTCAGAACTAAAGGCGTCGGCGTCTGGTTCGCCAGATAGCGCTGGTAAATCGCCATCGCGCCGCTGGCACCGTACAATTTCGTTGGCTGGTTGTTATCACGGCCTACCCAGGTGATAGTCACCTGGCTGCCGTCGATACCGGCAAACCAGGTATCGACATTGTTGTTTGTCGTCCCGGTTTTACCCACCAGATGCAGACCCGGATATTTCGCGCCAAGCTGACGCCCCGTACCACGCTGGACGACCTGCTGCATTGTCCAGAGCGTCAGGTAAGCCGCCTGTGCCGGTACGGCGCGTTCAGCTTGCGGATAACTTTGGTACAGCACTTTACCATCTTCCGCAATAACCGAACGCAGCGCTGATAACGGCGCGCGATTTCCGCCGCTGGCGATAGTCTGGAACGCTTGCGCCACTTCGATCGGCGTCAGGTTCAGCGCCCCTAACAGCATCGCCGGAACCGGATTGAGCTGATCTTTCGGCACGCCGAGCTTCGTCCAGGTATCGGTTACCGCCGGTAAACCTAACGCCATCCCCAGATTGACCGTCGGTACGTTCATTGAACGAGTTAACGCATCCACCAGCATCACTTTCCCGCTTTCGCTGTAGCGACGATCGTCGTTCTCCGGCGACCAGACCTGACCATTCGGCTGGCGCAGAGAAATCGGCGCATCGGCAATCCAGGTGTTCAGACGGTATAAGTTCGGCTGACTTAACGCGGTCAGATAGGTCGCCGGTTTCGCCAGCGACCCGATGGAACGGCGTGCCTGCATGGCACGGTTATAGCCAGCATACTGCGGCTCCGCCCCGCCAACCATCGCGCGTACCTCGCCGCTAAAGCGATCCACTACCACCATCGCAGTTTCCAGATCGCTCAATTTACGCTGCTTCTTCAACGCCGGAATGCCTTCGACAACGGCTTTTTCTGCGGCATCCTGCGCCACGGAGTCAAAGGTGGTGAAGATCTTCACGCCGGAGAGATCTTTAATTTTATCCCCCAGCTTCGCCTGCAGTTCCTGACGAACCATCTGCATAAACGCTGGCTGCGGTGAAATAACGCCGCCGCGCGGCTGTACGCCAAGCGGACGCGCGCTCAGCATGTCATAGAGTTCCTGATCGATGATTTTCTGCTGCTGTAACAGGCGTAACACTAGGTTACGACGCTCCAGCGCCAGTTTCGGGTTACGCCACGGGTTATAAATCGACGCCCCTTTTACCATCCCCACCAGTAACGCCTGCTGATCGAGGCTCAGTTCCTCTACCGGACGACCAAAGTAATACAGGCTCGCCAGCGGAAAACCGCGAATTTCATTATCCCCGCTTTGACCGAGGTAGACCTCGTTCATGTACAGCTCAAGAATACGATCTTTACTGTAACGGGCATCCATGATCAGCGCCATGTAGGCTTCATTCGCTTTACGCCAGTATGATCTTTCGCTGGAGAGGAACAGGTTCTTCACCAGCTGCTGGGTCAGCGTACTGGCCCCCTGCACCGTGCGTCCCGCCGTCAGGTTGGCCAGCACCGCACGCCCGATAGAGTAAAGACTAATGCCATCATGCTCATAGAAACGACGGTCTTCCGTCGCCAACAGCGTATCGACCAGCAGATCCGGGAAACCGCTGCGCGGGACGAATAAACGCTGCTCGCCATTTGGCGAAGAAAGCATGGTGATAAGCCGCGGATCGAGGCGGAAGAAGCCAAACTGGCGGTTGTTATCCAGATTGACGATGGTTTCCAGACGCCCGTCACTGAACGTCAGCCGCGCGCGCACCTGCCCTTCTTTGCTGTCCGGGAAGTCAAACGGACGACGGATCATCTCAATGCTATTGGCCTGCACGGTAAATTCGCCGGGACGGGTCATCTTCGTCACCAGACGATACTGCGTCGCTTCCAGCAATTTCACCATCTCGTTTTTGCTGACAGGCATGTCTGGCTCAAGGTTCACCATCCGGCCATATACCGCCGCCGGAAGCTGCCAGACCTTGCCATCAATACGGCTGCGGATTTTTTGATCCAGATAGACGCCGTAAATGGCGAACAGCACCACAAAAACGATAAACAGTTTTAGCAATAGCCACAGCCAGCCGCGCTTGCCACGAGGCTTACGCCCTTTGCCCTTACCTTTACGCGGCATCGGTTCTTCATCCTCATAGTCATCATCATAATCGTCGTCATGCTGCCGACGACGGCTCACCTTTTGTTTCACAGGACGTGACGGTTTCCCCTTACGTCCAATCGGCTCGCGGTCATTCCCCGCCATGCTTTTTCTCCGCAACATACAGGCGCAAAGGCCCGATTCTCTATTCTTCCGCCAGACGACAGAAGAAGAAATCTCTCAATTTACCTTTTTGCCGGATGGCGATTAACGCCTTATCCGGCCTGGAGGCAACGTATAACACGTCACGAATACTTCTTCGTGCGCCGCGTTGGAGCCGTATTCGCCGGATCGTCCGGCCAGACATGTTTGGGGTAACGCCCCTTCATCTCTTTTTGCACTTCGCGATACGCCCCCTGCCAGAAAGCGCTTAAATCGCGCGTAATCTGTAGCGGTCGCTGCGCTGGCGAAAGCAGTTCCAGCACCAGCGGCACTCGCCCCTGCGCAAGTGTCGGCGTACTTGCCTCGCCGAACATTTCCTGCATTCTGACCGCCAGCGCGGGCGGGTTATCTTCATGATAACGAATCGTTATTCGGCTTCCCGTCGGCACAGTGTAATGCCCAGGCAGTTCACTATCCAGACGTTGCAGCATGGCATAGTCAAGCAGTCCCCGTAACGCCTGAGTCACATTCAGAGATTTCAGACTCCGTAACGACTGTACGCCTGTCATGTGCGGCAGCAACCAATTTTCCAGAGTCGCCAGCAGCGACGCCTCATCCACGGCAGGCCAGTCATATTCCGGCAGCCATTTCGCCGCACAGTGCAGACGCAGACGGAACTGCTCCGCTTCCGGCGTCCAGTTAAGGACGGACAGACCTTTATCGCGGATGCCGTTCAGCATCGCCTGATGAAGCTCCTCTTCAGACGGCTTCGCCAGTGGCTGAACGCTAACCGTCAACTGTCCAATACGCATTCTGCGCCATGCTTTCAACGTTCCCTGCGCCTCGTCCCATTCAACCGTGTCGGACTGGCGCAGTAAATCAGGACACGCCTGAATCAGCGAGGCAATATCCAGCGGCTGCGCCAACAATATTCGGGCGTCCGGCGAGGCGCTACCTTGCAGTAACAGCGGCGCGATCAGCCATTCATGACGTCCCAACGCGTCATCCGCATCTAACATCGCGCCCATACCATTGGCTAACTGATAGCGCCCTTCCTGACCGCGACGCCGCGCGATGCGGTCGCTAAACGCTCTGGCCAACAGCGGCATAATAAGCGCGCTATCCGGCTCGCCATTACGCACCTGCAGCCGTTTTAAAAGCTGCTGGCTACGCTGCTGCCAGCCCGGCTGTCGCCGCGAAAATAGCACGCTTAAATCCGTACCGCCGCCTCGCGGCGGGTCCTCAAGGATGGCCGCGAGCATGGCGGCAGTGGCGGCGCTGTCGCCCTCGTCGGCGTTGACTAACATCGCCGCCAGGCGCGGATCGTTACCTGTTGCCGCCATTTTCCGCCCCCGCGCGCTTAATCGCTCGCCCTCCAGCGCGCCTAACATCAATAATAAACGGCGGGCGGCCTGAAGATTCACCTCCGGCGGCCTGTCCAGCCAGAAAAGCGAGGCCGGATCGTGACATCCCCACTGCAACACCTCCATCAACAAACCGGAGAGGTCGCTGTGTAAGATTTCCGGATCGCTTTGCGCCGCCGCCCGCTCCGCCTGTTCTTTTGCCAGCAGATGTAAACAGATACCCGGCGCCAGTCGTCCGGCGCGCCCCGCGCGCTGCGTCATTGACGCCTGACTGATACGCTGCGTAACCAGCCGCGTCAGTCCCGTTCGCGCGTCGAATCGCGCCACGCGCTCCTGAGCGCTATCGACGACCAGACGAATCCCTTCAATCGTCAAACTGGTTTCGGCAATGTTAGTCGCCAATACCACTTTACGCATCCCGGCGGGTGCGGGAACAATCGCTTTGCGTTGCGCTTCCAGAGACAATGCGCCATACAGCGGACAAAGCAGGACATCGCTCCCTACCCGCGACGCCAGATGTTCATGAACGCGCTGTATTTCGCCTACGCCGGGTAAAAATAGCAGCAGCGAACCGTTTTCATTGCGCAGCAGTTCCGCTGTCGCCATCGCGACGGCTTCATCAAAACGCAAATGCGCCGCAAGCGGCTGATAACGTCGCTCCACGGGAAACGCGCGCCCCTCCGAGACGATCGTCGGCGCATCAGGCAGTCGCTGACAAAGCCTGTCGTTATCCAGCGTCGCAGACATGATTAACAGCCTGAGATCGTCACGGAGCCCTTGCTGGATATCCAGCAACAGCGCCAACGCTAAATCCGCCTGTAAACTGCGCTCATGAAATTCATCCAGTATCACCAGCCCCACGCCGCGTAATTCGGGATCGCGCTGAATCATTCTGGTCAATACGCCTTCGGTCACCACTTCCAGCCGGGTACGCGGCCCCACGCAGCTTTGCGCGCGCATCCGGTAACCTACCGTTTCGCCAGGCTTTTCATTCAACGCTTCCGCCAGACGCTGGGCGACATTACGCGCCGCCAGACGACGCGGTTCAAGCAGGAGAATTTTTCCAGCAACCGGCCCCTGTTGCAGGAGTTGCAACGGCAGCCAGGTGGATTTCCCCGCCCCGGTAGGCGCGGACAACAAAACCTGCGGCGCGGTTTTTAGGGCTGTCAACAATTCAGGCAATACGGCGGCAACGGGCAATGACGTCACAAACGGCTCCACGGGGTTAACTTTCTTTGCGCCGCATTGTAGCATCGTGTTAATCCATAACCGAGTATCCCTATGTCTGAGCCAAAACGGCTGTTTTTTGCTATTGACTTACCCGACGACGCGCGCGCGCAAATTATCGCCTGGCGCGCCGCCCATTTTGCGTCTGAAGACGGACGCCCCGTGGCAGCGGCGAACCTACACCTGACGCTGGCCTTTTTAGGCGACGTCAGTAACGATAAGCAGCGCGCGCTTGCGCAACTGGCCGGACGAATTCGCCAACCGGGCTTTACGCTACATCTAGATGACGCCGGTCAGTGGTTGCGTTCGCGCGTTGTGTGGCTGGGAATGCGCCAGCCGCCGCGCGGGTTGTTGCAGTTGGCTAATATGCTGCGCGCGCAGGCCGCCCGCAGCGGTTGTTACCAAAGCCCGCAGCCTTTTCACCCGCATATTACGCTGCTGCGCGACGCCAGCCATACGGTGGCTATCCCGCCGCCGGGCTTTTGCTGGTCATTTCCGGTCACATCGTTTGCGCTTTACGCCTCTTCGTATGGGCAAGGCCGTACCCGCTATGCCGAGCTGCAGCGCTGGACGCTGGGCGAATAATAATCAAGGAATGTCGATGCTATTCTCACCCCCTTTACAACGCGCTACGTTGATTCAGCGCTATAAACGTTTTTTAGCTGATGTCATCACCCCTGACGGTACGACGCTTACGCTGCACTGTCCTAATACCGGCGCGATGACTGGCTGCGCCACGCCTGGCGATACCGTCTGGTATTCGACATCAGAAAATACTAAACGCAAATATCCGCATACCTGGGAATTGACTGAAACGCAATCCGGCGCATTCATTTGCGTGAATACGCTGCGGGCGAACCAGCTAACGAAAGAAGCGATTCAGGAGAATCGCCTGCCGGCGCTGGCGGGGTACAATATTCTGAATAGTGAAGTCAAATATGGCGCCGAGCGCAGCCGTATAGATTTTATGTTACAGGCAGATTTCCGCCCGGACTGCTATATTGAAGTGAAATCGGTCACGTTAGCGGAAAAAGAAAACGGTTATTTTCCCGACGCCATCACCGAACGAGGGCAAAAACATCTTCGGGAGTTGATGGGCGTTGCGGCGGCAGGTCATCGCGCGGTGGTGGTGTTCGCTGTGCTGCACTCCGCCATTACACGTTTTTCCCCCGCACGTCATATCGATATAAAATACGCGCAGCTATTGAGCGAGGCTCAGAATAAAGGCGTGGAAGTTTTAGCTTATAAAGCAGAACTTTCAGCCACAAAAATGGAACTGAACGAACCAGTGCCCATAACGTTGTAGTGGAATAACAGCCTGATTATTAAGTATTCTGGCCGCGTGCGTAAATACGCTTTTCCTCACAGGGTTGTCAAGTGTTACGTTTAGATAATTGCTATCCGGAAAAGCATCTGCTATTTATAGCGACCTGATTTTCCCCCGAACATGGGGATCGATAGTGCGTGTTAAGGAGAAGCAACATGCAAGAAGGGCAAAACCGTAAAACATCGTCCCTGAGTATTCTCGCCATCGCTGGGGTGGAGCCGTACCAGGAGAAACCGGGCGAAGAGTATATGAACGAAGCCCAGCTATCGCACTTCAAGCGTATTCTTGAAGCATGGCGTAATCAACTCCGGGATGAAGTCGATCGCACTGTGACGCACATGCAGGACGAAGCCGCCAACTTCCCCGATCCGGTCGATCGCGCCGCGCAGGAAGAGGAGTTTAGCCTGGAGTTACGTAATCGTGACCGTGAGCGCAAACTGATCAAAAAGATCGAGAAAACGCTGAAGAAAGTGGAAGATGAAGACTTCGGTTATTGCGAGTCCTGCGGAGTGGAGATTGGTATCCGCCGCCTGGAAGCGCGTCCAACAGCCGATCTGTGCATCGACTGCAAAACGCTGGCTGAAATTCGCGAAAAACAGATGGCGGGTTAATCCCGTTCGTTTCTACCCTATTTATGACAGGCGGGAGTTTTCCCGCCTTATTCTTTATTGCCCGCAGCATGACTGACTCACACTATATTGGCCGTTTCGCGCCGTCGCCATCCGGCGAACTGCATTTCGGCTCGTTAATCGCCGCCCTCGGCAGCTATCTACAAGCCCGTGCGCAACGCGGAGTTTGGCGCGTTCGCATAGAGGATATCGACCCCCCACGTGAAGTTCCCGGTGCCGCAGCGACCATTCTGCGCCAGCTGGAACATTACGGCCTGCACTGGGATGGCGAGGTCTTATGGCAATCACAGCGTCATGAGGCTTATCGCGAGGCGCTGGCCTGGCTTCACGAGCAGGGACTGAGCTACTACTGCACTTGCCCCCGCTCGCGCATTCAACGTCTGGGCGGTATTTACGATGGCCATTGCCGGACGTTATGCCACGGGCCGGAGAATGCCGCCGTCAGAATTAAACAGCAGCATCCAGTGATGCATTTCCATGATGCCTTGCGCGGCGACATCCAGGCTGACCCACAGCTGGCTAGCGAAGATTTTATTATCCACCGCCGCGACGGACTGTTTGCTTATAACCTGGCCGTGGTGGTCGACGATCATTTTCAGGGGGTGACGGAGATCGTCCGCGGCGCAGATTTAATCGAACCTACTGTCCGACAACTTTCGCTGTATAAACAGTTTGGCTGGCGTGCGCCAGGTTACGTGCACCTTCCGCTGGCGCTCAACGAACAAGGCGCTAAACTTTCCAAGCAAAATCATGCCCCTGCGCTTGCGACAGGCGATCCGCGCCCGGTACTGGTCCAGGCATTGCGCTTTTTAGGCCAACGCGACGTCGTAGCGTGGCAGGAGATGTCTGTTGAGGAGTTGCTGCGCTTTGCGGTGGCGCACTGGAGGCTTACAGCCGTACCCACATCGGCTAATGTAAATCCGGCATTCTCAAATGCGTCTCGCTGAGCTATGATTAGCCGCTATTTTTGCTCATCGTCTTTCGCATTGCTGCGGCGTTAATGATGCTTACAGCCCAGGTCGCGTTGCTCTCTTACGCCCGTCTGCCGTAATGCGAAAGACATAGAGTAAGTTGATCTTATTAATGTATGACACTACCGAGGTGCGCTATTTTTACCCGAGTCGCTAATTTTTGCCGTAAGGTGTTAAGCCGCGAGGAGAGCGAGGCAGAACAAGCCGTCGCCCGTCCACATATGACGATTATCCCGCGTGAACAGCACGCTATCTCCCGCAAAGATATCAGTGAAAATGCCCTCAAGGTACTGTACAGGCTGAACAAAGCGGGCTATGAAGCCTACCTGGTCGGCGGCGGCGTCCGCGATCTCCTGCTCGGTAAAAAGCCGAAGGATTTCGATGTGACCACCAACGCAACACCGGATCAGGTACGGAAATTATTCCGCAATTGCCGTCTGGTGGGGCGTCGTTTCCGCCTGGCTCACGTGATGTTTGGCCCGGAAATTATCGAAGTGGCAACGTTTCGTGGTCATAATGAAGGCAGTGAAAGCGACCGTACGACCTCCCAGCGTGGGCAAAACGGTATGCTGCTGCGCGACAACATCTTCGGCTCTATCGAAGAAGATGCCCAGCGCCGCGATTTCACCATCAACAGCCTTTACTACAGCGTGGCGGATTTTACCGTGCGCGATTACGTCGGCGGGATGCAGGATCTGCAAGAAGGCGTGATTCGCCTGATCGGCAATCCGGAAACGCGCTACCGCGAAGATCCGGTTCGAATGCTGCGCGCCGTGCGTTTCGCTGCGAAGCTCAATATGCGTATCAGCCCTGAAACGGCTGAGCCAATCCCGCGTCTGGCAACCTTGCTAAACGACATTCCTCCCGCGCGCCTGTTCGAAGAATCGCTGAAGCTGTTGCAGGCGGGGAACGGTTTTGAAACCTATCAACAACTGCGGGAATACCACCTCTTCCAGCCGTTGTTTCCTACCATTACGCGTTATTTCACCGAAAACGGCGACAGCGCAATGGAACGCATCATTGCGCAGGTGTTGAAGAATACGGATAACCGCATCCGTAACGAGATGCGCGTTAACCCGGCATTTTTGTTTGCCGCCATGTTCTGGTATCCGCTGCTGGAGATGGCGCAAAAAATCGCTCAGGAGAGCGGCCTTGCCTATTACGATGCTTTCGCGCTGGCCATGAATGACGTGCTGGATGAAGCCTGCCGTTCACTGGCGATCCCGAAACGCCTTACCACGCTTACCCGTGATATTTGGCAGCTTCAGTTACGCATGTCGCGACGCCAGGGCAAACGCGCCTGGAAGCTGATGGAACATCCCAAATTCCGCGCCGCGTTTGATTTGCTGGAGCTGCGCGCCCAAGTGGAAAATAATACTGAACTGCAACGTCTGGCGCAGTGGTGGGCCGAGTTTCAGGCTTCCGCGCCGCCGGAACAAAAAGGGATGCTCAACGAGCTGGACGACGATCCTGCTCCACGCCGCCGTCGTTCACGTCCGCGCAAACGCGCGCCGCGCCGCGAGGGCACCGTATGACGATCGCGTATATCGCGCTTGGCAGTAATCTGGCCTCTCCGCTGGAGCAGGTCAATGCCGCCCTGAAGGCTATCGCCGACATTCCCGATAGCCGTATCGTCGCGGTTTCTTCGTTTTACCGCACGCCGCCGCTTGGCCCACAGGATCAGCCCGATTACCTGAACGCTGCGGTGGCGCTGGATACCGCTCTCGCCCCCGAAGAATTGCTTAACCATACCCAGCGCATTGAGCTGCAACAGGGCCGGGTGCGCAAGGCCGAACGCTGGGGGCCGCGCACGCTGGATCTCGACATTATGCTGTTTGGCGATGAAGTCATTAACACCGACCGTCTGACCGTGCCGCACTACGACATGAAAAACCGCGGTTTTATGCTGTGGCCGTTATTCGAAATCGCTCCGGAGCTGGTGTTTCCCGACGATAAAGGTCTGCTGATCGAGCTGATGTCCCAAATGTCTCCCTGTCCCGATCGTTGGTAAGAAATACCCCTATTATCAATTCAACAAATAGTTTCTATGCTGTTATTCCGTATAATTAGATAAATTAAATACTCTTGTTAGAAATAATCATGGAACCAGTCGTATATTATATAACATAGTAACAAACCATATATTTCAGCTATCCGTTTAAAAAACAGCCGCTTAATGCAATTAAACATACACACCATGAATAACACTATTAATAACACAATGAATAAAATGTCAGAATATCCTTAAATATAATCAGAGGTAATTCATCGCAAAAAACAATAAATAATAAATAATAAATATTATACAAAAATTATCCTCAAACGCTAAAATCCAAGCCCTGCTATTTAATATAAATTAATAGATATTTAATTTATTAACATTTCAATCCTGTAAGGATACAGCAATGAAAAAAGCGATTTTAGCTGCCGCAATGGTTATGGCTATGGGTTCTACTTCCGCAATGGCAGTTGAAGGCGGCCAGATCGAATTCCACGGTTTAGTGAGCGCAACAACCTGTTCTAAAGTAGTTTCCTCTTCACGCGGTAATCAAGCGACTGATGGTGACGTATATCTGACTACAGCAGCCCCAGGCGATATCACTGAAGGCGTTGCTGCTAACGCATACGGCGCGCTTCCGGCTCCGTTCTCTATCATCCTGGATTGCTCAGGCGCGGCTGATGTAACTGATGCCACTAAGGCTTCTCTGGTAATGGATTCGTCATTCTCTAACACTACCGGCACTCTTGACAATGACACCACACTGTCCGTGGCTGGTGAAACTGGGGCTGAAAACGTGAATATCGCCATCCATGATGCCGATACCAAAACTCAGGTTAAAATCGATGGCGCTGAAATTCATGAAGCGTCCTTCAAAAACAAAGTTGCAACCTATAACTTTATGGCGTCTTACGTTCGTGCCGATGCTTCTAAAGAAGTGACTACCGGTCATGTAACCACGAACGCAATGTATACCTTTACTTACCAGTAACAGGACATACGGTTATCACTAATAAGTACTCGTACCTTTCCTTGAGTTAGCGTGCTTATCAGTTATTGATCTCATATAACCTTCGGGGTCCAGGAATTATTTCAACGATTCCGGGGGTTCATTCAATTTAATTAAATTCAAAGTTGATTTCATTATCTTCTACAGGCAAGGAACGCTTATGTTGTATGTAAAAAAAAGCCTGACCGCCATCGTATTAGCCAGTGCTGTATTTAGTACCTTTAGCTATGCGGATATTATTATCTCGGGCACCAGAATCGTTTATGACGAAAATAAAAAAGACGTCAGTATACGACTGGAAAATAAGGGTACCCGCCCATTATTAGTCCAAAACTGGATAGACCTGGGTAACGATAACGACGATCCCGGGAGTATTAAAGCGCCTTTCGTTTCTACCCCCCCGGTTTCACGCGTTGAGCCTAAACGTGGGCAATCGGTAAAAATTATGTATACCCAGGCCAGCGCGCTGCCGAAAGACCGGGAAAGCGTCTTCTGGTTTAACGTACTGGAAGTACCGCCAAAAGCGGATACCAGCAAAGAAGAGAATAAAAGCTTACTGCAACTGGCTTTTCGTACCCGTATCAAACTGTTCTATCGCCCAACAGGACTAAAAGGCCAGCCTGCTGAAGCGGCAAAACAACTGAAGTGGCAAATAGCGAGCGAACAAGGCTACGCGGTACTACGTGCTGATAACTCAACTCCGTATTTCGTCTCATTTAATGACGCTACCTACACTGCAGGCGGTAAACGTTATGACGTTGAAGCCACCATGGTTGCGCCTTTCAGTAAATCATCCTTCACCGTGAAAGGCTTGTCAGGCGCTAGCGCCGGAAAACTGGAGTATCACGCCATTAATGATTTTGGCGGTTTGATTGAAGGTTCCGTATCGCTGTAACGGATTAACCAAGAATCAGGATGAAGAAATCGGTGTAAAACTTTCCACATTCCAAGGCCATGCCGAAGAAAACGATGCTCGCAGTTTGCTGTGCGCTATTTTATAGCCAGAGCAGTATTTCCGCTGAAAGCGTTGAATACGACAGTTCCTTTTTAATGGGGAGTAGCGCCTCCACAATCGATATCAGCAAATACTCCGACGGCAACCCAACGCCTGTCGGAACGTATAGCGTGAAAGTTTTTGTCAACGAAAACCCCGTATCAAGCCTGTCCATACCCTTTATCGATATCGGCAAGGTCAGTGCAGAAGCCTGCCTGACACAAAAAAATCTGGCGCAGTTGCATATCAAACAGCCAGAAATCAATGCGACCAATCAAATTCTGAAAAAAGGGGAGGAAGAAGATCAAGATTGTCTGAACCTTCCCGTCGCCATCGCGCATTCAGAGGTCAATTTTGATATGGGCGAACAGCGTCTGGATATTACCGTACCTCAGGCGTGGCTCATTGAAGGTTATGACGGCTATGTTGAGCCTTCGCTGTGGGAAGATGGTATTCCGGCAGCGCTTCTGTCCTACTCGGCTAACGGCTATCACAGCACCAATGGCAGCGCCGATAATGACAGTATGTATGCGGCGTTTAACACCGGTATTAACCTCGGCGCATGGCGTTTTCGCGCCAACGGCAACTATAACTGGACGAAAGACTCAGGAAGCTCCTTTGACTATCAGAATCGCTACTTGCAGCGCGATCTGCCTTCAATGCGCTCTCAACTTGTTGTCGGTGAAACCTATACCACGGGCGAAACATTTGACTCCGTAAGCATTCGCGGGGCTCGTCTGTATAGCGACAACCGAATGCTACCTTCGCAGCTTGCCAACTATGCGCCGATTATTCGCGGCGTAGCAAACAGTAACGCCAAGGTCAGCATAACCCAGGGCGGCTACAAAATTTATGAGTCCACGGTACCGCCAGGCCCCTTTGAAATCAGCGACATCAGTCCTTCCGGCTACGGTAGCGACCTCATCGTCACCGTTGAGGAGGCCGACGGCAGTAAACGCACCTTTAGCCAGCCATTCTCCTCGGTTATGCAGATGCAGCGCCCGGGCGTCGGACGTTGGGATTTCAGCGCCGGTGAAGTGAATGACGATGAGCTTCATGACAAGCCCTATATGGCGCAAGGTTCATATTACTACGGCCTTAATAACTTTTTGACCCTCTATACAGGTGTTCAGGGAACAGATAATAACTATCTTGCCGGGTTGCTGGGTGTCGGCCTCAACACCCCTCTTGGCGCATTTGCACTTGATGTCACTCAGTCTCGTACAGAGATCCCTGAGGATAAAACCTATAAGGGCCAGAGCTACCGACTGACGTGGAACAAGCTGATTGAACCGACGGCAACCTCCTTTAACGTAGCGGCATATCGTTATTCAACGCAGGACTACCTGGGCCTGAATGATGCGCTACAGCTGATTGATGACGCGAAACATAAAGACGCGGACGATCGCAACACCATGCTTAACTATTCGCGCATGAAAAACCAGGTCACGGTCAGCATAAACCAACCGTTGAGGTTTAAGGAAGTCGACTACGGTTCCTTTTTCCTCTCAGGCTCCTGGACCGACTACTGGGCTACCAATGAAAGCCGTACCGACTATAGCCTCGGTTACGGAAGAGGTTTTTCGTGGGGCAGCCTCAGTATCAACCTCCAGAGATCCTGGGATGAAGATGGCGAAAAAGATGATTCGCTCTATATCAACTTCAACGTTCCGCTGGAGAATCTGCTGGGCGGCGGTCGCCGTAAGTCGGGTTTCAGCTCACTGACGGCGCAAATGCGCACTGATTTTGACGGCGGGTACCAGTTGAGCATGAACAGCAACGGCAGCAGTGAAGACCACACGCTGAACTACAGCGTTAACACCGGCTACACCATGCAGAAAAATGAAAAGAACATCACCGATGTCAGCGGCTACGCCAGCTATCAGTCCCCCTGGGGAGATGTTACTGCTTCAGCCTCTGCCAATAATGACAGCAGCCGACAATATTCGCTCGCCACAACCGGAGACTTTGTCCTGCATGGCGGTGGAGTGACGTTCACTAACGATAACTTCGGTAATAGCGATGCCATCGTGCTGGTAAAAGCCCCTGGCGCGAAAGGCGCGCGCATCAATGGCGGCAACAGCACCATCGATCGCTGGGGCTACGGCGCGACGAACTCGCTTTCCGCCTACAGAGAAAACCAGGTCAATATTGATATCGACACGCTGGAAAACGATGTCGAACTAAAGAGCACCAGTACAACCCTGATACCGCGTGATGGCGCGGTAGTCTTAGCCAGTTTCGAAACTGACCAGGGACGCTCGGTCATTCTCAACATGTCCCGTAATGACGGAAAAGCCCTACCATTTGGCGCAGAAGTCTACGAGAACGATGTGCAGATCGACAACATGGGCCAGGGCGGTCAGGCTTTTGTTCGCGGCATCAGCGATGCAGGCGAACTCTCAGTACGCTGGTTTGAAGAAAACCAGCCAGCAACTTGTTTAGCAACCTTTGCGTTGCCGGCAACGCAACAAACGGTAGGGTCCAGCCAGACCTTACTGTTAGACCACATAACCTGTCGTGTTAATAACCTTAAATCAAATGGAATAGACAATGAAAAGGAATAAATACCTTTTAGCAGCCTCTGTGCTCGCCGTGATATTTCCGCTTACCAGTCAGGCGGAAAATATCAACGTCGACTTTACCGCCACCGTGTTAGCCACGACCTGCAGCATGTCAATTGCGGCGTTAGATGGCTCGAACTTATCGGGTGATGCCACCAGCGGCTATACGCTGAACGTCGGCGATGTCGGGTTGGATAAAATTATAAAAAAATCAGCGGAATCGCAGAAAAACTTTAAGTTTGTCGCGAAGGATTGCAGTGCCGCTCTGACCAAAATCACCACCACGCTTGCCAGCTCCACAGATGCCAGCGGCAATTTTATCAAAAACCAATCAGCGGCAAGCGGCGCTGCCACCAATGTTGGCATGGGCTTTAAGCGCAAAAGCACTACCGATGAAACCTATTTCACGCCCGGCTCAGGCTCATTTAGCTGGACTTCCGACGAGCGCGCAGCAAACGAAGTGGAAATGACGGTCGCGCTGCGTGAACTGACCGACGGCGCGGGTACCACAGGTGCTTTCAGCTCAACCGCTACGTTTAACTTCACTTATCAATAACAAGGACGATGATAATGAAAAAGCAAATATTGCGCGTCGTGATTTTTAGCTCGCTGATTGCCACGGGAGCTGGCATATCAACGATGACATATGCCGATGGAACCAACAGTCTGGACCTGACCGTGAACGCCAATATCACTGCGGGTACGTGTTCTGCATCCGTGGTTGAAGGTGATACCATTACCGATACTATCGCTTTTGGCAACGTTTACATTTCTGAAGTATATGCAAAAAGTAAAATAAAACTTTTCAAGTTACGGTTCAGTGATTGTGTCGGTCTCAAAGATAAAAAAGCTAAGTTCAGACTAGCCCCAAATAATGTAGCATGCCCGGGGAGCAGCGGCACTGATGGGCAATTCGCAAATGCCTCGACTTCAACAACAAAGGCAGCAATGGTCGCCATGGAAGTATGGACGACAGAAACCCCTGGAGGCACTGGCGCGGTAAAACTTCACTGCTGGTCGAAACCAGAACAAACCGTGGATTTATCTGGTGCAAGTGTAACAACGCCTGTTGATTTTCCTTTAAGCGCTATGATGGTCGCTCAAAGCGGCGGTACGCTTCAAAATATGACAGCGGGAGATTTCTACTCGCCCACCACCTTCACCATCACTTACCAGTAATGGTGATACCAATGAGACGTTTGCGCGAACCCACGCTCGCCACGTTATTTTCAGGGCTGGCAACAGCCCTGTTTAGCGCGACGCTGTACGCCGATACCAATGTGAATTTCACCGCCAGCGTGCAGAAGGACACCTGCCAGATAAAGATAGATGGCAATGGAACGGTAAACTTCGCCACCATAGCGCCCGCCTATTTTGCCGATGGCATTACCGCGGAAACCGATTATGAGGGGGGGAAAGAGTTCACCATTAAGCTTATTTCTTGCCCGATCAGTGATGGTAAAATAACCAATGTCACCTTTAATTTCGCACCACTAAACGGGCAGTTCTCACCTGAGAATCAACAAGTTTTTCCTAATGACATCGCTACCGATGCTGGTGGCGTAGACAATGTCGGCGTGGTGATTTTCACCACCGATTCACCACGCACCAACGTGCTTAATACGGATGGTTCATCGCGGGCGACTTTTGCTGCCAGCACCTACAGCGACACCGTCTGGACCTTTTACTCCAGAATGCAAAAAATACGCAGTGCCGAAAAAGTGACGACCGGTGAACTTAGCAGCCGTGTACTGGTGAATGTCTCCTATGAATAATCAGGAGATTTTATTAAACGAAAGGATATCGTTAATATGCTTTTAAAAAACACAACATGGTTTGCCGCCTTTTTCCTGATGATGGCTATCATGTCCAACTGTTATGCCATAAATACTACCCTGGCCGTTGGCGACTACGCCTCCAGTGAACATGATGGCCCAAGCGGGGATTCGGTATTCACTGATAACAGCCACAATTTTGGGCAGACCATCGCGATTCATAAGGAAACGGCGCTGCGCCAGATTACCGTTTTTAACTGGTCCGGCATCCAGTACGTTATGGAGATGTTCTGTAACGGCAGCGGCAACCACACCTACCTTCAACTGACCCATAATTATATCTCTGCTGGCAAAAGCTATAATGGACATCCGCTGTATAAAACCTCAATTCCCGGTTTTTATTTCACCATTGAGATGACCTTCCTTCAGCCAGCAGAGAATATGACCTCAAGCACCTTCTGGTTTGATAAGACCTCAACGCCGATCACCAGCGAGTTCACGGAATTTCCGTCAGCCTGCTCCAGAACAAATGTTTATAGCAACCTTGGCAAATTAATGTATGGCCTGAAAATCTATGCCTATGTCGACTCTGACTTCGCGCCGACGGAAGCCCAGCTTCAAAGCTTTACGCTGTCTAAAAACGGCGACTCCGATTTCTACATTGATAACCCGGGCAGCGGATTATCAAACTATAAAATGAAGTTTAACCTCGCCGCCACAGGACTTAAGGCCGTCTGGCCAACCTGCTCGGCCAGCACCATTAGCGGCACCAATGTTTCGGGATCAACGGTTAAGCTGGGTAGCTTTTATCCAAAGCAGATTATGGAAGGGCTGTCGCCGACCAAGTTCCAGATCAATCTCTCCTCCTGCCAGTACATCAATAATATTGAAGTTAAATTGGCCAGTAATAATGTCGGGACGAAAAACACCTCGCTACTAACCAACAATTCAACCAGCAACACGAAAGCCAGCGGCATTGGCGTTTTAATTGAAGGTTTGAAAAGTAGTTCGAGCGCCCAGATGGTACTCAAACCTAACGACTCAAGCTCAATTTATAAAGATACCACCAATAACACCGGAGACGGCAGCCCGGTAGGAAGCGCGACAAAATCGTTGTATTTCCAGGCAACCTTAAAGCCCGATGGTGACAATCCAACAATCAATCCAGGTGATTTCAAAGCCACCGCTCAATTTTCAATCACCTATCCGTAAAATCCTATAACGAACCGCAACGCAATTTGCCCAGAAAAGGCTAACGCTTGCGGTTCTCTTCCCCTACAATGCGGCCATTCTATTCATCAATATTATGGCCGGAGAGGTTATGAGCAAACCCACTACTATCGCTGTGCTGCAGAAATGCAAACAAGAGAAAAAGCGCTTCGCCACCATTACCGCGTACGATTACAGCTTCGCCAAACTCTTCGCCGATGAAGGCATCAATGTGATGCTGGTTGGCGACTCGCTGGGCATGACAATTCAGGGGCACGACTCCACCCTGCCTGTCACCGTGGAAGATATCGCCTACCACACCCGCGCGGTACGCCGCGGCGCGCCGAACTGCCTGCTGCTCTCCGACCTGCCGTTTATGGCTTACGCCACGCCGGAACAGGCGTTTGAAAACGCGGCTATCGTGATGCGTGCGGGGGCCAACATGGTCAAAATCGAAGGCGGCGCATGGTTGGTTGATACGGTGAAAATGCTCACCGAACGCGCCGTGCCGGTGTGTGGCCATCTGGGATTAACTCCCCAGTCGGTGAATATCTTCGGCGGCTATAAAATTCAGGGCCGCGGCGATGCCGGGCAGATACTGCTGGATGATGCGCTGGCCTTAGAAGCAGCGGGCGCTCAACTGCTGGTGCTGGAGTGCGTGCCGGTTGAACTGGCGAAGCGCGTCACGGAAGCGCTGTCGATTCCGGTGATCGGCATCGGCGCGGGCAACGTCACCGACGGTCAGATCCTGGTGATGCACGATGCGTTTGGCATCACCGGCGGTCATATTCCAAAATTCGCGAAAAATTTCCTTGCCGAGGCGGGCGACATGCGCGCCGCCGTACGGCAGTATATGGCAGAAGTGGAGTCCGGCGTTTATCCGGGCGAAGAACACAGCTTTCACTAATTTTTCTGACCGTGCCGGATAGCGACGCGACGCGTCTTATCCGGCCTACAGATCCTCAACGGATGTAGGCCTGATAAGCGCAGCGCCATCGGGCTGGATCATCAAGCAACTCAAGGAGTCTTGTTGTGTTAATCATTGAAACCCTGCCGCTGCTGCGCCAGCATATTCGCCGTCTGCGTCAGGAAGGCAAACGCGTCGCACTGGTTCCCACTATGGGCAACCTGCACGACGGCCATATGAAGCTGGTCGATGAGGCAAAAGCCCGGGCCGATGTGGTCATCGTCAGCATTTTCGTCAACCCGATGCAATTTGATCGGCCGGACGATCTGGTGCGCTATCCGCGCACGTTGCAGGAAGATTGTGAAAAGCTGAACAAACGCAAAGTCGATTATGTCTTTGCCCCAGCCGTTGAGGAAATCTACCCTCAGGGGCTGGAAGGACAGACATACGTTGACGTTCCCGGCCTCTCTACCATGCTGGAAGGCACCAGCCGTCCGGGCCACTTCCGCGGCGTCTCGACCATCGTCAGCAAGCTGTTCAACCTTATCCAGCCGGATATCGCCTGCTTTGGCGAGAAAGATTTCCAGCAGCTGGCGCTGATCCGCAAAATGGTGGCGGATATGGGTTATGACATTGAGATCGTCGGTGTGCCGATTATTCGCGCTAAAGACGGTCTGGCGCTCAGCTCACGTAACGCTTATCTGACTGCAGAGCAGCGCAAAATTGCGCCGGGTCTATACAACGTGATGAATAGCATCGCTGAAAAACTGATTGCGGGTAATCGTGAGCTGCAAGAGATTATTGCCATTGCCGAGCAGGAACTGAATGAAAAAGGCTTCCGTGCCGACGACATTCAAATCCGTGATGCCGACACGCTGCTGGAGCTGACGGAAACCAGCAAACGCGCAGTGATTCTGGCTGCCGCCTGGCTGGGACAGGCGCGTCTGATCGATAATCAAAGCGTTACATTAGCCCAGTAGACAGGGGTTAAAAATCGGGCAATACTGCCTGAGAATTTCCAAAGCAGGCTACAAGCGCCTGCTTAGCCAAGATAAACGACAGGGTATAGAAGTTATGATTCGCACCATGCTGCAAGGCAAGCTCCACCGCGTAAAAGTCACGCAGGCGGACCTGCACTACGAAGGCTCCTGCGCCATTGACCAGGATTTCCTTGATGCCTCCGGTATTCTGGAAAACGAAGCGATTGATATCTGGAACGTGACCAATGGGAAACGTTTCTCAACCTATGCGATTGCGGCTGAACGCGGCTCCAGAATCATCTCGGTGAACGGTGCGGCGGCGCACTGCGCTGAAGTTGGCGACATTGTGATTATCGCCAGCTTCGTCACCATGTCTGATGAAGAAGCGCGTACATGGCGTCCGAAAGTGGCCTACTTTGAAGGCGACAACGAAATGAAGCGCACCGCGAAAGCCATTCCGGTTCAGGTTGCCTGATAGTCCTTACCCCTGCGGCTGATTGACTATCAGCCGCGACATCGTTTCCAGCGAATCCGTGCGTAAAATATACAGCCTTTTGAGCAGCATCGGATTATCTCCCGGCTTCACCTTCCCTCTCACCGTGGTGACCGCCAGATGGAAACCGGCGTCTTTTGCTGCTTTGATCGCGGTCGCGTTATAGCCGCCAAAGGGATAAGAAAGATAAAATACGTGCGGAGTAAACTGTGTGAGCGCCCGCCGCGAACGTTCAAAATCAAACAGAATATTATGGTAACTGCGGCTATATAAAATCGGGCGGCGATGCCCGTCTACCCGGTGTAAAAAATGGGTATGCGACTGAAAATCAAAAACATCGCTTATCTTGCGCAATTCGGACACGCTCATAAATTGCAGCGACCTGGGATTCCATTTTTGCGGATGGCGCTTAATACGCGATGAGATAATAAATGCCGTCGCTTTCATATCGTACTGCTTTAATACCGGATATGCATAGCGACTCACCGATTTAAGGCCATCATCAAAGGTGATAGCCACCGCGCGCGCCGGGAAATTAGCGCGGTTATAGATGTAATCCTCCAGTTGGTACATCGTCAACGTGGCATAGCCGCGATCGCGAAGCCAGGTCATTTGGTTGCTGAATGCCCGAACCGAAGTCGTGGTGGAGGTATGGCGAAAACGGGTATTCTCTTCATCACGTAAAATGTGATGATAGGTCAAAATCGGAATGCCGTTGTCTTCCTGCGCATCCATGGCGTTGACATAAGCCAGCCTGTCGCCAATACGGATCTGATTCCAGGTTTGATGTAGCCGGCCTTTCAGCTTGCTAATAATGGGGTAACGCAAATTATCCACCAATACGCCAAACGGGGCGCTACTGATGTCCGGCGCGTTATACACCGGCGTGTCCTTCCAGGTCACCAGATTCTGATTGCTGAGCGGCTTGTTAAGATCGCCCAGCCCATCTTCCACTTTTTGTTTTCCCTGCACGGGTCCCAGATGGCCTTTATCGATAAACCCCACACCGAAGCCAAATTTAAAGGCATAATAATCAACCGCAACAGGCGTTACGGAAAGAATTTGTCCGGCGCGGATATTCCCTACGGTCACCATTTTGTCGCCAATCTGCGACCAGATGGCGGCATCTTTCGTCGTTTGCATATAACGAGCGGGCAAGGCAGCCAACACATTACCGGCGAAAAAGAACAGCAAGATAAGAACAACACGCATAACCATATATCATAACCGAGGCGAAAAAACGCCGTTATTGTAGCAAAAGCGTCGTCAATGGTATTGATCAAAACTCATACAAATCATGCAGCAATACAAAAGGCGGATTTTTCTGCTGCTGATGCCAGAGACTGGTGACATCCGGCGCGCCAAGCGCGACAATCTGGTCACGAAATGCTGAACTGCTCATCGACTCTCGCAAAGGAATCATTTCCTCTATCAATGAATAGCTAATGCCTGAAATAACTTCACATTGAGGATGTTTATGGCTCATCAGCGACGCTACACGATAAGGCGCCGCGCCGGAAATGTCGGTTAAAAATATCACGCCTTCACCGGAATCGGTGGCATGGAGGGCATCACACATCATGCGGCTCAGCATGTTTGAGCTCAGACCGCGCCAAAAATTGACCGCCCGGCATTGCGCCAGCGGACCATTTTTTCTCTCCAGGCGATCAAGCATATCCTGTGCACGATCGTCATGGCAGGTAATCACCCAACCTAACATAACCTACCTCCTTAGCAGGCAAGTAGTTTATCAGGGTGATCAATCGGGAATGATGACAGCCGTCAAAAGTCTCCTCTTCCCTCCAGGAGAAGAGGAGAATCGTATCAGCTACGCAAACCGCGTCCGCGCTGGATCAGCGACCAACACAGCAGATAGAAAGTAGCGATAAAGATCACCAGTACGCCAAACGTTGTCACCAGCGGCACATCATGGATACCCAGAAAACCATAACGGAAACCGCTGATCATGTAGACGATCGGGTTCAGGTGCGACAACCCTTGCCAGAACGGCGGCAGCAGCGTCAGCGAGTAAAATACCCCGCCGAGGTAGGTCAGCGGCGTCAGCACAAAGGTCGGGATCAGACTGATATCGTCAAAGGTTTTGGCAAACACGGCGTTCAGCAGTCCGGCCAGCGAGAACAGAATCGCGGTCAGAATCAGCGTTAGCGCGACAAATACCCAGGAATGCACCTGGAAAGGCACGAAAAAGAGCGAAATCGCCGTCACCAGAATCCCCACGCACAGCCCGCGCGCCACGCCGCCGCCGACAAATCCGGCGATGATCACGTGCGTTGGCACCGGCGCGACCAGCAGTTCCTCAATATTGCGCTGAAACTTGGCGCTAAAGAACGAGGAGGCCACATTGGCGTAGGAGTTAGTAATGACCGCCATCATAATCAGGCCCGGCACAATAAATTGCATATAGCTAAAGCCATGCATTTCGCCGATGCGCGAACCGATCAGGTTACCGAAAATAATAAAATAGAGCGTCATGGTGATGACAGGCGGCACCAGCGTTTGCACCCAGATCCGCATAAAGCGGTGGATCTCTTTCGCCCAGATGCTTTTAAGGGCAACCCAGTAAAGCTGCATCATGCGCGATCTCCTTGTTTTTCATGCACCAGCGACACAAACAGTTCTTCCAGACGGTTGGCTTTATTACGCATACTTAATACCTGAACCCCCTGCTCGCTCAGTTGGCTAAAGACGCTGTTAACCCCCTGCTCGCGTAACACTTCCACCTCCAGAGTCGAGGTATCCACCAGACGATATTGATAACCCGTAAGCTTAGGTAGCGGGCTTTTGGGCGCTAAATCCAGAATAAATGTCTCCGATTTCAGCTTTGAAAGCAGATTTTTCATGGAAGTATTTTCCACCAGCTCGCCGTGCTGAATAATACCGATATTGCGGCACAGCATTTCCGCCTCTTCCAGATAGTGGGTGGTGAGAATAATGGTGGTGCCTTTGGCGTTTAAGTCTTTCAGGAACCCCCACATTGAGCGACGTAATTCGATATCGACGCCCGCCGTCGGCTCGTCGAGAATCAATAGTTTAGGCTCATGCATCAATGCGCGGGCGATCATCAGGCGGCGTTTCATCCCACCGGACAGCATCCGCGCGCGTTCATGACGTTTTTCCCACAGATCGAGCTGTTTTAAATACTTTTCGCTACGTAAAACCGCCTCTTTATGCTCCACGCCGTAATAACCCGCCTGATTCACTACGATCTGTTGCACCGTTTCAAACGGGTTAAAGTTAAACTCCTGTGACACCAGTCCAAGCTGTCGCTTGGCGTTAACCACGTCTTTTTCCAGGTCGTAACCAAAAACGTTAACGCGCCCGGACGTTTTATTAACCAATGAGCTGATAATACCGATGGTGGTCGATTTCCCTGCTCCATTTGGCCCCAGAAGCGCGTAAAAATCCCCCGCTTCGACCTGCAAATCTATGCCGCGCAGCGCCTGAACGCCGCCGGGATAGGTTTTTTTAAGTTGTTGAAGTTCCAGCGCAATGGTCATAAATTCTCACTTACTTTACGTTCTTACACTTTATATATGGTTTAAATAATTACGGAGTTGCCCTATATTAGCCCAACGCACTTATTTGGTTACAGGTCGTTAACTTCCATGAAAGACATAGATACACTCATCAGCAACAATGCACTATGGTCAAAAATGCTGGTGGAAGAGGACCCCGGATTTTTTGAGAAACTGGCGCAAGCGCAAAAACCGCGCTTTCTATGGATTGGATGTTCCGACAGCCGCGTTCCCGCAGAGCGTTTAACCGGGCTTGAACCGGGCGAATTGTTTGTTCACCGTAATGTGGCTAACCTGGTTATTCACACCGATCTGAACTGTCTCTCCGTGGTTCAGTATGCGGTAGATGCTCTGGAAGTTGAGCATATTATCATTTGCGGCCACTCCGGTTGCGGCGGTATCAAGGCTGCGGTAGAAAACCCTGAGCTGGGCTTGATTAATAACTGGCTGCTGCATATCCGCGACATCTGGCTTAAACATAGCTCGCTGTTGGGAAAAATGCCCGAAGAGCAACGTCTGGACGCGCTCTATGAATTGAACGTCATGGAGCAGGTCTATAACCTGGGGCATTCCACCATTATGCAGTCAGCGTGGAAACGCGGGCAGAATGTGACCATTCACGGCTGGGCGTACAGTATCAATGATGGCCTGCTGCGCGATCTTGACGTCACCGCCACCAACAGAGAAACGCTGGAGAACGGCTATCATAAGGGTATCTCCGCCCTAAGTCTGAAATACATTCCCCACCAATAAGCCATTAGCTATAGGCCGGATAAGTCGCTTTAGCGACGCCATCCGGCATTTCTGCGCTTACTCGTCCAGCAGCACCACTTTACCAACATACGGTAGATGGCGATAACGCTGGGCGTAGTCGATACCGTAACCGACTACAAATTCGTCCGGAATCGAAAAGCCAACGAACTCAACCGGCACGTCCACTTCTCGGCGAGACGGCTTATCCAGCAGCGTACAAATCGCCAGCGATTTCGGCTCGCGCAGGCCCAGGATTTCACGGACCTTCGACAGCGTATTACCGGAATCAATAATGTCTTCGACAATCAGCACGTCTTTACCACGAATATCCTCATCCAGATCTTTGAGGATTTTCACGTCGCGGGTGGTGGACATACCGCTACCATAACTGGAGGCGGTCATAAAATCGACTTCATGAGGAACCTGAACTTCACGGCACAGGTCCGCCATAAACATAAATGAGCCACGCAACAGACCTACCAGCACCATTTCACTGTCGCTGTCTTTATAACGTTCGGTAATCTGACGACCCAGCTCGGCAATACGTGCTTTGATCTCCGCTTCGGGGATCATGACTTCAACAGTATGTTTCATATTTATAACCATATGATTTAAAAACAAATCACTCAATGCCGGTGACTAATAACGCCGCATTGACGCGCAAGGCACGCAGTATAACAGCAAACGTATTCATTCGCGGCATTTGATAAGAAAGCTCATTTTGTGATGACGATCACACATGTTAATTCCTATGCTTAATTGCTACTAAAAAATTAACAATTTGGGATGGTGTCTTTTTATGGCAGAAAATAACGCACGATCGCCACGATTACTCGTGACGCTGACGGCCCTCTTTGCAGCACTTTGCGGGCTGTATCTTCTTATCGGAGGTGTCTGGCTGGTTGCTATTGGCGGTTCCTGGTACTACCCCATCGCGGGCCTCGTGATGCTGGTTGTGGCCGGATTGCTATGGCGCAGTAAACGTGCCGCACTGTGGCTGTATGCCGCCCTGCTGCTGGCGACAATGATTTGGGGCGTGTGGGAAGTCGGGTTCGACTTCTGGGCACTCACGCCGCGTAGCGATATCCTGGTGTTTTTCGGCATCTGGCTAATATTGCCGTTTGTCTGGCATCGGCTGGTGGTTCCTTCCAGCGGCGCAGTGGCGGCGCTGGTCGTGGCGCTGCTGATTAGCGGCGGCATTCTGACCTGGGCTGGCTTCAACGACCCGCAGGAGATCAACGGTACGCTTCGCGCCGACGCCACGCCCGCCGCAACAAGTTCGTCGATCGCCGACGAAGACTGGCCGGCCTATGGACGTAATCAGGAAGGCCAACGCTATTCGCCGCTGAAACAGATCACTGCGGATAACGTTCACCAACTGAAAGAAGCGTGGGTCTTCCGCACCGGCGATCTGAAACAACCCAACGATCCGGGTGAAATCACCAACGAAGTGACCCCGATAAAAGTCGGTGATACGCTTTATCTGTGTACAGCTCACCAGCGTCTGTTCGCGCTGGACGCCGCCAGCGGTAAAGAGAAGTGGCATTTTGATCCTCAGTTGAAGACCGATTCGTCTTTCCAGCATGTGACCTGCCGCGGCGTCTCTTATCATGAGGCCAAAGCGGATACCGCCTCGCCGGAGGTCATCGCCGACTGTCCGAGCCGCATTATCCTCCCGGTCAACGACGGTCGCCTTTTCGCGGTGAATGCCGAAACCGGCAAGCTGTGTGAAACCTTCGCCAACAAAGGCGTCCTGAATCTGCAAACCAATATGCCGGATACCACGCCGGGACTGTATGAACCGACGTCGCCGCC
Organism: Salmonella sp. K21076; assembly: GCF_039650795.1. Classification (NCBI taxonomy): domain Bacteria; kingdom Pseudomonadati; phylum Pseudomonadota; class Gammaproteobacteria; order Enterobacterales; family Enterobacteriaceae; genus Salmonella; species Salmonella sp. K21076. The sequence goes on from NZ_JBCLYA010000008.1 coordinate 69,284, forward strand.
GATTATCACCGATAAAACAATTGTCATTGCCGGTTCGGTCACGGATAACTTCTCTACTCGCGAAACGTCCGGCGTTATCCGTGGTTTTGATGTTAATAGCGGTAAACTACTGTGGGCCTTCGATCCTGGGGCGAAAGATCCGAACACGATTCCAGCCGATGAGCACGCTTTTACCTTTAACTCGCCGAACTCCTGGGCCCCTGCCGCCTATGATGCGAAACTGGATCTGGTCTATCTGCCGATGGGCGTGACCACGCCGGATATCTGGGGCGGTAACCGCACGCCGGAGCAGGAACGTTATGCCAGCTCCATCCTGGCGCTGAATGCCACCACCGGGAAACTGGCCTGGAGTTATCAGACCGTCCATCACGATCTGTGGGATATGGACCTGCCGGCACAGCCGACGCTGGCGGATATTACCGTTGACGGTACTACCGTTCCGGTTATCTATGCACCAGCGAAAACCGGTAATATCTTTGTGCTGGACAGACGTAATGGCGAGCTGGTCGTGCCCGCTCCGGAAAAACCGGTCCCGCAGGGCGCGGCAAAAGGCGATTATGTCGCCAAAACTCAGCCGTTCTCTGATTTAACCTTCCGCCCGAAAAAAGATCTCTCCGGCGCGGATATGTGGGGCGCGACCATGTTCGACCAACTGGTGTGCCGCGTTATGTTCCACCAGTTGCGCTATGAAGGTATCTTCACCCCGCCATCCGAGCAGGGGACATTGGTATTCCCTGGCAACCTGGGGATGTTTGAATGGGGCGGTATTTCCGTCGATCCAGACCGTCAGGTCGCTATCGCTAACCCGATGGCGCTGCCGTTTGTCTCGAAGCTGATCCCACGCGGCCCGGGTAATCCAATGGAACCGCCGAAAGACGCGAAAGGTACCGGTACAGAAGCGGGTATTCAGCCGCAGTACGGCGTACCGTTCGGCGTCACGCTGAATCCGTTCCTTTCGCCGTTTGGTTTGCCGTGTAAACAACCGGCCTGGGGCTACATTTCCGCGTTGGATCTGAAGACCAATGAAATCGTGTGGAAGAAACGTATAGGGACGCCGCGCGACAGTATGCCGTTCCCGATGCCGGTTCCGGTGCCGTTCAACATGGGGATGCCCATGCTGGGCGGGCCAATCTCAACCGCCGGTAACGTGCTGTTCATTGCCGCGACCGCCGACAACTACCTGCGCGCTTATAACATGAGCAACGGGGAAAAACTGTGGCAGGGACGTTTACCCGCCGGAGGCCAGGCAACGCCGATGACCTATGAGGTAAACGGTAAGCAGTACGTGGTCATTTCTGCCGGAGGCCACGGTTCGTTTGGTACGAAGATGGGCGACTATATCGTGGCCTATGCTTTGCCTGACGACGCGAAATAACCATTAATGCCCGGCGTATGCCGGGCATTGTGCCGGGTAGCGGTTTCGCCTTACCCGGCCTGCGTCACAGACATCGATTAGACCGTAAATCCTAACATCATTCCCGTATCTTCATGTTCTAACAGATGACAGTGCGCCATATAGGCATGTTCCTTCGGCGCGTCGTGATCGAACTTGACCAGCACTTCGCTGATACCGCCCTCAACGCGTACCGTATCCTTCCAGCCCGTTCTGTGCGCCGCTGGCGCTTTGCCGTTCTCTGACAAAATACGGAACTGGGTGCCGTGAATATGGAAAGGATGCAGCATCATGTCACCCACGCCGGAAATCACCCAACGTTCATGTCGGCCTTTTTGCGCCGCGAACATCGGTTTGTTCATATCGAAGACCTGGCCGTTGATAAAGTTAGCGTTATGGAAGTCGAATTTTCCGCCGTGATTCATATTGCCCATCGCGCCATGATTCATCCCGCTGTGATCCATGTTGCCATGATCCATCTCGCCATGCCCCATATTGCCGCCCTGCATATGCGCGTTCATGCTGTCATGATCCATGCCGCTCATCGCCTGAGCGCCATATTTCTTCATCAGCATTTGCATCCCCATCATATCAAGGCGCGGGTCCATCGACAGTTTCAGGTTGCGCACCGTCAGCCCTTCCAGCGACGGCAGCGCCGGCATCGTCGTCAACGTATCCGGCAGCGTACCGGAGGCGGTAATCCGCAGCGGCTGGATACGCATCACCGGATGCGGTTTATCAAACGGAGCGATCGCCATTCCCATCTGGCTGACCGGCAGGGTCACCAGATCAAAGGCTTTCCCGTCGCTGATATCCACCAGCACTTCAAAACGCTCGCCCATTAATAACGGCAGTTCGGTGACTTTCACCGGCTCCGCCAGCAGGCCGCCGTCGCTGGCGATCACATAAAGCGGACGATTATCGCTGGCGGCGATATTCAGCGAACGCGCATTACAGCCATTCAGCAAGCGCAGACGTAGCCAGCCTTTCGGCGCGGAATGCTGCGGATAGATAGCGCCATTGGTCAGCAGCGTATCGCCAAACCAGCCGACGGCGGCGGTCATAATATCCAGTTGATAATCAATCTGGCCATCGGCGGAGAAGCGTTTGTCCTGAATGATCACCGGCACATCGTCGATACCCCACTGTTTCGGCAGGCGCAATTTGCGAATCTCGTCATCTTCAATCAGCACCAGTCCGGCGAGGCCCATCGCCACCTGGCGCCCGGTTTTGCCGTGTTTGTGCGGATGAATCCAGCAGGTCGCGGCGCGTTGCTGCGGCGTAAACGTCACCGTGCGGGTTCCGCCAGCGGGAATAATCCCCTGCGGGCCGCCGTCAACGATGCCCGGAATCTCCAGACCATGCCAGTGAAGCGTCGTGTCTTCGGCCAGTTGGTTATGGATATCAACGGTCACGCTTTTTCCTTTGTGAAGCTGTACCGCTGGCCCCAGCAAATTACCGTTGTAGCCCCAGGTTGTCGCGTTCTTACCGGCGAATGTCGACTGTCCGGCTTTAACAATTAACTGCATACGGTTGCTCGCATCTGCCGTTAACAGGTCAGGAATAGGCAACGCGGGACGTTCGGCGGCAAAAGCGGCGCGGCTCCACAGCGGCAGCGCTGATGCAACCCCCAGCGCCACTGAATATTTTAAGAAATCACGGCGTAACATAATCATTTCCTTATAATGAACAGGCGGGTGTCTAAGCTTAGACCCTGCCCTAACGGGAAGGTCAAGCCAGCAACACGTCTTTACCGTTCCTGACAGCAATACAACAAGAATGAAAACGCCGCGACCAATCCTGATAATAAAAGTCGTCGCTACGTTCTCAGTATGCTAACGTTGACTTTCCCTGATGCCGTGGTAGAAGCAATGAAGACGTTTTTCAGACCCGTGTTGTTTGGCAGCCTGATGGCCTTATGCGCAAATAGCTATGCGCTTACTGAATCCGAAGCTGAAGATATGGCCGATTTAACGGCGGTTTTCGTTTTTCTGAAAAATGACTGTGGTTACCAAAATTTACCCAACAGTCAGATTCGCCGTGCGCTGGTCTTTTTTGCCCAGCAAAATCAGTGGGACCTGAGTAACTACGACACCTTCGATATGAAATCGTTGGGCGAAGACAGCTACCGCGATCTTAGCGGCATCGGTATTCCGGTCGCTAAAAAATGCAAAGCTCTGGCCCGCGATTCTCTGAGCCTGTTAGCCTACGTTAAATAATCCTCCGCGATCCTATTGCTGAAATAATGACCGTGCATCCACGGTCATTGTTAGCTATGATGTTGCGCCCTTTTTTTACGGGTGTTAACAATGGAGGTATCAGCCAATGGCCGAAAATACGATGTGGCATGAAACGCTACACGACCAGTTTGGTCAGTACTTTGCCGTAGACAACGTTCTGTATCATGAAAAAACCGATCACCAGGATTTAATCATCTTTGAAAACGCCGCTTTTGGCCGCGTGATGGCGCTGGACGGCGTGGTACAGACCACCGAACGCGACGAGTTTATTTATCATGAAATGATGACCCATGTCCCGCTGCTGGCGCACGGTCATGCGAAACACGTTCTGATTATCGGCGGCGGCGACGGCGCAATGCTACGTGAAGTTACCCGGCATAAAAACGTCGAAACCATCACCATGGTAGAGATAGACGCTGGCGTAGTCTCGTTTTGCCGCCAGTATTTACCCAACCACAATGCCGGCAGCTACGACGATCCGCGCTTTACGCTGGTGATCGACGACGGCGTGAATTTCGTCAATCAGACCCATCAGACCTTTGATGTGATCATTTCCGACTGTACCGATCCGATAGGCCCCGGCGAAAGCCTGTTTACCTCCGCCTTTTATGAAGGCTGTAAGCGTTGCCTGAATCCGGGCGGCATTTTTGTCGCCCAGAACGGCGTGTGCTTCCTGCAACAGGATGAAGCGCTCGACAGCCACCGCAAGCTGAGTCATTACTTCAGCGATGTCGGCTTCTACCAAGCGGCGATTCCGACCTATTACGGCGGCATTATGACCTTCGCCTGGGCGACGGACAACGACGCTCTTCGCCACCTGTCGAGCGAAATTATTCAGGCGCGTTTTCATGCCGCCGGCCTCAAATGCCGCTATTACAACTCGGCTATTCATGCCGCTGCATTTGCGCTACCGCAATATCTACATGACGCACTGTCCGCACAGTGACGTTAAGGAGGTGATAAAAATTGAAAAAGCTGAAACTGCATGGCTTTAACAATCTGACGAAAAGCCTGAGTTTTTGTATTTACGATATCTGCTACGCCAAAACCGCAGAAGAGCGCGATGGCTATATCGCCTATATCGATGAACTCTATAACGCCAACCGACTGACCGAGATCCTGTCGGAGACCTGCTCCATTATCGGCGCGAACATCCTGAACATCGCCCGTCAGGATTATGAACCCCAGGGCGCCAGCGTCACGATTCTGGTGAGCGAAGAGCCGATCGACCCGAAACTTATCGACCAAACCGAACATCCCGGCCCGCTGCCGGAAACCGTGGTGGCGCACCTCGATAAGAGCCATATCTGTGTGCATACCTATCCGGAAAGCCATCCGGAAGGCGGGCTTTGCACCTTTCGCGCCGACATCGAAGTGTCAACCTGCGGGGTGATTTCACCGCTAAAAGCGCTCAATTACCTGATCCACCAGCTAGAGTCTGATATCGTCACCATCGATTACCGCGTGCGCGGCTTTACGCGCGACGTCAACGGTATGAAACACTTTATCGATCATGAGATTAATTCCATTCAGAATTTTATGTCGGAAGATATGAAGTCGCTGTATGACATGGTGGATGTAAACGTGTATCAGGAAAATATTTTCCATACCAAGATGCTGCTTAAAGAGTTCGATCTTAAGCACTATATGTTTCACACCAAACCGGAAGATCTCACTGAAACCGAACGCCAGCAGATCACCGCCGCGCTGTGGAAAGAGATGCGCGAGATTTACTACGGCCGCAATATTTCTGCGGTCTGATTCACCACTGGCAGCGCCTGACGGCGCTGTCACTCCGGCTGCACCAGCGTTAGCGCAAAAGCGCGCCCTTTTAGTTCAACCTGCGCTGACGGCGGCAGATTGACGTCGGTAATCACATCATTAAAGCGCTCAAGCGGCACCACATTAAAGAGCGAATGCGCGCCATACTTACTGCTGTCCGCCAGCAACACTTTGCGCTGCGCATTAGCAATAATCTCCTGTTTAAGCCCGGCCTTATCTTCCGTTGGGGTCGTCACGCCCGTTTTTACCCCCCATGAATTACAGCTCATAAACGCGATGTTCGGATAAACGCTGCGCAACAGCTTGCGCCCATGCTCACCGATACAGGACTGACTGCTGTCATCGATACGACCGCCGACAATCGTCACTTCAATTTGCCGGAACTCAGCTAAAAACAGCGCAATATGCAGATCGACGGTGATGACCCGCAGCGGAAGATGGGTTAAGCATTTCGCCAGTTCCATCATTGTCGTACCGGCATCCAGCACGACGGCATCGCCAGCATTGACCAGCGATGCGGCAACGCGTGCAATCGCCCGTTTTTCAGCGGGCGATCGCAGTTGTTTTTCATTGGTGGTGGGCTGGGCGGGTTCAAAACGCCGCAGCGCCACGCCGCCATGACTACGGCTGATCACGCCCTGCTCATCCAGCTTGATCAAATCGCGACGGATAGTGGCTGGCGATGCGTCAACCGCCTCAACCAGCTGTTCTACCGTAACCAGCGTATGGTTTTTCAGATACGCCACAATGAGATCCAGACGGTGTTGTCCTTTCATAACAGGGAATTATGCCAGTTGCATTGCCAGTTTGATCGATACGGCCATGCTCTCAGATTTTGCTTTTCCCGTCCAGGCGATATCAAATGCGGTGCCATGATCGGCAGAGGTCCGGATAAACGGCAGCCCTGCGGTGATATTCACGCCATCATAAAAGCCAAGCAATTTCAACGGGATATGCCCCTGGTCATGATACATCGCCACCACCATATCATACTGTCCCTCATAAGCCTGGAGAAATACAGTATCCGGCGGGCACGGCCCATAAACGTCCATACCTTTTGCGCGGGCATCGGTAATGGCTGGCGTCAGGATACGCGTCTCTTCATCGCCAAACAGACCATTCTCGCCCGCATGAGGATTCACGCCTGCCACGGCGATACGCGGTTTAACGTAACCCACACGCTTGAGGAAAGTATCAGCAATACCAATCACCGTTTCGACACGCGTGGTACTTAACGTATCAAGGAATTTACGCAGCGCGATATGCGTTGAAACGTGAATCACTTTTAGTTTATCGGTGTAAAGTACCATCGCGTAATCGCGGCTATGGGTCAGAGTCGCGAGCAGCTCGGTATGGCCCGGATAGTTGTGCCCCGCCAGGTGCAGCGCCTCTTTATTCAGCGGCGCGGTAGCGATAGCCTGTACGTCGCCCCGTAACGCTAACTCGGTGGCGCGCTTCACGCAGCGATACGCTAAATCCCCCGCCTGCGCCTGAACTTTCCCGGCCTCCAGCGCCTCCGGCTGCGCCAGCGGCTCATCAATCACATGAATGATGCCGGGCGCAAAACGCGCTTCGGCGACCCGTTCAATGGCCCGTAACTCGACGTTCGGCGTGATGCCCTTCGCCTGTAAACATTTCAAGGTTGCGAGGCATCCAATCACCACCAGCGGCGCGCCGTTGAGACCGTCTTCACTTAGCGCTTTAACAATAATTTCCGGCCCAATGCCCGCTGGATCGCCCATGGTAATGGCAACGGTTTTAGTCTCCACAATACATCTCCTCAATATAATAAAGCGCGTCACACAACGTACTGTCTGAACCGAATCCGCCCGCTTTGGTAATGACCGGCAGATCGTCAATTTCGCTGTTTACAAACGTTCCACAGGGAATACAGGGCGCCACCTCGCTCTGAATGCGATAACCTTCAGCGCCAAGCGCGCCGGCGACGGCGGTAGCGATATCGCCGCCGGTCAGAAACAGCCCGCCAATCCGCGCCTGCTCGATAATATTTAACGTGACGACGCCAAGCCGATGACTCAGTCGCTCGCCCAATTGCTGACGGCTCATCGCGGATTTTTCGCACAGCGCGTCGATTAACTGTCGATCTTCTGCGCGACGGCTGGTGCGTAAAATCGTATGTCGATGCTGACTTAACAGCGCGCAGGCCTGCTCTACGACAGACGCGATTTCCTGCTCCGCGCTATCCGACACCATGCGCGCGGCATCGATATCCACGACCTCCGCACGTCCCCGGCACAGCGCATTATCCACCTGACGTCGCGTGGCTTCGCTCATCGAACCGGCTACCACCAGTACCGGTAGCCGCTGCCGGTCTTGCATAAAAAGTTCAACCGGCAACGCATTCGCCAGACCAGCTGCGCCGACGAGCAGCGGCATCGACGGTTGTTCGCACGCCGCTTGCGCAATCAACGTCAGGTCCCGCTCTTCTACCGCATCCACGACGATAATCCCTTCGCCCTCAGCCGCATAAGCCGTAAGTAAGGCGCTTAACCCGCCGCGTCGGACATCCTGTAAAAAGACTTCATACACAGGGATCTCACTTTGCAACGCCACTATCTCGGCAATACGGGAAGAGACAATGGGCGTTTTCGGATCGCTAGCAAATTCGGTTTCCAGTAGCGGGGCGCCATTAACCAGACATTTTCCTTCAAGCGTCGTGCGTCCGGCCGCAGGGATCGCAGCAGCGATAACGGCCAGTTTTCGCTGACTGGCGCGCATAGCTGCCGTCACTTCGGCGCCGATATTGCCGCGAAATGTGGAGTCGATTTTTTTGTACACCAGCGGCGCTGGCGATGTCTCACACCACGGGGAAAGCGCGGCATAAACGGCAGATGCCGCCTGATCTGCGGGCATCGCCCGGCTTTCGGTGTTAATGACTAACACATCGGCGCGGCGGGACGGTTTTTGCGACGCGCTCAACATGACTTCCGTTCTCGCCCCCTTCTTCGCCAACTGGACGCCGGTATCATTCGATCCGGTAAAATCATCGGCGATAACCATCATTTTCATGCGTTTTTCTCCAAAGAAGCCTGACGCGCCTGTTTTTTCGCAACCCAGGAGGTCAACACTGGCGTCAGGATTGCCGTGGTGATCACCGAGGCGGCAATCAGCGGAGCGGCAGCAGCGGCCACCTCGGCGAGCGAAGGGTCGGCCTGCGCAATAGCCAGCGGCGTCGCAACGGCATTACCCGCAGTGCTGGAGGCCGCCGCCCCGGCAATGCCAGTTCCGCCAACCAGACGATCTGCGCGAATATTAAAGAAACCGCCAACGAACGTTGTCAGCACGCCGAGCAGAATTCCGGCAAGTCCGCCTTGCAGTAACATTTCCAGGTTGATGCCCGCCCCCAGCGCAAAAGCAAAGAAAGGAATGAGCAGCGGGCCGCCTTTGGTCAAAAAATCGCGCATATGAGGATCAAGATTGCCGAGGATCATGCCGACAACCAGCGGAACCAGCACCGCCACCAGCGCCATAATGGGAATGTTCGCCATCCCTGCCGCGCCCAGCGCAATCATCGTAAAGAAAGGGCCATCATTAAGAGACAAAATAGAGATAGCGCCGACGTCGCGCTCATTGCCGAATTCGCCTACCAACGCAGCATAAAGTCCGCCATTCGAATTGCTCATCGCCGCGATAATCGCCACGCCGCTCAGGCCAAAAATACCCTCCGCGCCGAAAAGATGCTCCACGCCCAGGCCAATGCCGATGGCGACAAGCAACTTAGTGAGCGTAATCGTCCCGCCCTGCAATAACGCCTGGGGCGCGGCTTTCACACTGATACCGGCTCCCATACACAGCAGAAAAGCGCCAATCAGCGGCGCCGCGCCGTTTTTAAATAAGGCAGTGGTAAAACCGCCAATCTCAAGCGCCTGCGGGGCGAAGGTGTTAATGACTGCGCCAATAACGAGCGGTACGACCATCATGCCGCCGGGTACGCGCTCTATTGCTTTTTTGATGTTCATGGTCTTACCGCCTGTTGCTTGTTGTGATTGAATAAAATCATAACGATTATATTCAATCAAATTAAGATCACAAACGCGTCAGATCACAGTTTTAAAATGATTAATAAAAATCAAAAAATCATTCTGCAATAAAAAAGCCGGGATACTCCCGGCTGGAATGTGTGGTGATTTCGTTTCCACTACCGCCCCCAACTGTCCGTCGACAGGCGTTGCGGGGCAATAACGAAGAGAGGGTCAGGCTTTACTGACGAATTCCCGATACGCGGCGACGACCCGCAGAAAATCCTCCATGCCGCACAGGGATAAACTCTCTTCATCGTAATAACTCATCCCCTCTTCCATCTCATCGCCGGAAAAATCCAGCTGATTGGCGCGAATCATCACTTCTTCGCCGTCCATCCAGATCGTGTACTCATGCCCTGCTCGTTGCCAGGAACGTTCGCTGCCTTTGACCGTACGCGCGGCTTGTTCTACTTCATCCAGTAGCGAGAGGTTGTCTTTAACCTCTTCATTAAACCAGTGACCGACCACCTCGTGGCCCATCGACATTCGTACCAAAACCCGTCCGGTCACATCGCGCAGAAATTCGTAATCCATAATGTGTTCCTCTGCAAAGCCCTTACAGTCATTATCGCAGCAGCGGAGAAGAAAAAAAGCGGGAACAGCAGGCGGAATGAAAATAAAAACCCACCGCAGTTGCGATGGGTTTTGTAGGCCCGGTAAGCGTAGCCGCCACCGGGCAATAAGAGGCGTAGGCATGGTAAGCCTGACGCCGTCAGGCAAATTATACCGCAGTCTGGAAAATCACCCCATCCGCTTTCTCAGTGTACTGAGAGAGCTGGTCGAAGTTCAGATAACGGTAGGTATCCACCGCCGTCTTATCCACCTGCGCCACAAAGGTCTGGTACTCTTCCGGCGTCGGCAGTTTGCCAATAAGCGCTGCAACCGCCGCCAGCTCCGCAGAAGCCAGGAAGACGTTCGCACCAGTACCTAAACGGTTCGGGAAGTTACGGGTAGAAGTGGAAACCACCGTCGCGCCGTCAGCCACACGCGCCTGGTTACCCATACACAGGGAACAACCCGGGATTTCGATACGCGCACCGCTCTTACCAAACACGCTGTAGTAACCTTCTTCGGTCAGCTGCGCAGCGTCCATACGGGTTGGCGGCGCTACCCACAGGCGGGTTGGCAACTGGCCTTTGTGGCTATCCAGCAGCTTACCAGCCGCGCGGAAGTGGCCGATGTTGGTCATGCAGGAACCGATGAACACTTCGTCGATCTTCTCGCCCTGCACGTCAGACAGCAGACGCGCGTCGTCCGGATCGTTCGGCGCACAGAGGATTGGCTCTTTGATATCCGCCAGATCGATGTCGATCACCGCTGCGTATTCCGCGTCAGCATCGGCTTCCAGCAGCTGCGGGTCCGCCAGCCATTTTTCCATACCCTGGATACGACGTTCCAGCGTACGACGGTCGCCGTAGCCTTCGGCGATCATCCACTTCAGCAGGACGATGTTGGAGGTCAGGTATTCAACGATCGGCTCTTTGTTCAGCTTGATGGTACAACCGGCAGCGGAACGCTCGGCAGAAGCATCGGTCAGCTCAAACGCCTGCTCGACTTTCAGATCCGGCAGACCTTCGATTTCCAGGATGCGGCCAGAGAAGATGTTTTTCTTGCCTTTCTTCTCAACGGTCAGCAGGCCCTGTTTGATGGCGTACAGCGGGATGGCATGGACCAGATCGCGCAGGGTGATGCCCGGCTGCATTTTGCCTTTGAAGCGCACCAGCACCGATTCCGGCATATCCAGCGGCATCACGCCGGTCGCGGCGGCAAACGCCACCAGACCAGAACCCGCCGGGAAAGAGATACCAATCGGGAAACGGGTATGGGAGTCACCGCCGGTACCGACGGTGTCCGGCAGCAGCATACGGTTCAGCCAGGAGTGGATCACGCCGTCGCCCGGACGCAGGGAGACACCGCCGCGGTTCATAATGAAGTCCGGCAGCGTGTGGTGCGTGGTGACGTCAACGGGCTTCGGATAGGCTGCGGTGTGACAGAACGACTGCATGACCAGATCGGCGGAGAATCCCAGACAGGCCAGGTCTTTCAGCTCATCACGGGTCATCGGGCCAGTAGTATCCTGAGAACCGACGGAGGTCATTTTCGGTTCGCAGTACGCGCCCGGACGAATGCCTTTCACGCCGCAGGCGCGACCGACCATTTTCTGCGCCAGAGAGAAGCCACGGCTGCTTTCTGCCACGTCTTTTGCCTGACGGAAAACGTCAGAGTGCGGCAGACCCAGCGCTTCACGCGCTTTGGTGGTCAGGCCACGTCCGATAATCAGCGGAATACGGCCACCGGCGCGTACTTCGTCGATCAGCACGTCGGTTTTCAGTTCGAAGGTTGCCAGCAGTTCATCGGTTTCATGATTGCGCACTTCGCCTTTGTACGGGTAGACGTCAATTACATCGCCCATGTTCAGGTTAGAAACGTCAACTTCAATCGGCAGCGCGCCCGCATCTTCCATGGTGTTAAAGAAGATAGGCGCAATTTTGCCGCCGAGGCACAGACCGCCGCCGCGCTTGTTCGGCACGTTCGGGATGTCATCGCCCATGAACCACAGCACGGAGTTGGTCGCGGATTTACGGGAAGAACCGGTGCCCACCACGTCACCCACGTAGGCCAGCGGGTAGCCTTTTTTCTGCAATGCTTCGATTTGTTTGATCGGGCCGACAACGCCTGGCTGATCCGGCTCAATGCCTTCACGGGCGTTTTTCAGCATCGCCTGCGCATGTAACGGGATATCCGGTCTCGACCACGCATCCGGCGCCGGAGAGAGATCGTCGGTATTCGTTTCGCCGGTCACTTTGAAAACGGTGACGGTGATTTTTTCCGCCAGCGGCGGACGGCTCAGGAACCATTCGGCGTCGGCCCAAGATTGCATCACCTGTTTGGCATATTCATTGCCCGCTTTGGCTTTCTCTTCTACGTCGTAGAAGTTATCGAACATCAGCAGGGTGTGAGACAGCGCTTTGGCCGCAATCGGCGCCAGTTTCGCATCGTCCAGCGCGTCAATCAGCGGATGAATGTTGTAACCACCCTGCATGGTGCCCAGCAGTTCAATGGCTTTTTCTGGGGAGACCAGCGGGGAGGTGGTGTCGCCTTTCGCGACAGCAGCGAGAAAACCGGCTTTAACATAAGCGGCTTCATCGACGCCAGGAGGAACGCGGTTGATCAACAGGTCTAACAGGAATTCTTCTTCGCCCACAGGCGGGGTCTTCAGCAGCTCGACAAGCGCAGCCATTTGGGTTGCGTCTAAAGGTTTCGGCACAATCCCCTGGGCAGCACGCTCAGCTACGTGCTTACGGTATTCTTCTAGCACGACGATATCTCCTCGCTCTCATTGTCATAATGCGGCGCTTTTGTTGATGGGCGATTCTCTTCACGCTCCTGTGAGACAGTAGTTAGTAGGGTAAATGCCCGGTACCGCATAAGGCACAATAACAGGATTTTCTTTAAGTGTTAATCTGTTTACAAAAAAGCAACATAAAAAAGTGGCTGAATCGTTAAGGATGGTCTAATGCTCTACTGAGACGGGAGCTGCAGCCATAAATGCTTACCTCATTTCGTGCTTTGATCGTCACGTAACGTTACCGATCCCAACATTAGCTAAAAATTAAACTATCGTCCCTTTATACTCACGCCAAACTGCACCCCGTCGGCGGCAGGCATAATGACCATAGCGATTCTCGGGAATCGGGAGAGATAAAATGACGTTGCCCTTTAAACCCCATCTCATTGCCCTTGTGTGCAGTGCCGGGTTATTTGCCGCTTCGGGCGTACTGTATGTTAAAAGCCGCGCTCCCGAAGCGCCCGCGCAGGCGGCAGCTCCCACCTCTGAGCCAACGCAGACCGCTGTGCCCGCGCCTGTCGCGAAAACGACCTTTACCACTGCGCAAATCGATCAATGGGTCGCGCCTGTCGCGCTTTATCCCGATGCCCTGCTTTCGCAGGTGCTCATGGCCTCCACCTACCCGGCGAACGTGGTTCAGGCCGTCCAGTGGTCGCGGGATAACCCCACGCTGCAGGGCGATGCCGCTATTCAAGCGGTGGCCAGCCAACCGTGGGACCCCAGCGTCAAATCGCTGGTCGCCTTTCCTCAGTTGATGGCGCTTATGGGCGAGAATCCGCAATGGGTGCAAAACCTGGGCGATGCGTTCTTAGCCCAGCCACAGGATGTGATGGATGCGGTGCAAAGGCTGCGTCTGCTCGCTCAACAAACCGGTTCGCTAAAATCCACGCCACAGCAAACCGTCACCAGCGTGCCGAAGTCCAGCGCTTCTACCGCCGTCACGACGACAACCACCACATCCGCCAGTACGCCAGCAACACCGTCGACCGTCATCAAAATTGAACCTGCGAATCCGCAGGTGGTGTACGTGCCAAACTATAACCCCACGACGGTGTATGGCGCCTGGCCCAATACCGCTTATCCGCCGGTGTATTTACCGCCCCCTCCGGGGCAGCAGTTTGCCGACAGTTTTGTTAAAGGTTTTGGTTATAGTCTGGGCGTCGCCACCACCTATGCGTTGTTCAGCAGCATAGACTGGGATGACGACGATCATCACCACCATGACGACGACCATCATGATGATGATTACCATCATGGTGGTAACGGTTATCAACATAATGGCGATAATATCAACATCAATGTCAATAATTTCAACCGGATATCCGGGCAAAACCTGCCGGGCCAAACGATGGGCTGGCAGCATAATCCCGCCTGGCGCAATGGCGTCCCCTATCCGAATAATACCGTTGCGCAACGGTTCCATCCCACCAATGTTAGCGGCGGGTTAAGCGCAACGCAGCAAGCGCCAGTGTCTCGCGACAGTCAGCGCCAGGCAGCCATGGCGCAATTCCAACAGCGCAGCCATACATCACCCGCTAACGTGTCAGGCGAGACATCCCGCGACAGACAGCGCAAAGCGGCATCGCAGCAGTTAAATCAAATTGCCCAGCGTAATAATTACCGTGGCTATGACGGAACACAAAACAGCAGTCGTCGCGAGGCGGCGCAGCAGACACTGAATAAATCCACCACGCAGCAGCATCGTTCCGAGCTGAAGGCTAAAGCCCAGCAGCACCCTGTTTCACAACAGCAGAGAGACACCGCCCGCCAGCGTATTGAATCCTCTACGCCACAGCAGCGTCAGGCATTTCGCCAGAATATGCACGCCAATGTGTTTAGCGGGAACGACAGTCGATCGCCGTCATGGCAATCGCAACAGCTACGCGGCCTAGAAAGCCGTCGCGGCAGTCACTTGAACACCGAGCAACGCGCCGCCGCGCGGGAACATTTTTCTGAACATCATGAATTTCATCGCCGTTAACCGGAGCAGATAATGAAAAAGGTTATGTTAAGCGCTCTGTTACTGTCGTTACCCTTGCTGGGCTACGCGCAGGAACGGTTCCCCTCCCCGGAAGCGGCCGCCAGCGCCTTCGCCGCGGCGGTAGCCGGAAAAAACGAAACGCAGCTTACCGCGCTACTGGGCGATGACTGGCGGCAATTTCTGCCGCCGGAAGGTGCCGATCCCGAGGCCGTGGCCCGCTTCAATCGTGACTGGCGCGAAGGCCATCGCATTGTACAAAAAGACAATACGGCGCACCTGAATGTCGGACGAGAAGACTGGCAGCTCCCGGTGCCCATGGTGAAAGAGACTGGCGGCTGGCGCTTTGATATGGCGGCAGCCGGGAATGAGATCCTCACCCGTACTATTGGGCGAAATGAACTTTCTACCTTACAGGCCATGCATGCTTACGTTGATGCGCAGCAGGACTATTACTTACAAAACCATCGCTGGGCGCACAGGATAATCAGTAGCGAAGGCCAAAAAGATGGCCTGTACTGGCCAACCAAAGCAGGCGACGTCCCCAGTCCGTTAGGCCCAAACTTTAGTCCCGCAGCGCCAGACGAGGGTTACCACGGCTACCATTTCCGTATTATCAGCGATAACGACGGTCACGGTGCGGCGCTTCTGGCCTGGCCGATGCATTACGGCGAAACCGGGGTGATGAGTTTTATGGTCAACCAGGACGATCGTATTTATCAGGCGGATTTAGGCAAGGAGACGGAGAGTAAAGTTCAGGCTATCACGCGTTTTGCGCCAGACGCGCAGTGGCAGGTCGCCGAATAACCCGTAAGCGCCTGGCGTTATCGCCAGGCCGTGATCATTAGCCCTGATGCGGCATCAATTCCGGGTGGCCTTGTACCGGCGGCTTGTTGCTGGTCAGCGCGGCTTCATCAGCCTGAATGCTGCCGGAATTGGCCGCCCATACGCCTTCATGCGTGTGGGTGATCTGCTGATGCTGCGCATTCAAATCCTCGCCCATTGCCGCAATATGCGTGCTTTCCGTACCGCCGCTGTTAGTCGCCCAGGGGATGACGGGATCGCTGGCAAATGCCATGCCGGAAATCAAGGTCGCAGTTAGCGCTGCCGTTGTCAGAAAAAGTTTCATATATCAAACCTCATAATTAGCTCGCTATTATTTTATAGCGTTACCAATTTCAGGATGATGACAAATTAAGGAGAGGTATTTCTTATGAAACAATTAGTTGGTCGAAAATGACAGACAAAGGCACTACCGACGGCATAAGCTTTGAAAAACGTACTGCTGCGGAAAGGATAAATTTTGCGGTTTCGTTATCCTTCGCCATCATTTGACACATCTGATTTGCCATGCATAAAAAAAGCGGCTGTAAAGCCGCTTTTCTGTATCGGGTGGCGCATTGCCACCCGCAGAAGATTATTTCTTCTTCGCTTTCGGGTTTGGCAGGTCGGTAATGCTACCTTCGAAGATTTCCGCCGCCAGGCCCACGGACTCATGCAGAGTCGGGTGAGCATGGATGGTCAGCGCGATATCTTCCGCGTCACAGCCCATTTCGATCGCCAGACCGATTTCACCCAGCAGCTCGCCGCCGTTGGTACCGACAATCGCCCCGCCGATCACGCGGTGAGATTCTTTGTCGAAAATCAGTTTGGTCATACCGTCTGCGCAGTCAGAAGCGATAGCACGGCCAGAAGCTGCCCACGGGAAGGTGGCGGTTTCATAGCTGATGCCTTTTTCTTTCGCTTCTTTCTCGGTCAGGCCAACCCATGCCACTTCTGGCTCGGTGTACGCGATAGACGGGATAACTTTCGGATCGAAGTAGTGTTTCTTCCCGGCGATAACTTCAGCGGCAACGTGGCCTTCGTGAACGCCTTTGTGCGCCAGCATCGGCTGACCGACGATATCGCCGATAGCGAAGATGTGCGGCACGTTGGTGCGCAGCTGTTTGTCGACGCGGATAAAGCCACGGTCGTCAACTTCCACGCCAGCTTTGCCCGCGTCGAGGTTTTTACCGTTCGGCACACGACCAATCGCCACCAGAACCGCATCATAACGCTGCGCTTCAGCCGGGGCTTTTTTGCCTTCCATCGAAACGTAGATACCGTCTTCTTTCGCTTCAACGGCAGTCACTTTGGTTTCCAGCATCAGGTTGAATTTCTTGCTGATGCGTTTGGTGAAGACTTTAACGATGTCTTTATCAGCCGCCGGGATAACCTGGTCGAACATTTCAACCACGTCAATCTCTGAACCCAGCGCGTGGTATACGGTACCCATTTCCAGACCGATGATACCGCCGCCCATGACCAGCATACGCTTCGGCACTTCTTTCAGTTCCAGAGCGTCGGTAGAATCCCATACGCGCGGGTCTTCATGCGGAATAAACGGTAATTGGATCGGACGAGAACCCGCCGCGATGATCGCGTTATCGAAGTTGATCACGGTTTTGCCATTTTCGCCTTCCACTTCCAGGGTATTAGCCCCGGTGAATTTACCCAGACCATTGACCACTTTCACTTTACGGCCTTTGGCCATACCAGCCAGACCGCCGGTCAGCTGCGTGATCACTTTCTCTTTCCAGGTACGAATCTTGTCGATATCGGTTTTCGGCTCGCCGAAGACGATACCGTGTTCAGCCAGCGCTTTGGCTTCTTCGATAACTTTTGCTACGTGCAGCAGCGCTTTAGAAGGGATACAGCCGACGTTCAGACAAACACCGCCAAGGGTGTTGTAGCGTTCTACAATTACGGTTTCCAGACCTAAATCAGCGCAACGGAAAGCGGCAGAATAGCCTGCCGGGCCCGCCCCAAGTACCACGACCTGAGTTTTGATTTCAGTACTCATCATGACCTCTTTATTTGTATCCGGCGGTCCGGGGTACTTGATCGCCCATCATCCACCGGGTCGTTCTATCCGCCCGTATCTTACAAAATTGTTAACAATTTTGAAACAACAAACGGATCACGAATTATCGCTTTCGCTAATAACCTCACAAACTCCATGAGATTATCAAAAAAAAGCCGGCCGTCGGGCCGGCTTTTTCGCTTACATCACCAGACGGCGAATGTCAGACAACATATTGTTGATAATGGTAATGAAACGCGCACCATCAGCACCATCGATCACACGGTGGTCGAAAGAAAGAGAGATAGGCATCATCAGACGCGGCACAAACTCTTTCCCATTCCACACCGGTTCCATCGCCGACTTAGAAACGCCGAGGATAGCCACTTCCGGCGCGTTGACAATCGGCGCAAAGTGGGTAGTTCCCAGGCCGCCGATGCTGGAGATAGTGAAGCAACCACCCTGCATTTCGCCAGCGGTCAGCTTACCATCACGCGCTTTTTTGGAGATGGTGGTCAGTTCACGAGACAGCTCGGTCACGCTCTTCTTATTCACGTCTTTAAAGACCGGAACCACCAGGCCATTCGGGGTATCAACCGCCACGCCGATGTTGATGTATTTTTTCAGGGTCAGACGCTGACCGTCTTCGGATAGAGAGCTGTTGAAGCGCGGCATCTGTTCCAGAGCAGCGGCAACCGCTTTCATGATGAAGACCACTGGCGTGTATTTCACATCCAGTTTGCGCTTCTCAGCTTCGGCGTTCTGCTGTTTACGGAACGCTTCCAGATCGGTGATATCGGTTTTGTCGAAGTGCGTAACGTGCGGGATCATCACCCAGTTACGGCTCAGGTTCGCGCCAGAGATTTTCTGGATACGGCCCAGTTCCACTTCTTCAACTTCACCAAACTTGCTGAAGTCCACTTTCGGCCACGGCAGCATACCCGGGATACCGCCGCCCGCAGCAGCCGGCGCAGCTTCCGCGCGTTTGATAGCGTCTTTCACGTAAGCCTGAACGTCTTCGCGCAGAATACGGCCTTTACGACCAGTGCCTTTCACTTTCGCCAGGTTGACGCCAAACTCGCGCGCCAGACGGCGAATCAGTGGGGTAGCGTGAACGTAAGCGTCGTTTTCAGCGAACTCAGATTTGCCTTCGGCTTTGGCAGCCGGGGCAGCAGGCTTCTCAGCTTTCGCCGCCGGAGCCGGCGCCGCTGCTTCCTGTTTAGCCGGAGCGGCCGCAGGCGCTGCGCCTTCCACTTCGAAGACCATAATCAGCGAGCCGGTTTTCACTTTATCGCCGGTGCTGATTTTGATTTCTTTCACGGTGCCCGCGAACGGCGCAGGCACTTCCATAGAGGCTTTGTCGCCTTCCACGGTGATCAGCGACTGTTCAGCGGTAACTTTATCGCCGACTTTGACCATCACTTCGGTGACTTCAACTTCGTCGCCGCCGATGTCCGGTACGTTAACGTCTTTCACGCCCGTCGCTGCTGCTGGAGCAGCCGCAGCCGGAGCGGCTTCCGCTTTCGCTGGTGCTGCTGCGCCCGCTTCACCCGCCACTTCGAAGACCATAATCAGAGAGCCGGTAGACACTTTATCACCGGTGTTCACTTTGATCTCTTTCACGGTGCCTGCAAACGGAGCAGGAACTTCCATAGAGGCCTTGTCGCCTTCGACGGTGATCAGCGACTGTTCAGCTTCTACGGTGTCGCCCACTTTCACCATCACTTCAGTCACTTCAACTTCGTCACTGCCGATATCCGGAACGTGAACGTCTTTCGCCGCTGCCGCAGCAGGTGCTGCTGCCGGCGCCGCTTCTTTCTTCTCTTCTGCCTGAGCAGGCGCAGCGTCAGCTGCACCGTCGGCGGAATCGAAAATCATGATAAGTGCACCGGTCTCAGTTTTGTCGCCGACAGAGACTTTGATCTCTTTCACGACGCCAGCCTGCGGAGACGGGACTTCCATAGAGGCTTTGTCGCCTTCTACGGTGATCAGCGACTGTTCAGCTTCAACTTTGTCGCCCACTTTGACCAGAATCTCGGTGATTTCAACTTCATCTGTCCCGATGTCCGGTACTTTGATTTCGATAGCCATTATTCTTTTACCTCTTACGCCAGACGCGGGTTAACTTTATCTGCATCGATGTTGAATTTGGTAATCGCATCCGCTACCACTTTCTTGTCGATTTCGCCACGTTTAGCCAGTTCGCCCAGCGCTGCGACAACCACATAAGAAGCATCAACTTCGAAATGGTGACGCAGGTTCTCACGGCTGTCGGAACGACCGAAGCCATCCGTACCCAGTACGCGATAGTCGTCAGCCGGTACGTAAGTACGAACCTGCTCGGCGAACAGTTTCATATAGTCAGTAGATGCCACAGCCGGAGCGTCGTTCATCACCTGAGCGATGTACGGTACGCGCGGGGTTTCCAGCGGGTGCAGCATGTTCCAGCGCTCACAATCCTGACCATCACGCGCCAGTTCGGTGAAGGAGGTCACGCTATATACGTCAGAACCTACGCCGTAATCTTTCGCCAGGATCTCTGCCGCTTCACGGACGTGACGCAGGATAGAACCGGAGCCCAGCAGCTGAACTTTACCTTTGCTACCTTCGAGGGTTTCGAGTTTGTAGATACCTTTACGGATACCTTCCTCGGCACCTGCTGGCATTGCCGGCATGTGGTAGTTTTCGTTCAGGGTGGTGATGTAGTAGTAAACGTTCTCTTGTTTTTCACCGTACATACGCTCCAGACCATCATGCATGATGACAGCCACTTCATAAGCGTAAGCCGGGTCGTAAGAGATACAGTTCGGGATAGTCAGCGACTGAATGTGGCTGTGACCATCTTCGTGCTGCAGACCTTCGCCGTTCAGCGTAGTACGACCGGAAGTCCCGCCAATCAGGAAGCCGCGAGCCTGCTGGTCGCCAGCCTGCCAGCACAGGTCGCCGATACGCTGGAACCCGAACATAGAGTAGTAGATGTAGAACGGGATCATCGGCAGATCGTTGGTGCTGTAAGAGGTCGCCGCAGCCAGCCAGGATGCGCCTGCGCCCAGCTCGTTGATACCTTCCTGCAGAATCTGGCCTTTCTCGTCTTCTTTGTAGTAAGCAACCTGCTCACGGTCCTGCGGGGTGTACTGCTGGCCGTTCGGGCTGTAGATACCAATCTGACGGAACAGACCTTCCATACCGAAAGTACGCGCTTCGTCGGCGATGATCGGAACCAGACGATCTTTGATCGACTTGTTCTTCAGCATCACGTTCAGGGCACGCACGAAAGCGATCGTAGTGGAAATCTCTTTACTTTGCTCTTCCAGCAGCGCGCCGAAATCTGAAAGTTGAGGCAGCTCTAACTTCTCGGTGAAGTTCGGCTGACGGCTTGGCAGGTAGCCGTGCAGCGCCTGACGGCGTTCATGCAGGTATTTGTGTTCTTCAGAACCTTCCGGGAAGGTAATGTACGGCAGTTTTTCGAGATCAGCATCGGCAACCGGCACGTTGAAACGATCGCGGACGTAACGCACGCCGTCCATGTTCATTTTCTTAACCTGGTGAGCGATGTTTTTACCTTCCGCGGTGTCACCCATGCCGTAACCTTTAATGGTATGGGCCAGGATTACGGTCGCTTTGCCTTTGGTTTCCTGCGCTTTTTTCAGTGCCGCGTAGACTTTCTTCGGATCGTGACCACCACGGTTCAGCGCCCAAATCTGCTCGTCAGTCCAGTCGGCCACCAGCGCGGCGGTTTCCGGATATTTACCGAAGAAGTGCTCACGCACGTAAGCGCCGTCTTTGGATTTGAAGGTCTGGTAGTCGCCGTCAACGGTTTCGTTCATCAGCTGGATCAGTTTACCGCTGGTGTCTTTACGCAGCAGTTCATCCCAACGACCGCCCCACATGACTTTGATAACGTTCCAGCCAGCACCTGCAAAGATGCCTTCCAGTTCGTTAACAATCTTGCCGTTACCGGTGACCGGGCCGTCAAGACGCTGCAGGTTACAGTTGATAACAAAAACCAGGTTGTCCAGTTTTTCACGGGTGGCGATGGTGATCGCGCCTTTGGATTCCGGCTCATCCATCTCGCCGTCGCCGAGGAAGGCGTAAACGGTCTGTTTAGAGGTATCTTTCAGGCCACGGTGTTCCAGATATTTCAGGAATTTCGCCTGGTAGATAGCACCGATTGGGCCCAGCCCCATAGAGACGGTCGGGAACTGCCAGAATTCCGGCATCAGTTTCGGGTGCGGATAGGAAGAGAGGCCATTGCCGTGAACTTCCTGACGGAAGTTATCCATCTGTTCCTGGGTCAGACGACCTTCCAAGAACGCGCGAGCGTAGATGCCCGGAGAGATGTGGCCCTGGAAGTACACCAGGTCGCCGCCATCCTGTTCGTTGCGCGCACGGAAGAAATGGTTAAAACAGACATCATAGATCGTGGCGGAAGACTGGAAGGACGCCATGTGGCCGCCCAACTCAAGGTCTTTTTTAGACGCGCGCAGCACGGTCATGATGGCGTTCCAGCGGATCGCAGAACGAATGCGACGTTCCAGCTCCAGATTACCCGGGTATTCCGGTTCGTCTTCAACGGCAATAGTGTTGATGTAATTACTGGCCCCTGCGCCTGCCGCGACTTTCACGCCGCCTTTACGAGCTTCAGAAAGCAGTTGGTCAATCAGATACTGAGCGCGCTCAACACCTTCTTCACGGATAACCGATTCGATCGCCTGTAGCCAGTCGCGAGTTTCGATCGGATCCACGTCATTTTGGAAACGTTCTGACATGGGGGTATTCCTTATCTATCTAATACGTTGAGTTATCTGGAACCTGTCCCATTAAACTTTCGTCAGAAAGCTTAATAAGACAGGTTCTGCGTTTAGTTGCCGCGCACATTTTTGCGCGTTATTCACAACATCTTCTGGTTAACGTTCTGCCAGAAAAAACTAATTCTTGCGCTGTTCCAGGCGGCGTAAAGCGCGTTCACGACGGCTCTCCTCACGGCTTCTGTCCAGCATAATCTCTTCGATAAACGCCAGATGTCGGTGTGACGCTTCACGCGCTTCTTCTGGTTTTCCGGCCATAATGGCTTCAAATATACGGGTGCGATGCGTGCTCACCAGCGGCAGCATCTCCCGACGCGCATACAGCAATTCGAAGTTCTGCCGCACGTTTTGCGCCAGCATCGGCTCCATACACCTTAGCAGATGAAGCAATACCACGTTGTGCGCCGCTTCGGTGACGGCGATTTGATACTGGAGCACGGCTTCGGACTCGGCATCCAGATCGCCGGACTCTTGCGCCAGCTCAATAGCGTGGTGCAGCTCGCGAATACGGTCTTTATCTTCGTCGGTGCTGCGCAGCGCCGCGTAATAAGCCGCAATGCCTTCCAGCGCATGGCGCGTTTCGAGCAGGTCAAACTGGGATTCAGGGTGATCGGAGAGCAGTTCCACCAGCGGGTCGCTAAAGCTCTGCCACAGGCTGCTCTGCACGAAGGTTCCGCCGCCCTGGCGACGAAGCAACAATCCCTTCGCTTCGAGACGTTGAATCGCCTCGCGCAAGGAGGGACGGGAGACGTCGAACTGTTTTGCCAGTTCACGTTCCGGTGGGAGTTTTTCTCCGGGACGCAATGTTCCCTCAAGGATTAAAAACTCCAGCTGCTGCTCGATCACATCGGAGAGTTTTGGTTGGCGGATTTTGCTGTAGGCCATGATTTCCTGTCTTAAGCCATTTGCCCGGAGTCAATTGGTCTTACCAATTTCATGTCTGTGACGCTAAAGTAACAAAGTATTCACCTTCTGTCCATACAGGTTTTGATTGAAATCAGTAAAGGAGGCACATTTTAACAATTTTACAGAAATCACGTTTCAAAACTGTAACTGTGCACAAATGTTAAATTTACCCACCAGGAGGTAGATTTAACGTATTTGAAACGATAAAAAATCTCATCTGAACCGATTCAACAGCAGATCAAATGCATTTTTATGCATAAATAATGAATAAAAACAAATTAACCTTTAGAAGGGAAAATAAAAGGAGGTATTTACAAGTGCTTTCTTTTTACGCAACTCGTCATCACCCCTGCACAAAGCAGGTGCATTCGCGGCCACATACCATTATTCTGATCAAGACGAAAGAGTTGAAGTGACATTTTAAAAAACGAGCTTGTAAATAAATCAATACAAAAAGCGGAATTGCAAACTTACACACGCACTACTGCATCGTTCAAAATAAGCGCGTTATGAATAAACCGCGCCCGATACACGAGGTTTTATGATGGACAGTCAGCAGCACGGCGAGCAGCTCAAGCGCGGCCTGAAAAACCGCCATATTCAGCTTATCGCATTGGGCGGCGCGATAGGGACAGGCTTGTTCCTGGGAAGCGCCTCCGTTATTCAGTCGGCGGGGCCAGGAATTATCCTGGGCTATGCGATTGCAGGCTTTATTGCCTTTCTGATTATGCGCCAGCTGGGAGAGATGGTGGTTGAAGAACCGGTCGCCGGCTCTTTTAGCCACTTCGCCTATAAATACTGGGGCGGCTTTGCCGGATTCGCTTCCGGCTGGAACTACTGGGTGCTGTACGTATTAGTTGCCATGGCGGAACTGACCGCAGTGGGTAAATATATCCAGTTCTGGTATCCGGAGATCCCCACCTGGGCTTCTGCGGCAGCCTTCTTTGTGATTATCAACGCCATCAACCTGACCAACGTTAAAGTGTTCGGTGAGATGGAGTTTTGGTTCGCCATTATTAAAGTGATCGCCGTCATCGCTATGATTCTGTTCGGCGCGTGGTTACTCTTCAGCGATACCGCTGGTCCGCAGGCCACCGTGCGCAACCTGTGGGAACAGGGCGGCTTTCTGCCGCATGGCTGGACCGGGCTGGTGATGATGATGGCCATTATTATGTTTTCGTTCGGCGGACTGGAGCTGGTAGGGATCACCGCCGCTGAAGCCGATAACCCGGAACAGAGCATCCCCAAAGCTACCAATCAGGTTATCTATCGCATCCTGATTTTTTATATCGGCTCGCTGGCGGTTCTGCTTTCGCTGCTGCCATGGACTCGCGTCACCGCCGATACCAGCCCGTTTGTCCTTATCTTCCATGAGCTGGGCGATACGTTTGTCGCCAATGCGCTGAATATCGTGGTTCTCACCGCCGCGCTATCGGTTTATAACAGCTGCGTTTACTGCAACAGCCGTATGCTGTTCGGTCTGGCCCAGCAGGGAAATGCGCCGAAAGCGCTGCTGAACGTCGACAAACGCGGCGTGCCGGTGAGCTCCATTTTGGTTTCCGCCGTCGTGACGGCGTTGTGCGTGCTGCTCAACTACCTGGCCCCAGAGTCCGCATTCGGACTGCTGATGGCGCTGGTGGTCTCCGCGCTGGTCATTAACTGGGCGATGATTAGCCTTGCCCATATGATGTTCCGTCGCGCGAAACAGCAGCAGGGCGTGAAAACCCGCTTCCCGGCCCTGTTTTATCCGTTCGGCAACGTTCTCTGCCTGCTGTTTATGGCGGCGGTATTGATCATTATGCTGATGACGCCAGGTATGGCGATCTCCGTGTGGCTGATTCCGGTATGGCTGCTCATCCTGGGCGTCGGCTACCTGTGTAAAGAAAAAACGGCAAAAACGGTGAAAGCCCACTGATCGTGGCGTTACTTTTCCGCCCTCCCCGTCCGGGGAGGGTGTTATCTGCCTCACAGTTTCCCACGTATAACCATTTTATCCATATCAGCGGCGTGATCCTGCTACGCAAAAAAAAGCTCGCAGGCGAATAATTACCGCCATCATCTGATGGGGAGAAGTCTCAATGGATAAGGGCAGACTTTCGGTAAGAGAGAAAATCGGGTATGGCATGGGTGACGCCGGATATAACATTATTTTTGGCGCTATCATGCTGTTTGTTAATTACTTTTATACGGATATTTTTGGTCTTGCCCCAGCGTTAGTCGGTGTTTTACTCCTTTCAGTACGCGTTATCGATGCCGTTACCGATCCGGTGATGGGCGCGCTTGCCGATCGTACCCAAAGTAAATATGGTCGTTTCCGCCCCTGGCTACTGTGGATTGCATTTCCCTACGCGCTGTTCAGCGTTCTGATGTTCACGACGCCGGACTGGGGCTATAACAGCAAAGTTATCTATGCCTTCGTCACCTATTTTCTGCTTTCCGTGACCTATACCGCCATCAATATTCCCTATTGCTCACTGGGCGGCGTGATCACTAACGATCCAAAAGAGCGCGTAGCCTGTCAGGCTTATCGCTTCGTGTTAGTCGGCATCGCGACGCTGTTGCTATCGTTAACGCTATTGCCGATGGTGGACTGGTTTGGCGACGGCGACAAAGCCAAAGGCTATCAGTTGGCGATGACCGTGCTGGCGATTATCGGCATGGGTATGTTTCTGTTCTGCTTTGCCAGCGTCCGCGAACGCGTTCGCCCTGCCGTTCCGACGCACGATGATATGAAGAATGATTTCAAAGATGTGTGGAAAAACGATCAATGGGTACGCATTCTGCTATTGACCTTATGTAACGTCTGCCCGGGGTTTATCCGTATGGCGGCGACCATGTATTACGTCACCTGGGTGATGGGACAAAGCACCCATTTCGCTACGCTTTTTATTAGTCTTGGCGTGGTCGGTATGATGATCGGCAGTATGCTGGCAAAAGTCTTAACCGATCGCTGGTGTAAATTGAAGGTATTTTTCTGGACCAATATCGCGCTGGCGATTTTCTCCTGCGCGTTCTATTTCTTTGACCCGAAAGCCACCGTGATGATAGTGGCGCTCTACTTCTTGCTCAATATTCTGCATCAGATCCCTTCCCCGTTACACTGGTCGCTGATGGCGGACGTCGATGATTACGGCGAATGGAAAACCGGCAAACGCATTACCGGTATTAGCTTCTCCGGTAATCTGTTCTTCCTGAAACTGGGCCTGGCGATTGCCGGGGCGATGGTCGGCTTTTTGCTCTCCTGGTACGGTTATGACGCCAGCGCCAAAGCGCAAAGCGCCTCGGCGATGAACGGTATTATGCTGTTGTTTACCGTTATCCTTGGCGTTGGCTATCTGATTACCGCAGGCGTGGTACGTCTGCTGAAAGTTGACCGTGAACTGATGAAAAAAATCCAGGACGATTTGGAAAAACGTCGCACTAATTACCGCGAATTGAGTGAGTTGCAGGAGCTCAAAGCCGCTGAAAGCGTAAGGAAAGCCTGATGGCAAACTGGCCAAACCCGTTTATTGAACAACGTGCCGATCCGTTTATTTTACGCGACGGCAGCGATTACTACTTTATTGCCTCCGTACCGGAATATGACAGGCTGGAAATCCGCCGGGCTGATTCGCTGGAAGGGTTGCGCGCCGCCGACCCCGTTGTCGTCTGGCGCAAACCGGAAAGCGGCCCGATGAGCCAGCTCATCTGGGCACCGGAAATGCACCGCATCAACGGTAAGTGGTACATCTATTTTGCCGCTACCCATACTCAAGCGCTTGATAAACTGGGAATGTTCCAGCACCGCATGTTTGCCCTGGAGTGCGCCGATGCCGACCCACTCACCGGCAAGTGGACGGAGAAGGGTCAAATTAAAACGCCGTTTGATACCTTCTCCCTCGATGCCACCACTTTTTATCATCAGGGAAAACAGTGGTATCTGTGGGCGCAAAAAGCGCCGGATATTGCCGGTAACTCAAATATTTATCTGGCTGAACTGGAAAATCCGTGGACCCTTAAAGGCGAGCCGGTAAGACTCAGTAAGCCAGAGTACGACTGGGAATGTCGGGGTTTTTGGGTTAACGAAGGTCCGGCCGTCGTGGTGCATGGCGACAAGCTGTTTATCAGCTATTCGGCCAGCGCCACCGATGAAAACTACTGTATGGGGTTACTGTGGATTAACGTAAACGACGATCCGCGCGATCCGGCCAACTGGCATAAATCACCGCGCCCGGTCTTTACCACCAGCTATGAAAATCGCCAGTATGGGCCGGGACACAACAGCTTTACGCAAACGTCGGAAGGTGAAGATGTACTGGTGTACCACGCGAGAAATTACACCGAAATTGAAGGCGATCCGTTGTACGATCCCAACCGCCATACGCGTCTGAAACGGGTGCGCTGGGACGAAAACGGGATGCCTGATTTTGGCGTGCCGCCAGCCGATACGATCTAAGCCGTTGCACTGCCCGGTGGCGCTAGCGCTTACCGGGCCTACAGATTTTTCCATTGTAGGCAGCATAAGCGTTAGCGCTATCGGCACAACATTACACTAATGCCCCATAAATGGTGAGCAACGCAATAATCACCACCACCACAAACGAGGCCTTCTTCGCCATCGATACCGCCGCTTTGGGGGTTTCTACTTTGTCAGTATGCGGTTCGCGCACCAGTGAGAACTGCGCCAGACGTGTGAGCACCTGATATTGCGAAGTATGCAGATCCGCCAGCGAGGCAAACCAGGCCGGCAACGCTTTCTCGCCATGCCCCAGTAATGCATACACTACGCCCGCCAGACGTACCGGAATCCAGTCCAGTACATGAAGAATAGCGTCAATGCCGGATTGCAAACGTTGGTGCGGCGTCTGATAGCGCGCCAGCCAGGTCTGCCAGGCCCGTAAAAACGCATAGCCCACCAGCGTTACCGGCCCCCACGGACCGCCAACGATAAACCAAAATAGCGGTGCGAGGTAAAAACGGAAATTTATCCATAACAACGCGTTTTGCAGCTCACGCAAAAACTCACGCTCATTACAATCCGGCGGCACGCCGTGAATCAGCGTAAGCTCGCTGGCCATCGCCTCGCAAGGATGCGGATCGTTACGGGACGCCGCTTTCAGCCAGGCGTGATAATGTACTCGCACTTTGCCCGCGCCGATACACAGCACGCCCAGGAGAATCCACACCACCAGCGTCGGCACGTTAAATAGCAGCCCTTTTAACGCCTGGAGCAGTAGAAAAGTCACCACCATCGCGATCGCCGTCATTCCCATCGTGCGCAACATCGAAAAATGCGTAATCCGACGGAATAGCGCCTCCAGCCGATGATCGAGCTGCCAGTGCTCGCCCAGCTTAAACAGGCGCTCGACAATCAGCACCAGTAATGTCGTAAACAGCGTCATGTCATCTCCTTGTGCGACGAGAGGGCTACCAAAGCGCGAAAGCGCGGCCAGTCAAAGGCAGGGCCAGGGTCCGTTTTGCGGTCAGGCGCAATGTTGCAGTGTCCGGTCATATTGTCGGCGATCGCCGGATAGCAAGCGATAAGCGTGCGCGTCACGGCGGCTAGCTGCTGATACTGCGCATCGGTATAAGCCAGCGTATCCGTCCCCTCCAGCTCAATACCAATGGAGAAATCATTACAACGTTCCCGCCCCTGATAGTTTGATACGCCCGCATGCCACGCACGCTTATCAAAAGGCACATACTGGACGATTTCACCGTCGCGACGAATCAGACAATGGGCCGAAACACGAAGATGAGCGATTTCTGCAAAAAAAGGATGGGCGTCTGGATCTATCGTTCCGGTGAATAATGCATCGATCCACGGACCGCCAAACTCGCCGGGGGGCAGGCTAATATTATGCACCACCAGCAAGGACGGTTTTTCGTCATCCGGACGGCAATCATAATGCGGAGAAGGGACGCGTCGCGCCTCTACCAACCAACCCTTATCTGGCAACATGCGGAGTCTCCTTTTGAGTGGTGCTTATAGCTGCTTCAGAGTAGCATGTTTCTACCTTATGATTCGTTAGCAATTTGGAGTTTTATCATGCCGCCTCGCCGTTATAACCCAGACGACCGACGTGACGCGCTACTGGAACGCATTAATCTCGATATCCCTGCCGCCGTTGCTCAGGCGCTGCGTGAAGATTTAGGTGGAGAAGTCGATGCTGGCAACGATATCACCGCGCAACTTTTGCCGGCAGATACGCAAGCCCATGCCACAGTGATCACTCGTGAAGACGGCGTTTTCTGCGGCAAGCGCTGGGTTGAAGAGGTCTTCATCCAACTGGCGGGCGATGATGTGCGCCTCACCTGGCATGTCGATGACGGCGACGCCATTCACGCCAACCAAACAGTGTTTGAACTGAACGGCCCCGCTCGCGTATTGCTGACCGGCGAGCGCACGGCGCTAAACTTTGTCCAGACCCTTTCCGGCGTCGCCAGTGAAGTACGCCGCTACGTTGGACTATTGGCTGGCACCCAAACCCAGTTGCTCGACACGCGTAAAACGCTGCCGGGTCTGCGCACCGCGCTCAAATATGCGGTTTTATGCGGCGGCGGCGCCAATCATCGTCTGGGTCTCACTGACGCGTTCCTGATTAAAGAAAACCATATCATCGCCTCCGGTTCGGTTCGTCAGGCGGTGGAAAAAGCGTTCTGGCTACATCCGGACGTGCCGGTAGAAGTCGAGGTCGAAAATCTGGATGAACTGGACGATGCGCTGAAAGCAGGCGCGGATATCATCATGCTGGATAATTTCAACACCGACCAGATGCGCGAGGCGGTGAAACACGTCAACGGCCAGGCGCGGCTGGAAGTATCCGGCAACGTCACCGCGGAAACCTTACGCGAATTTGCTGAAACCGGGGTGGATTTCATCTCCGTTGGCGCGCTGACCAAGCACGTGCGCGCGCTCGATCTCTCCATGCGTTTTTGCTGATCCTCTCCGCCCGATGGCGCTGCGCCGTCGGGTCTATAAATCACCTGTCCGTAGATCCGCGTCGTGATTCGGTAAAATATTCGTAGCGCCTCGCAATAACGTTGCCGTGTCATGTAACGCAGCGAAAATCTTCAGAATCCGCCTTCCCGTTTTACCTTTTGCCGCTCGCCCGCTCTTCCCTTGTTTGCCACAGTAGCGCCGGCTAACTCAAGGAGCGAACAATGGAAAAACAACGCGGTTTCACGCTTATCGAACTGATGGTCGTTATTGGCATCATCGCCATTTTAAGCGCCATTGGCATTCCGGCTTACCAGAACTATCTGCGTAAAGCGGCGCTGACGGATATGTTGCAAACATTTGTCCCCTACCGTACTGCCGTCGAACTCTGCGCTCTGGAACATGGTGGGACGAGCACATGCGATGCGGGCGTCAACGGTATCCCCTCGCCCGTCATCACCCGTTATGTTTCGGGCATGAGCGTGGAAAAAGGCGTCATCACGCTTACCGGTCAGGAGAGTCTGAGCGGGCTTAGCGTCATCATGACGCCCGCCTGGGACAATGCTAACGGCATTACCGGCTGGACGCGTAACTGCAATATTCAAAGCGACAGCGCGTTACAACAGGCTTGTGAAGATGTCTTCCGTTTTGACGCCAACTAAGGAGACAAGATGAAAGACGCTCAGCTCAACACCTTGTGTCAACGTCATCAGGCTGTACTGATCAATAGCGCCAGCAACAGTATCACTGTTGCGGTGGTCGACGCGCCCTCTCATGCGTTATTGGACGCTCTGCATTTCGCCACGCAAAAACAGATTGATATTGTGTGCTGGACTCGCCAGCAAATGGAAAATCATCGGCATAAGCCGGATCAGGCACCCTCGACAAACGCCGCGAAAGGCGGAGAAACCGCGGCCCAGCTTCTCAATCAGACATTACGCTCGGCGATGGCGAAACGCGCCTCTGATATCCATCTCGAACCCGGCGCCAGCCGCTACCGGATAAGGCTCCGCATCGATGGCGTTCTTCATATTCTGCAGGACATCGCCAAAGAGACGGGGCTTGCGCTGACGGCCAGATTGAAAGTCCTAGGAAATTTGGACATCGCTGAACATCGGCTGCCGCAGGACGGGCAATTTACCGTTGACCTGACGGGCGACAGCATCTCTTTTCGTATCGCCACGCTTCCCTGTAAAGAAGGCGAAAAAGTCGTCTTACGGTTGTTGCATCAGGTTGAACAAACGCTGGATCTGGACACGCTGGGCATGTACGGGGCACAACTTACCGCTTTTAGACAAGCCCTACAGCAACCTCAGGGGCTGGTACTGGTGACTGGCCCCACCGGTAGCGGAAAAACGGTCACGCTATACAGCGCGCTACAAACCCGGAATACGCCGGGTATCAACCTCTGTAGCGTTGAGGATCCGATAGAAATTCCACTGGATGGGATTAACCAGACGCAGATCCATCCCCGCGCCGGGCTCACCTTTCAAAATGTGCTGCGCGCGCTTTTACGCCAGGACCCTGACATCATCATGGTAGGTGAAATTCGTGACGGCGACACCGCAGAAATCGCCATTAAGGCGGCACAAACGGGCCATCTGGTACTTTCAACACTCCATACGAACTCCACCAGCGAAACCCTGATACGTTTGCAGCAAATAGGCGTAACACGCTGGATGATCTCATCGGCGCTTACGCTGGTGGTAGCGCAACGCCTGGTAAGGAAGCTTTGCCCGCACTGCAAACAGCGTCTGAGCGATCCCGTGGTGCTATCGCCCAATCTTTGGCCCAGCGCGCTACCGCGCTGGCAGGCAAACGGCTGTCAGCATTGCTACCACGGCTTTTATGGCCGAACCGCGTTATTCGAAGTGTTAACCGTTACCCCGGCATTACGTCAGTTAATTGCGAGCGGCGCATCGGCGCAAGCACTGGAAGCCCACCTCCAGCAGACCGGTACAGGGACGCTTTTTGAAAATGGCTGTCGCGCCGTTGAGCAAGGCATGACGTCCTTTGAAGAGATACTGCGCGTTCTGGGAATGCCCCATGAGCGTTAAACAGCTCTGGCGCTGGCAAGGCGTTAACGATAAAGGTCAACTGGAACAAGACGTTGTATGGGTGGACAATCGTCTGGCGCTGATCATCACCCTGCAACATCAGCGCATTATGCCGCTTCGCATCAAGCGCATAAGCGTTAACGCCGCACTGTGGAAAGAAGAGCAAAGCGCTGAAATTATTCATCAGTTGGCCACGCTCATTCATGCCGGACTGACGCTTTCTGAAGGGCTGGAACTCCTTGCGAAACAGCATCCCCACCGACAATGGCAAGCGCTGTTGCGCACGCTGGCTCACGAGCTTGAACAGGGCGTCCCTTTTTCCAGCGCATTAGTCTCCTGGCCGCAGGTATTTCCGCCGCTCTACCAGACGATGATCCGCACCGGAGAACTGACCGGCAAACTGGCCGAATGCTGCTTTGAACTGGCCCGTCAGCAAAAAGCGCAACGGCAGATTACGGTTAGCGTGAAAAAGGCGCTGCGCTATCCCGCCATTATTCTAACAATGGCCGCCCTGGTCGTTTTCGCCATGCTGCACTTTGTCCTGCCGGAATTTGCCGCCATTTACCGTAGCTTCAATACCCCGCTTCCTCTTCTGACACGCGGTATTATCGCGATAGCGCAATGGGGGCCGGCATGGGGTTGGCTCATCTTGTTCCTGACGATGCTCGTTGCTATCGCTCACCGCAGGTTAAAACAAAAACCGTCCTGGCAAGCGCAGCGGCAGCGTCTTCTGCTACGGCTTCCCGTTATGGGTCGCCTGATAAGAGGCCAGAAACTAGCGCAAATATTCACCGTACTGGCATTAACCCAAAGCGCAGGCATTCCTTTTCTTCAGGGACTGGAAAGCGCTATCGATAGTCTCGGCTGCCCTTACTGGTCACAGCGTTTAACGCAGGTACATCAGGAGATCGCCGCGGGCAATCCGGTCTGGTTGGCGCTAAAAAATACCCAGGAATTTAGTCCGCTATGCCTGCAACTGGTCAGAACGGGCGAAGCGTCCGGTTCACTCGATATCATGCTGCATAACCTTGCCCGTCACCACAGTGAATCTACGCTGGCGCTGGCCGATAATCTGGCGTCGCTGTTGGAACCGGCGTTATTGATCATCACCGGCTTAATTATCGGTACGCTGGTGGTGGCGATGTATTTGCCGATTTTTCATTTGGGAGACGCGATGAGCGGGATGGGATAAGGCTGGCGCACATTTACGCCAGCCAGAATATTAGAGGCTATTGAAAATGCGGTTTTCTTGTTCCTGCACCCGAATAAAGGTGGTGCGTTTGGTCAACTCTTTCAGGCGAGACGCGCCGACATAAGTGCAGGCTGAGCGTAGACCGCCCAGGATATCGCGGGCGGTATTGCCCACCGGCCCACGCAGTGGCAATTTAACCGTTTTACCTTCTGCCGCGCGGTATTTCGCAACGCCGCCGACATGACGGTTCATCGCAGATTCCGAACTCATGCCGTAGAACAGCATGAATTTCTCGCCATTCTCTTCTACCACGCTGCCGCCGCTCTCTTCGTGACCCGCCAGCATACCGCCCAACATAACGAAATCCGCGCCGCCGCCGAAGGCTTTTGCTACGTCGCCTGGCATGGTGCAGCCGCCATCGCTGACGATCATGCCGCCCAGGCCATGCGCCGCGTCAGCACATTCGATAACCGCCGACAGTTGCGGATAACCGACGCCGGTTTTTACACGCGTCGTGCATACGGAGCCGGGACCAATTCCCACTTTCACGATATCGGCGCCGGAGAGGATAAGCTCTTCGCACATCTCGCCCGTTACCACATTGCCTGCGCAGATTGTTTTTGACGGCCATGCTTCACGCGCTTTTGCGACGAACTGCACAAAATGTTCTGAATAGCCATTGGCCACATCAATACAGACAAAGTTCAGCGCAGGATTCAGCGCCAGAATCTGCACGGTTTTTTCGAAATCAGCATCAGAGGTCCCGGTGGAAACCATCACATGCTTGAGAACATCAGCCGAAGCCGTGTTGATAAAAGCTGCCCACTCTTCAACGCTATAATGTTTATGTACAGCGGTCAGAATATCAAACCCGGCCAACGCTTGCGCCATTTCAAACGTCCCGACGGTATCCATATTGGCCGCGATAATCGGTACGCCAGACCAGGTCTGACCTGAGTGTTTAAAGGTGAATTGACGTTCCAGTTCGACATCGGAACGGCTTTTGAGGGTAGAACGCTTAGGACGGATAAGAACGTCTTTGAAACCTAACTTCAGATCTTCTTCAATACGCATGTGCGGATTCCTGAGGTTAATGGCGAAAAATCGAAACTCACAACTCCAGTGACGCTATCATACGCACTAATCATGGCCGTACAAGACTCAGAAATTCTCTTTTTTTACGTTACAATCCCATAAATTTACCTGGCGAATAGTAGGTTAATGCTCAGAGCATATCGTCTTTGTATGTTTAAAATTTAACCTTTTGATTATCAAACTAAAATTCCGGAAGCTGGAGATATGAGGTATACCGTAGCCTTAACCGGCGGTATTGGCAGCGGTAAAAGTACCGTCGCTGATGCCTTCGCTGACCTCGGAATAACCGTCATCGACGCGGATATTATCGCGCGCCAGATGGTTGAGCCAGGGCAGCCCGCCCTGAACGCAATAGCGGAACATTTTGGTTCTGAACTTATCGCCGCCGACGGCACGTTACGTCGCCGGGCACTGCGTGAGCGTATTTTTTCGCATCCGGAAGAAAAAGCCTGGCTTAACGCTCTGCTTCATCCCTTAATTCAGCAGGAAACCCAACGACAGTTTCAACAGGCTACGTCGCCCTATGTGTTATGGGTTGTGCCTCTGCTGGTTGAAAACAGGTTGTATCAAAAAGCCAACCGCGTACTGGTGGTTGACGTTACGCCCGAAACGCAGCTCATACGCACAATGCAGCGTGATGATGTTACGCGCGAGCATGTTGAACACATTCTCGCTGCGCAGGCGACGCGTGAAGCGCGCCTTGCCGTGGCGGACGATGTTATTGATAATAACGGCGCACCGGATGCTATCGCATCAGATGTGGCCCGCCTGCACGCCAGTTATCTTAAGCTCGCGTCGCAGTTTGTCTCACAGGAAAAACCGTAATGCACACCCAGGTCCTATTTGAACACCCTCTCAATGAGAAGATGCGTACGTGGCTGCGCATAGAGTTTTTGATCCAACAGCTCTCCATCAACCTGCCAATTGCAGACCATGCTGGCGCACTGCATTTTTTCCGTAATATCAGCGATCTACTGGATGTGTTCGAACGGGGCGAAGTCCGTACCGAACTGCTGAAAGAACTGGAGCGCCAGCAGCGTAAATTACAGGCCTGGGTTGAGGTTCCCGGCGTCGATC
This sequence comes from Salmonella sp. K21076, assembly GCF_039650795.1. Taxonomy (NCBI): domain Bacteria; kingdom Pseudomonadati; phylum Pseudomonadota; class Gammaproteobacteria; order Enterobacterales; family Enterobacteriaceae; genus Salmonella; species Salmonella sp. K21076. The sequence goes on from NZ_JBCLYA010000008.1 coordinate 104,965, forward strand.
AAGACCGTATTGAAGCCCTGCGCCAGCAGTTAAAATCGGCGGGCAGCGTGCTGATCTCCGCCCCGAGGATTGGCCAGCAGCTACGCGAAGATCGCTTGATTGCTCTTGTGCGTCAACGCTTAAGTATTCCTGGCGGCTGTTGCAGTTTCGATTTACCCACTCTGCATATCTGGTTGCACCTACAACAGGCGCAGCGCGATGCCCAGATTGAAAGCTGGCTTGCCAGCCTGAATCCCCTCACCCAGGCGCTGACGCTGGTGCTTGATCTGATCCGTAATTCAGCGCCTTTCCGTAAGCAAACCAGCCTGAACGGTTTTTATCAGGATAACGGGGACGACGCCGATTTGCTGCGTCTTATGCTGACGCTCGATTCACAACTTTATCCGCAAATTTCCGGCCATAAGAGCCGTTTTGCCATTCGCTTTATGCCGCTGGATAGTGAAAATGGTCTGGTGCCGGAGCGTCTTGATTTTGAACTGGCCTGTTGCTAAGGAGTAAAAATGTCTGACGTGACCGTCGTAAACTGTCCGACCTGCGGTAAACCGGTCGTCTGGGGGGAAATTAGCCCCTTCCGCCCATTTTGTTCTAAACGCTGTCAGTTAATTGATTTGGGCGAATGGGCCGCCGAAGAGAAACGAATCGCCAGCAGCGGCGACCAGTCTGATAGCGACGACTGGAGCGAAGAGCGCTAACGGTGATAGCTCTGTTGAGACGGCAATATCGCCTTATGACAAAAATAATCAATAAATACGCGTAGTTTTGGCGCCATATGCGCGCGGCCGGGATAATACAAATAAAACCGGTCCGCCGCAGGCAGCCACTCCTCAAGTACGGAACACAACCGCCCATCCTGTAAGTCTTCGTGGACATCCTGTTCAAAAACGTAGGTTAGCTCTGCCCCATCACGCGCGGCGGAGAGACGCAACGCTTTATCATTCACCATTAACGCGGCTTCCGGCGTAATTTCCAGCCGTTGCGCTCCATGAACAAACTCCCACCGATATAGCCCGCTCTCACGCGTAAAACGATGGCAAAGGCAGCGGTGATTGATGAGCTCCTGAGGATGCAGCGGCGTGCCAAAACGCGCAAGGTATGCAGGGGATGCTACGATCGCCGGGCGTAAAACATCACCGAGCGGAACGACATTCATATCAAGTTGTACCGCATCGCCAAAGCGAATACCGGCATCAAAGCGTTCGTTAATTAAATCCACAAAACCGTCATTCACATCGATATCCAGCCGAATATCGGGATAATCGCGCATGAAGCCGGCGAGATTAGGTTGTAACAGAAGCGTGGCCGCCGTGCGCGGTACGGTCAGGCGTAATGTCCCTCCGGGTATATCGCGGCTCTGGCAGGCATGTTCCATCGCCTCATCAATATGGTTCAATGCGGGTCTGATACTGGCAAGAAAGGCATGTCCTGCTTCTGTCAAACCGACACGCCGGGTGGTTCGGTTCAATAATTTCACGCCAAGTTCATCCTCCAGTTGACGCATATTCTGACTTAACGCCGACGTGGAAATATGTAACTGCGCCGCTGCCCGCGTGAAGCTATGGTTTTCAGCAATCATGCAAAAAGCATGCAATACGGACATCACATCATGACGCATTATTAAGCCAGCCTTCATAAACCATGCTTATTCCCCCTATTTTTCATCTTATACGCCAGGTATAGACTGCCTGCCATGCACAAAATATCCTCATGGAGGCAGTATGCAATATCGTACATTAGGCGCAAACGGACCGCGAGTGTCAGCCATCGGACTGGGATGTATGGGCATGAGCGCATTTTACGGCGCTCATGACGACAGCACCTCAATTAAGACGCTACATTATGCGTTAGATCAGGGGGTAACACTGCTCGATACCGCAGATATGTATGGCCCTTATACCAATGAAAGGTTAGTCGGAAGAGCCATCGCCGATCGTCGCGATCGGGTATTTTTAGCGACGAAATTTGGTATCGTTCTCGACCCTGCTAACCCTATGGCGCGTGGCGTCAATGGCAGACCGGAGTACGTTCGCCGTAGTTGTGAGCAAAGCCTGCAACGCCTGGGGGTCGATCATATCGATCTGTACTATCAACATCGCGTTGATCCATCAGTTCCCATAGAAGAGACTGTCGGTGCAATGGCGGACCTAGTGCGCGAGGGAAAAGTGCGTTATCTCGGGCTATCCGAAGCATCAACGCAAACGCTGGAACGCGCCCATAACGTTCACCCTATTACCGCGCTGCAAAGTGAGTATTCGCTTTGGTCCCGCGAAGCGGAAATTTCAGCACTTTCCACCTGTGAACGGTTGGGTATAGGATTCGTCGCTTACAGCCCGCTGGGACGCGGATTTCTGACCGGTACGATTAAAACGCCAGAAGATTTTGCTGCGAATGACTTCCGTCGCACAAATCCCAGATTCATGGGTGAGAACTTCTCGCGCAATTTACGTCTGGCTGAAGCAATAAAACAAATGGCACGCGAAAAAGAGTGTACCCCCGCACAATTAGCGCTGGCCTGGCTGCTGGCCCGCAACAGGCACCTCGTTCCCATTCCCGGCACCCGCCACTGCGCCAGGGTGGATGAAAACCTCGGCGCGTTATCACTGACCCTAAGCCCGCAGGAGCTGGCGGCAATTGAGGCGGTTTTTCCTCACGACGCCGCAGCCGGCCCCCGCTACTGGCCGGAAATTATGTCGACATTAAATCGCTAATAAGATCGATGGGGATCGTGTTGCGATCCCCCACTAAGGCGCAAATTGGCGTAATTTACGAATAATCGGTTCATTGGCCGGCGGAAAATCGTCCGTATTCAACGCGTTTTGCGCGATCCACCGTCCCGGCTGTCCTTCTTTCCCCCACGGTTCGCCCTCCCAGCGTTCAACCAGCCAAAACCACAGCGTAATGTGTCTATCCGGGAATTGATATTCCAGAGTGTCGAATAATGTCACCTGTGTTGGCGTAATCCCCACCTCTTCCTGTAGCTCCCGGATCAACGCCTGCTCTGGTGTTTCGCCGGCTTCAATTTTTCCGCCGGGAAATTCCAGCTTGTTCGCCATATGCGCATCAGCGGCGCGTCGGGTAATAAAAATTTCGTCGTTCGGGTTGCGGATAATCCCAACCGCGATTTGCAGTTTTTTCATCTTGGTGCATCCATAAAAAAGGCGCAGTCGCCTGCGCCTTTTTATCTGTGTTCAATGCTAGGCCGAATAAGCGTAGCGCCCTTCGGCAATAATGCCAGCACCGACCGACCTGATGGCAACACATTATGTCTTATCAGGCCGGTAAGTTTATCGCATCAGCTCAGGCGACCGTGACACTGTTTGTATTTCTTACCGGAACCACAAGGGCAAGGATCGTTACGTCCAATCTTACGTTCGCCGGTTTGGGCGGCCAGATCGGCAGCCACGGCGGCATCGTCATCCTGATGGCTTAGCTGCTGCATCTGCGCCAAGCGCTCCGCCTCTTCGCGACGCTGCATTTCCATCGCTTCGACCTCTTCCGGCATACGTACCTGGACTTTGCTCAGGGTACTGATCACTTCATATTTCAGCGATTCCAGCATCGCGGCGAACATAGCGAAGGATTCGCGCTTGTATTCCTGCTTCGGATCTTTTTGCGCATAGCCGCGCAGATGAATACCCTGACGCAGGTAATCCATCGCCGCCAAATGCTCTTTCCACAGGGAATCGAGCGTTTGCAGCATCACGCCTTTTTCGAAATGACGCATCATTTCAGCGCCAACCACCTCTTCTTTACGCTGATACACCTCGATGGACTGCGCCAGGATGCGCTCACGCAGCGTCTCCTCATGCAGCTCCGGCTCTTTATCCAGCCATTCGGCAATCGGCATCTCCAGGTCGAAGTCGTTTTTCAGGCGTTCCTGCAAACCCGGGATATCCCACATCTCTTCCAGCGACTGCGGCGGAATGTAGGCGTCGATAGTCGCCTTAAAGACATCTTCGCGAATGCTGTTAATGGTGTCGCTCACGTCAGACACATCCAGCAGTTCGTTACGCTGGGTATAAATTGCACGGCGCTGATCGTTCGCCACATCATCATATTCCAGCAGTTGCTTACGAATATCGAAGTTACGGCTTTCTACTTTACGCTGCGCGTTAGCGATAGCTTTCGTCACCCACGGGTGCTCAATCGCTTCGCCCGGCTTCATTCCCAGTTTACGCATCATACCGGAGACACGATCGGAGGCGAAAATACGCATCAGCGCATCTTCCATCGACAGGTAGAAACGGGAAGAACCCGGATCGCCCTGGCGACCGGAACGGCCACGCAGCTGGTTGTCGATACGGCGGGATTCATGGCGCTCGGTGCCAATGATATGCAGGCCGCCGGCAGCCAGAACCGCGTCATGGCGTACCTGCCAGTCCGCTTTAATCTGCGCAATCTGTTCTTCCGTCGGCGCTTCCAGCGCAGCGACTTCCGCCTGCCAGCTACCGCCCAGCATAATATCGGTACCACGACCCGCCATGTTGGTAGCGATAGTGACCGCCGCTGGATAACCAGCCTGCGCAACGATGCCTGCTTCGTTGGCGTGGAATTTTGCGTTCAGTACGTTATGTTTGATGCCCGCTTTGGTCAGCTCTCTGGAGACCACTTCAGATTTCTCGATAGAAATCGTCCCGACCAGCACTGGCTGACCGTTCGCGGTACGTTCTTTAATATCTTCGATAATGGCCTGGATTTTTTCCGCTTCGGTTATGTAGACCAGATCCGGCAAATCTTTACGGATCATCGGACGGTTGGTCGGAACAACGACGGTGTCCAGCTTATAGATAGAACTAAATTCGAAGGCTTCAGTATCCGCCGTACCGGTCATACCGGCCAGCTTTTCATACAGACGGAAGTAGTTCTGGAAGGTAATAGACGCCAGCGTCTGGTTTTCATTCTGAATTTCAACGCCTTCTTTCGCTTCTACCGCCTGGTGCAGACCGTCAGACCAGCGACGCCCCTGCATGGTACGACCGGTATGTTCATCAACAATGATGACTTCGCCGTCTTTCACAATGTAATCCACGTCACGGGTAAACAGCGCGTGCGCGCGCAGCGCGGCGGTGACGTGATGCATCAACATAATATTGCCAGGCGAGTAGAGCGACTCGCCTTCATCCATAATGCCTTCTTGCACCAGTAGCTCTTCGATCAGCACCAGACCGCGTTCGGTCAGGTTAACCTGGCGCGCTTTCTCATCAACGGAGAAGTGGCCTTCGCCCTGGAAAGTGTCAGAATCTTCTTTCTCCTGACGAATCAGGTGCGGAATGATTTTGTTCACTTTTTTGTACATTTCCGAGCTATCTTCCGCCGGGCCGGAAATAATCAGCGGCGTACGCGCTTCATCGATCAGGATGGAGTCAACCTCATCCACCAGCGCATAATGCAGTTTACGCTGCACGCGCTCTTCCGGGCTGAACGCCATGTTGTCGCGCAGGTAGTCAAAACCGTATTCGTTGTTAGTGCCGTAAGTGATGTCGGCAGCGTAAGCTTCACGTTTGGCTGGCGCAGGCATACCTGGCAGGTTGATACCAACGGACATACCGAGGAATTCGAATAGCGGACGGTTGTTTTCGGCGTCACGCTGCGCCAGATAGTCGTTCACGGTCACCACATGAACGCCTTTGCCGGACAGCGCGTTCAGGTAGGCTGGCAGGGTTGCGGTCAGCGTCTTACCTTCACCAGTACGCATTTCGGCAATACAACGATCGTTGAGCACCATGCCACCCAATAGCTGAACGTCGAAGTGACGCATCCCAAAGACGCGTTTACTGGCTTCACGCACCACCGCGAACGCTTCCGGAATCAGGCTCTCTACGCTTTCGCCTTTTCCAATACGGGCGCGAAATTCGTTGGTTTTCGCTTTCAGTTCGTCATCGGAGAGTTTTTCCATCTCCGGTTCCATCGCATTAATAAGGCTGACGGCCTTACGCATACGACGCAGCGTACGATCGTTACGGCTACCGAATACTTTGGTTAATAATTTGATTAGCATAATAAAGTCTCAAATGCCCCGCGCCGCGGAGCTACAAATAAAGTAAAAGGGTCTTTTTTCGTTAGCTGAGACGTTGCGGACCGGCGCGGATACCCTGCGCCTGACTTATCCAGGCCGGGATGCTAAATGCGGTTTGTGGCGCAAAATACGCCAGGGAGAGGCGGCGAACAATCGCCGGCGGCGTGCCCTCCTGCGTGAGCATCGCGCTGAGCGTATTCAGTAAGGCGATATGATGCGCCTGTAATGGCGACGGCGCGTCGGCAACGGGCAGCGTTTGCGGCGCCATTGCAAAAGAAAGGTGGCGAATCACCGTGCGAATAGCGTGCTGATGCCAGTAATCTACGGTGAAATTGGGACGACGGTTAGAGGCTTCTAACAGCGCAAGATGGCTAAAGTTAACTTTAGACGCGGTGCTGGCGGTCGTCCTTGCAGGCGTATTGGTTTCAGCGGCGTTACTGAGCGCGGGCAAACCAAAACTCGCCGCGACCATCCCTAATAAGAGATGCGGCCAGAAGTATCGTCTGCCTAACTGTCGCCAGCGCGTCAGTATTCCACTCACGTCATTGCCACCTGATATGCCCCTCATGGGCTTACGGAATCAAAACAATTTGCGCACAAATCTTATCATTAAAGCGTACGCGCTACAGCAGTAATGACGAGAAGCTAAGGTGAAAATCGGCTAAGAAAACAGCGAACGCGCCGTGTTTCCATTTAACCCTGTCAAAATGGCTGTATTAAGGAAAGCGCAGATAAAGGATAGTAAAAAAAAAAACGACTAGCTCGCCTGGCCGGAGAGAGTGCCAGGTTAACCAGTCGAATTTTATACGACAGCGTATGTCGTTATGCCAGTACCGTCGAAGGCGCTTTGAAAGCCAACGGCAGTTCTGCGTCGTCCTGGAAGGTCACAAATTCCCAGGCTTCCTGTTTTGCCAGGACTGCCTGTAACAATTTGTTATTCAATGCGTGACCGGATTTATACGCGGTAAACGCACCAATAATATTGTGACCACACATGAACAAGTCACCGATCGCGTCGAGCATTTTGTGACGAACGAATTCATCTTCAAAACGCAGGCCGTCTTCGTTCAATACGCGATAATCGTCAACAACGATGGCACAATCGAAGCTGCCGCCCAGGCACAGGCCGCGGGACTGCAGATATTCGATATCACGCATAAAACCGAAGGTACGCGCACGGCTGATCTGGCGCATGAAAGCATCCGCAGAGAAGTTCATCGCGTAGCGCTGGCTGCTGGAATCGATCGCCGGATGGTTAAAGTCGATGGTGAAATCCAACGTAAAACCATTGTACGGTCTGAATTCAGCCCATTTATCGCCATCTTCAACCCGAACAGTCTCTTTGATGCGTACGAATTTTTTGGCGCAGTTCAGTGCATCAATACCGGCATCAAGCAGCAGGTAGACAAACGGAGCGGCACTGCCATCCATGATCGGGATTTCCGGGGCATTAACCTCAATAACGATGTTATCGATACCTAAGCCCGCCAGAGCAGCGTTCAGGTGCTCAACGGTTGAAATCCGTACATCATGCTCATTCACCAGACACGTACAGAGCATGGTATCACGCACAGATTTGGCATCGGCCGGGAAATCTACCGGTGGATTCAAGTCGGTGCGACGATAGATGACCCCGGTATTGGCCGGCGCAGGGCGTAATGTCAGGGTGACTTTTTTGCCGGTGTGTAAACCGACGCCAGTCGCCTGAACGATACGTTTAAGTGTCCTTTGTTTGATCATCGTATAATCTCGCCAAATTACCTATCCAACCGAAGTGTACTATACATTCGGCGGGCCAGTTTAGCACAAAGAGCCCAGAATCCCAAATTCCAGCTAATTCTTAATCAGCTTGCTTACGCAGGAATGCGGGGATATCCAGATAATCCGGCTCTTTCGCCGCCTGTGGCGCATTGTCGTTAACCACTTTCGCGACCGTTTTTTGCTCCTGCGTCAGCGGCGCCATACCGTGCTGCTGATAACGATCCAACACCGGCTGCTGCACCTGTTTATTGGTGACCAGAGTGATTTCAGGACGCTTGTCCATACCAATTCCAGTGGCAACAACGGTCACGCGCAGTTCGTCGTTCATATCCGGGTCCAGAGAGGTACCGATAACCACGGTGGCGTTATCCGACGCAAAGGCACGGATGGTGTTACCGACGGTTTCGAACTCATCCAGACGCAGGTCGAAGCCCGCCGTAATGTTGACCAACACGCCGCGCGCGCCGGACAGGTCGATATCTTCCAGCAGCGGAGAAGAAATAGCCATTTCAGCCGCTTCTTCCGCACGGTCTTCACCGCTCGCCACGCCGGAGCCCATCATTGCGTAGCCCATTTCAGACATCACGGTACGCACGTCAGCAAAGTCGACGTTCATCAGGCCCGGGCGGGTGATCAGCTCTGCGATACCCTGAACCGCGCCTTTCAGCACGTCGTTAGCCGCGCCGAACGCGTCGAGCAGGGAGATGCCACGGCCCAGCACTTTCAGCAGCTTGTCGTTCGGGATGGTGATCAACGAGTCCACATGCTTGGACAGCTCGGTGATACCCTGCTCCGCAAATGCCATGCGCTTTTTGCCTTCAAAATTGAAAGGCTTAGTCACCACGGCAACGGTCAGAATACCTAAATCTTTTGCCACTTCAGCAACCACTGGCGCCGCGCCGGTTCCGGTACCGCCGCCCATGCCTGCCGCGATAAATACCATGTCTGCGCCTTCAAGCGCCGCACGCAGCGCTTCACGGTCTTCGTCCGCCGCATTACGGCCGACTTCCGGGTTAGCGCCGGCGCCCAGACCTTTGGTAATGCCGCTACCAATTTGAATGGTCTGGCCAACCGCCGTCTTACGCAACGCCTGCGCGTCGGTATTCACCGCGAAGAATTCAACACCTTCGATGCGCTCGCGCACCATGTGTTCAACAGCGTTACCGCCGCCACCACCGACGCCGATGACTGTAATCACCGCGTCGTTGGTTAGTTCCATAGGTTCAAACATAATCTCTCTCCGTCATGTGCCTGTCGCCTGAGGCCGTAATATCTGGCGGCCTCATAAAAATTAAAACTCTTTTCGCAGCCAGCTATTAAGTCGCTTGATCCACGAGCCAACTGATGCCGTAACACGTTTTTCCACTTCTGCTTCACCGTTTAAGTGGGACTCTTTCCCGTAGTGAAGCAATCCCACCGCCGTTGAGTAATACGGCTCCTGGGCATAATCCGTCAGACCGGTGATATTCAGCGGCGCGCCGATACGCACCTGCGTATGAAACACGCGCTGAGCGCAAGCAGCAAGCCCTTCGATTTGCGCCGCGCCGCCGGTTAACACAATGCCCGCCGCCAGGTGATGTTTTACCCCTTGTTGGCGAAGCTGTTCCTGTAATTGCAATATCTCTTCGTTGACCAGATTGAGCAGCTCGGTGTAACGCGGCTCAATCACTTCCGCCAGCGTCTGACGTTGCAGGCTGCGCGGCGGACGCCCGCCTACGCTCGGTACTTCAACGCTTTCGTCTTTACCGACAATGGAACCCAGCGCGCAACCGTGGCGAACTTTAATGGCTTCAGCATCGCTCGGCGGCGTACCAAAGGCATAAGCGATATCGCTGGTCACCACGTTCCCCGCGTAAGGGATCACTTTGGTATGACGCAGCGCGCCGCCAGTATAAACGGCGATATCCATTGTACCACCGCCGATATCCACGACACAGACGCCCAGTTCACGTTCATCTTCCGTTAACACGGAATAACTGGCCGCCAGTCCGGCAAATATCAGTTGGTCAACTTTCAGACCACAACGTTCAACAGCTTTGACAATGTTTTTTGCCATATCGTTGTGGCAGGTAATCAAATGTACTTTCGCCTGCATACGCACGCCGGAAAGACCGACCGGATTTTTAATGCCTTCCTGGTAGTCAATGGCGTACTCCTGAGGAATCACATGCAGCACGCGATGTTCATCGCGCACGCGCACTGACTTCGCAGTATGCACGACGTTTTCCACATCTTCCTGCGTCACTTCCTCTTCGGAAATGGGCACCATACCAATTTCATTCTGACAGCTAATATGTTTGCCGGAAAGCGCCAGATATACCGAGGAGATCTGGCAATCAGCCATCAATTCCGCCTGGTCAATGGCGCGCTGAACGCATTTCACCACTGACTCAAGGTCATTCACCCCGCCTTTATCCATACCCCGCGATGGGCAACTGCCCACGCCAATGATATTGACCATACCGTCGGGCAGAACTTCCCCTACTAAAGCGGCAACCTTCGCGGTGCCAATCTCCAGTCCTACTACCAGTTTTCTGTCCGTCGCCTTGATCATTGTTGTTCTGCCTGTGCCTGATTCTGTTGCTGATTAGATTCCTCAGGGGGGAGCGGCGCCCAGCCAACTGCCGCACCTGAGTCATAACGCAAATCAACGTAGCTAATCCGTTTGCCATCGGTTTGCGCCTGCTGCTGTAAAACCGGATAGAGTTCTACAAAGCGAGCCAACCTTTTCATCGTATCGCCCCTGCCGAGATTGAGCTTAATGCCGTTATTAAGCGTCAATTGCCAGGAGCGACGTGCGGTCATCGCCGCTTCCTTTAGAGTGAATTTATCCTTAGCCAGCACCTGCCCCATCTCGCGGTATCCCTGCAACACTTCACTCGCGCTGCCTTCCGGGCCGTACAACATGGGTAAAACCTGTTTGCCGATGCGGTCTGACGGCACGCTGAAGGTGTTCCCTTCAGCATCGACCATATGTTGATCATTCCAACGCGCAATCGGCACATATTCAACCAGATGAATCTTCAATTCATCAGGCCACTGTTTTCTGACGCTGGCCTGTTTAATCCACGGCAAACGCTCAATCTGGCTCTGGATAATGTTCACATCCTGCGTCATGAAGGTTCCCGGCGCGCCCAGAGCCAGTATCGCCTGACGGATATCATCGTTACGCGTGTAGTGACGCTCGCCGGTTAATACCAGCTTTGATAACGGTAAACGCTGCGCATCTTCCATCCACCCTAACACGACCCACCCGCTAACAAACACGGTGCACAGTACCGTCAGCAGGAATAATATTCCTGCAAGACGCGTTCCATTATTGCGGCGTGAAGAAGGCGTCTCTTCATCACTGTTTCGCGTGTTCAGCGCAGCCTGCGACATATCAGTCCGCCAACTCCAGAATTCGTACCACTAACTGCGAGAAGCTCATTCCCGCCTGACGCGCCGCCATCGGCACCAGACTATGGCTGGTCATCCCCGGAGAAGTATTGGCTTCCAGCAGATAAAACTGACCATCGCTGTCCAGCATGACGTCAATACGCCCCCATCCCGTGCAGCCTAAAGCTTTCCATGCCTGCAGGACGAGAGACTGTAGCGCGGCTTCCTGGGACGCTTCTAAACCGGCAGGGCAGAAATACTGAGTCTCATCAGAGAGATACTTCGCCTCATAATCATAGAAGGTTCCTGCCGGTTGGATACGAATTGACGGTAAAATTTCTTCGCCAACTATCGCCACCGTAAATTCCGGACCGCACAGCCATTTCTCAATCAGTATTTCGTCATCATGCTGAAAAGCCAATGATAACGCACCCTGTAAAGCATTTTCTTCTACTACTTTCGTCATACCGACGCTGGAGCCTTCACGGCTGGGTTTGACGATCAGCGGTAAACCCAGCGCCGAAATTCGCGCTTTTTGTTCTTCGCTAAGGCCTTTTTCAAACTCAGCGCGCGTCAGCGCGACCCACGGCGCAACCGGTAAGCCTGCGCCCTGCCACAGCAATTTACTGCGCAGTTTATCCATGGAAAGCGCCGAGGCCATCACGCCGCTGCCGGTATAAGGCAGGCCGAGCAGTTCAAGCATTCCCTGTAAGGTGCCATCTTCACCGCCGCGGCCATGCAACGCAATAAAGACCTTCTGAAAGCCCATTGCTTTAAGCTGCGCGACATCGACCTCTTGCGGATCGACGGGATGCGCATCAATACCGCCTTCACGTAACCCGGCCAACACTGCCGCGCCGGAATTTAACGAAACGTCCCGCTCCGCAGAGGTTCCGCCCAACAGGACCGCGATTTTATCAGCCATGTTGCTCTTCCTCCTGGATTTGCGGCTTCAGCTTGATTTCAGATAAGTAACGCGCAATTTTGCCAACATTTCCTGCGCCTTGCACTAATATCAAGTCGTTACCCGTCAGCACCGGCGCTAACATTGTCGCAACCTGAGCCGGATCGGAAACCAGAATCGGGTCAATTTTTCCCCGATTACGAATCGTGCGACATAAAGAACGGCTATCCGCGCCCGGAATCGGCGCTTCGCCCGCCGGGTAAACGTCCAGCATCAGCAGCGCATCGACCTGGGTCAGCACATTGGCGAAATCGTCATACAGATCGCGCGTGCGCGTGTAACGATGCGGCTGAAACAGCATCACCAGGTTTTTATCCGGCCACCCTGCTCGCGCAGCTTTAATGGTGGCGTCCACTTCGGTCGGATGATGTCCATAGTCATCCACCAGCATCGCCGTCCCGGCTTTACCATTCACCGGCTCAAGCGGGAACTCGCCGAGGAAGTCAAAACGACGCCCGGTCCCCTGGAAGCTTTCCAGCGCGCGCAGGATAGCGTCATCGTCGATGCCTTCTTCGGTCGCTACCGCCACTGCCGCGGCGGCATTCAGGGCATTGTGGCGACCCGGCGCATTCAACGTGACATGCAGATCCGGCATTCCCTGGCGCAACAGCGTAAAGTGCCCCTGCGGCCCTATCTGCTGATAATCTTCTACGCGGACGTCAGCATCCTCGCTAAAGCCATACGTCGTGGTCTGACGCCCCACCCGCGGCAGCAACTCGCGGATGACCGGATCGTCGACGCACATTACCGCGCGACCGTAGAACGGCAGGTTATGCAGGAAGTTAATAAACGTCTGCTTTAAATTTTCAAAGTCGCCATGATAGGTATCCATATGGTCGGCTTCGATGTTGGTGACGATCGCAACCATCGGCTGCAAATGCAGGAAGGATGCGTCGCTCTCATCTGCCTCGGCAATCAGGTAACGACTATGGCCCAGACGCGCATGAACGCCTGCGGCTTTCACCAATCCGCCATTCACGAAAGTCGGGTCCAGCCCCGCTTCGGCATAAATACTGGACACCATCGCGGTCGTTGTGGTTTTTCCGTGCGTCCCGGCAATGGCGATGCCGTGGCGAAAACGCATCAGTTCCGCCAGCATTTCCGCACGGCGAATAACCGGAATACGCGCTTCATGCGCCGCGACAATTTCCGGGTTATCCGCGGAAATTGCGCTGGAAACGACGACCACGCTGGCATCACGCACATTTTCCGGACGATGGTTAAAGAAAATCGTCGCCCCCAGGCTCGTCAACTGCTGGGTCACCGGATTCGGCGCTAAATCGGAACCACTGATCTGATACCCTTCATTGGCCAGAACTTCGGCAATACCGCCCATACCAGCACCACCGATGCCGACAAAGTGAATGTGCCGAACGCGACGCATTTCGGGCACGATGGAACGCAGTTTTGCCAGTTGTTGTGTATTCATTCTTTACGCCATTAACTCCAATACCCGCCATACTTCAAATTGCAGATGCGTTGGCTTGCCTGCAACCCAAATTATTGAGGGTAGAAAAACCCTGCGATGCAAAAGGCACCGCCACAAATTATGTCCGGGCAACCCGGCTGACTTCACTGGCGACGCGCTCGGTAGCATCCGGAATGGATACCGCGCGGGCACGCTCCGCCATGGTTAACAACGCCTCGCGCGACCACCCCGCCAGGGTGTCGGCGACAGCCTCTACAGTAAACTGCGGCTGCTCAAAAATCTTAGCTGCGCCGGCGTTTTCTAACGGCAGCGCATTCCAGTACTGCTGCCTGTCTTTATGCTGAAACGGCACGAATATCGCCGGTAACCCGGCGGCGGCGATCTCGCTCACCGTTAAAGCGCCGGAACGACATACCACCACATCCGCCCACGCATAGGCGGCGGCCATGCCATCGATAAATTCCGTTACCTTATGCTGCGGTTGTCCCGCCCCGGCATATGCCTGCTCTACCGTGAGCTGCGCGCCTTTTCCGCTTTGATGCCAGATTGTAACCGTATCGCCCAGTCTGGCGGCAACCTGCGGCATCGTCTGGTTCAGGACTCGCGCCCCCTGAGAACCGCCGACCACCAACACGCGAATCGGGCCGTCACGACCGGCCAGACGCACCTGCGGCAACGGCAACGCCAGTACGTCGGTACGCACCGGGTTACCCACCACTTCCGCGTTCGGGAACGCACCGGGAAACGCCTGCATCACCGTGGTCGCGATTTTGGCCAGCCACTGATTGGTTAGCCCGGCGATACCGTTTTGCTCATGCAAAACGACCGGAATACCCAATGACCAGGCGGCAAGACCGCCGGGGCCGGAAACATAACCGCCCATTCCCAGCACGACATCCGGCTTAAACCGCTTCATGATCGCCCGCGCCTGCCGCCAGGCGTTAAAAATCCGCAGCGGCGCCGCCAGAAGCGCTTTTACGCCTTTACCGCGCAGACCGGAGATCCGAATAAAGTCAATATCGATGCCATGCTTCGGCACTAAATCCGCTTCCATACGATCGGAGGTACCCAGCCAGCGAACCTGCCAGCCCTGGGCCATTAAATGATGCGCAACGGCCAGTCCGGGGAACACGTGCCCGCCGGTACCGCCCGCCATCACCATTAACCGCTTCGGTTGACCACTCATCGAGAACCTCGTGTAAACGCCTGCGCTTTTTCCAGACGCGTTTCATAATCAATACGTAATAAAAACATAATGGCCGTCGACATAATCAACAGACTCGACCCGCCATAACTGATCAGCGGCAGCGTAAGACCTTTGGTCGGCAGCATCCCCGCGGCCGCGCCAACGTTTACCAGCGCCTGAAAACTAAACCAGATACCGATAGAACACGCTAAAAATCCGGAAAAACGGTGGTCAATCTCCAATGCCTTACGGCCAATCGACATCGCGCGAAAAGCGACGAAAAATACCATTAAAAGCGCCAATACCACACCGATATAACCCAGTTCTTCCCCAATAATGGCGAAGATGAAATCGGTGTGCGCCTCCGGCAAATACTCCAGTTTCTGCACCGAATTCCCCAGCCCTTGCCCCCATATCTCACCGCGACCAAAAGCCATCAGCGACTGCGTCAGCTGATAACCGCTGCCGAACGGATCTTCCCAGGGGTTCCAGAACGAGGTAACGCGGCGAATACGATACGGTTCGGCGAGGATTAACAGAATCACCGCCGAGATGCCCATCCCGATAATGGCGATGAACTGCCATAATTTCGCCCCGGCAAGAAACAGCATCGCCAGCGTGGTGACAAACAGTACGACCACCGTCCCGAGGTCAGGCTGTGCCAGCAGTAACACCGCCAGCACCAGAATCACGCCCATTGGTTTTAAAAAGCCGCGCAGGTTATTTCGCACTTCATCAACCTTACGCACCAGATAGTTCGCGAGGTAGCAGAACAGCGACAGCTTGGTAAACTCCGCAGGCTGAATACGCAGCGGCCCCAGCGCAATCCAGCGCGACGCCCCGTTAACCGAGCTCCCGACGACCAGCACGATAAGCAGCATAATGATCGACGCAATCAGCATCGTCGTGCTGTATTTTTGCCAGAAGGTCATGGGCAAACGTAGCGTGACCATCGCCAGACAAAATGCCAGGAAGATATAGAGCGCATCACGTTTGGCAAACAAAAACGGATCGTTCGCCAGGCGCTGCCCGACTGGCATGGAGGCCGACGTCACCATGACAAAACCAATCGCCGCCAGCCCGAAGGTCAGCCATAGCAGCGTGCGGTCATACATGATCAGACTGTCGGCGTCTTTATCGCGCGAAGCCATCACCCAGCCTTTAAGCGCCGCAAACAGCCAGGCCAGGAGGCCAAAGCCTGGTACGCGCGGCATTCTCAGACGGGGGAGAGATAAACGCATCAACCTAACTCCTTCGCCAGACGGGTAAAGACATCGCCCCGTTGCTCAAAATTTTTAAACTGATCGAGGCTGGCGCAGGCGGGCGACAACAGCACCATATCACCCGGCTGAACGTGCGGCGCCAGCAAACGCATCGCCTCTTCCATCGTCTCAGTCTGTTGGGCGATTTCCGGACGCAGTGCGGCAAGCTGCGCGCCATCGCGCCCAAAGCAATACAGGCGGATACGATCGCCGGTCAGATAGCGCGCCAGCGGAGAAAAGTCTGCCGACTTACCGTCGCCGCCCAGCAGCAGATGCAGCGTACCGTCCACATGCAAACCGTTTAGCGCCGCTTCGGTACTGCCGACATTGGTCGCTTTCGAGTCGTTGATCCAACGAACGCCGTTATGCTCCAACGCCAGCTGGAAGCGATGCGCCAGACCGGTAAATGTCGTCAACGCCTTCAAACTGCTGGCGCGCGGCAGACCTACGGCATCCGCCAGCGCCAGCGCCGCTAACGCATTGGTATAGTTATGCTGACCGGAAAGCTTCATCTCTTTCACGTTCAGCACCTTCTCACCTTTGACTCGTAGCCAGGTTTCGCCCTGCTGACGATTAAGGTGATAATCACCCATATTGACGCCAAAGCTGACGCAGCGCTCATCGGCCCCGCGTACCGGCATCGTCAACGCGTCATCGGCATTCACTACGCACACTTTCGCCTTCTCGTAGACGCGCAGTTTCGCCGCCCGGTACTGTTGCAAACCAAACGGATACCGGTCCATATGATCTTCAGTGACGTTGAGCACCGTTGCCGCCGCCGCTTGCAAACTTGAGGTAGTTTCCAATTGGAAACTGGATAATTCCAGCACGTACAATTCGCGATCGGCATCCAGCAGCATCAGCGCCGGAAGACCGATATTGCCGCCAACGCCGACATTGACGCCCGCCGCCTTCGCCATCTCGCCCACTAAGGTGGTCACGGTGCTTTTGCCGTTCGAGCCGGTGATGGCCACAATCGGCGCTTGCGCTTCGCGGCAAAACAGTTCGATATCGCCGACAATTTCCACTCCAGCGCTGGCGGCAGCGCTAAGAGAGGGATGCGCCAGAGCAATACCAGGGCTGGCGACGATTAAATCCGCCGCTAAGAGCCACTCGTCGTTCAGGCCGCCAACGTGACGCTCAACCTCTTGCGGCAGCTTATCCAGACCCGGCGGCGTCACGCGAGTATCCATCACCCGCGGCGTCACGCCGCGGGCGAGAAAAAAGTCCACGCAAGAGAGTCCGGTTAAGCCCAGACCGATAATGACGACGTTTTTGTCCTGGTAATCAGCCATGATTAACGTACCTTCAGCGTTGCCAGGCCAATCAGCACCAGCATCAGCGAAATAATCCAGAAGCGCACAATCACGCGCGGTTCCGGCCAGCCTTTCAGTTCATAGTGGTGATGGATAGGCGCCATACGGAAAATACGCTGTCCGCGTAGTTTAAAGGAACCCACCTGCAGGATGACCGACAGAGTTTCCACCACAAAGACGCCGCCCATGATCACCAGCAGAAATTCCTGACGCAGCAGCACGGCGATAATGCCCAACGCGCCGCCCAACGCCAGCGATCCGACATCGCCCATAAAAACCTGCGCCGGATAGGTGTTAAACCACAAGAATCCTAATCCCGCGCCGACAATCGCCGTACAGACAATCACCAGCTCGCCCGCATGGCGTAAATACGGAATATGCAGGTAATTGGCGAAGTTCATGTTCCCGGTCGCCCAAGCCACCAGCGCAAAGCCGGCGGCAACGAAGACAGTCGGCATAATCGCCAGACCATCAAGCCCGTCGGTCAGGTTTACGGCGTTACCCGTACCGACGATGACAAAGTAGGACAGCAGAATGTAAAACAGCCCCAATTGCGGCATAACATCTTTAAAGAACGGCACCACCAGTTGGGTCGCGGGCGTGTCTTTCCCGACGAGATAAAGCGCAAAGGCCACGCCGAGCGCGATAACCGACATCCAGAAATATTTCCAGCGCGCAATCAGCCCTTTGGTATCTTTCCGCACCACTTTGCGGTAGTCATCGACAAAACCGATAATGCCGTAGCCGATCAATACCACCAGCACGCACCAGACGTACGGGTTAGACGGGTAAGCCCATAACAGAACGGAAATCACAATCGCCGTCAGGATCATGATGCCGCCCATCGTCGGCGTACCGCGTTTACTGAAGTGCGATTCCGGGCCATCGTTACGTACCACCTGGCCAAAAGAGAGTTTTTGCAGACGAGCGATCATACGCGGGCCCATCCATAAAGAGATGAACAGCGCGGTCAACAGGCTGACGATGGCGCGAAACGTCAGATAAGAAAAGACGTTAAAGCCGGAATAATATTTGACCAAATGCTCGGCCAGCCAAACTAACATGAACCTTTCTCCTGTAACGCATGAACCACATCTTCCATCGCGGCGCTGCGTGATCCTTTCACTAAAATAGTCATCATCGGTTGCTCCTGAAGCAGAGCGTGTAAACGCGCAATGAGCGCGGCTTTATCGGCAAAATGTTCGCCGACGCCGCTGGCGTGGCTGATAACCTGACTGAGTTTTCCGGTGCTTAACACGCGATCAATACCCGCCGCTTTTGCGGCCTCGCCAACCTGGAGGTGGCACGCTTCGCTTTCTGCGCCCAGCTCGGCCATATCGCCTACCACCAGCACGCGGTAGCCGGGCATTTCAGAAAGGACCTGCACTGCGGCGGTCATCGAACCGACGTTGGCGTTATAAGCGTCATCCAGTACCAGTTGGTTTTCACTTAGTTGAATCGGGAACAGACGCCCGGGTACGGCTTTTAACGCCGCCAGCCCTGCTTTAACCGCCGCCAGCGTCGCCCCCACCGCCATTGATAAAGCAGCGGCCGCCAGCGCGTTGGCAATATTGTGCCGCCCCGGCAACGGCAGCAGCACATCAATGCTGCCCATCGGCGTTTGCAGGGTAAATTCGGTACCGTGTGACGTCACGTGGATATTCGCAGCGGTAAAGTCGCTGTTTGCCGCATTCGGCGAAAAGCGCCACACCTGACGATCGCCAATAATGCTTTGCCAGTTCAGCCAGTCATTATTATCGGCATTCATAATCGCGATACCGTTCTCAGGCAAACCGGTATAGATTTCGCCTTTCGCTTTCGCCACGCCGGCCAGCGAGCCGAAACCTTCCAGATGCGCCGCCGCCAGGTTATTGACCAGCGCCGCTTCCGGGCGCGTCAGGCTAACGGTCCAGGCGATTTCTCCCTGGTGATTAGCGCCTAACTCGATCACCGCATAGTCATAATCATGGTTTAAGCGCAGCAGCGTTATCGGCACGCCGATGTCGTTGTTAAAATTGCTTGCGGTATACAAAGTATTTCCGCACTGGCTAAGAATCGCGGCGGTCATCTCTTTGACCGAGGTTTTGCCGGACGAACCGGTTAACGCCACCACCCGCGCCGGTACCTGCATACGTACCCAGGCGGCCAGTTGGCCAAATGCCTGACGCGTGTCTTTTACAATCACCTGCGGAAGATCGATATCCAGAGGACGACTGACCAGCAGGGCGCCAGCGCCGTTCGCTTTTGCTTTATCAGCAAAATCATGCGCATCAAAGCGTTCCCCTTTCAGCGCCACGAACAGGCATCCCGGCGTCACTTTCCGTGTGTCGGTAATGACCGTATCGAGCGTGAGATCCGCCCCGCGGTGTTCGGCGCCAAGGACATCGGCAATTTTGCTGAGCGTTACGCTAATCATGCGATCACCCCCAGCAAACGCGCTGCGGTCACGCGGTCTGAATAATCAAGACGCTGCGTGCCGACAATCTGGTAATCCTCGTGCCCTTTACCTGCAATCAGCACGACGTCATTGTCTTTTGCCTGCATAATGGCATTGGTTACCGCCTCAGCGCGGCCTTCCATTACCCTGACCTGCCCGGCGTCCAGCATTCCGGCCAGAATATCGTTGATAATGGCGCGCGGCTCCTCGGTACGCGGGTTATCGTCAGTCACCACGACGATATCCGCGAATTCTTCGGCAATGGCCCCCATGAGTGGGCGCTTACCTTTGTCACGATCCCCGCCACAGCCAAAGACGCACCACAATTTTCCGGCGCAGTGCAGGCGCGCCGCCTGCAATGCTTTTTCCAGCGCATCCGGCGTGTGCGCGTAATCCACCACCACCGTCGGTTTGCCTGGCGCAGTGAACACTTCCATACGCCCGCAAACCGGCTGCAAACGCGCGGCGGTTTTCAGCAAATCCGTTAACGGATAGCCCAGCGCCAGCAGCGTCGCCAATGCCAGCAGTAAGTTGCTGACGTTAAACGCGCCCATCAGGCAGCTTTCGATTTCGCCTTCACCCCAGCTTGAAGCAAAACGAATCGTCACTCCGCGGTCGTGGTACTCCACCGCCTCCGCTTTCAGCCAACGACCGTGACAGTTAGGGTTGATATGCCCTTCCATTGAAACCGCGACCGCATCGGGTAGCGACGCCAGCCAGCGGCGTCCAACTTCATCATCGGCGTTGACGATTGCCTGACCGTGATGGTGGGTGGAATAAAGCATCCATTTTGCCGCCTCGTAATGCGCCATATCGCCATGATAGTCGAGATGGTCGCGGCTCAAATTAGTAAACACGGAGGCGGCAAATTTCAGCGCCGCCACGCGATGCTGCACCAGGCCGTGAGAAGAGACTTCCATAGCGCCGAAGGTCGCGCCCTGCGCAACCAGACTGGCCAGCACATGCTGAACATCCACTGCGGAACCGGTTGTGTTCTCCGTCGGGATCACTTTACCCAACAGTCCGTTACCTACCGTCCCCATCACTGCGCTGGTTTCGCCGAGCAACTGGCTCCACTGCGCCAGTAGTTGGGTGGTGGTGGTCTTGCCATTGGTGCCGGTCACCGCCACCAGACGCATGTTTTCAGATGGCTCATGGTAAAAGCGGCCCGCCAGCGCAGATAAACGCTCATTGAGCTGGCTGAGATAGACGACTGGTACGCCGTGCATTTCGCGAATCTCACCGTCACTCGCCTCGTCTTTCGCCTCTGCAATAATGGCAGCTACGCCTTGCGCTATCGCCTGCGGGATATAACGACGCCCGTCCGCCTGATGACCCACCACTGCCACAAAGAGATCGCCCGCCGCAGCCACACGGCTGTCGAGCGTCATCTCTCGCAGTTCTCGCGCGGGTAGTCCAGCCACCCACGGAGCAAGAAGGTCGCGCAAATTACGATCTGCCACCTGTTCCCTCGCCTTGATTAATTACGAATTCATTTTTTTCGCCCGTTGCCAGCGCGTCCGGTTCGATGTTCATGGTGCGCAGAACGCCGCCCATGATGGCACCAAATACCGGCGCGGAAACGGCGCCGCCGTAGTATTTACCCGCCTGCGGATCGTTGATGACAACCACCAGCGCGAAGCGCGGCTGACTCGCAGGCGCGACGCCTGCGGTGTAAGCAATGTATTTGTTGATGTAGCGACCGTCCGGCCCCACTTTTTTCGCCGTACCGGTTTTAATCGCGATACGGTAGCCTTTAATTGCCGCCTTCACGCCGCCGCCGCCCGGCAGCGCCACGCTTTCCATCATATGCACCACGGTGCGTACGGTGGATTCAGGGAAGATGCGTTCGCCGGGTACAGGCGGATCAACTTTGGTAATCGACAGCGGGCGATAAATGCCATAGCTGCCGATCGTTGCATAAACTCGCGCTAACTGTAACGGCGTTACCATTAGCCCGTAGCCGAAAGAGAAGGTGGCCCTCTCTATGTCGGACCACCGTTGTTTTTGAGGATATAAGCCACTGCGTTCTCCGACCAACCCCAAATTGGTCGCCTTTCCTAGCCCAAAACGTGAGTAAGTATCTACTAACGCTGAGGACGGCATCGCTAACGCCAGTTTGGATACACCGACGTTACTCGACTTCTGTAGAACCCCAGTCAGGGTTAATTCGCTGTAGCGCGCCACGTCTTTAATTTCGTGGCCGTTAATTCGGTATGGAACGGTATTCAACACCGTATTTTCGTTGACGATACCGCGCTGAAGCGCAGTCATCACCACCATCGGCTTAACCGTAGAACCCGGTTCAAACACGTCGGTGATGGTACGGTTACGCATCGCGTCTTTCGGCGTACCGGCAAGGTTGTTGGGGTTATAGGAAGGGCTATTCGCCATCGCCAGTACTTCACCGGTATTGACATCGACCAGCACCGCGCTACCGGATTCCGCCTTGTTAAACGCCACCGCGTTGTTCAGTTCGCGGTAAACCAGCGCCTGTAAGCGTTCATCAATGCTTAACGCCAGGTTGTGCGCTGCCTGACTGTCAGTGGAGGAGATATCCTCAATCACGCGGCCATAGCGGTCTTTACGCACGATTCGCTCGCCAGGCTGACCGGTAAGCCACTTATCAAAGCTCTTTTCAACGCCTTCAATCCCCTGACTGTCAACGTTGGTAAAACCGATGAGGTGAGCGGTTACTTCTCCTGACGGGTAGTAGCGGCGTGATTCTTCACGCAAATGAATCCCCGGCAGTTTGAGTTTTTTGATGTAGTCCGCCATGTCAGGATTTACCTGGCGCGCCAGATAAATAAAACGCCCTTTCGGGTTGGCGTTGATACGGGCGGAGAGCTGATCGAGCGGAATATTGAGCGCAGTAGAAAGCGCTTTCCAGCGATCGCCGACGCTGATGCCGCCGGCGTCATGAACTTCTTTCGGGTCGGCCCAGATCGCCTTAACCGGTACGCTGACCGCCAGTGGACGCCCGGAACGGTCGGTAATCATACCGCGTGAGGTGGAGACTTCCTGAACACGCAGCGAACGCATATCGCCCTGACGCACCAGCATATCCGGGGCGATAATCTGTAGCCACGCCGCGCGTCCAAGTAAAAAAACCAGCGCCAGTAAAATACAGCCGCACAGCAACGCAAAACGCCAACTGATGAAGTTGGTCTGTTCTTCCTGGCGCTTCGATTTTTGCGTTTTTGCCGCTGCTTTCATGCGTCGCGTTTATCCTTATTTTTGCACTACGATATTTTCTTGGGACGGATCAACATGCTGCATTTGCAGCTTTTCCGTTGCGATCCGCTCTACCCGGCTGTGATCGCCGAGCGCATTTTCTTCAAGGATCAGGTTGCGCCATTCAATGTCCAATGCATCGCGCTCCAGAACCAGTTGTTCACGCTGAGCGGTGAGTAAACGAGTATGGTGCGCCGTCGTGACCACCGTCACCGCCGTTAAAATGATGCAAATGAACAAGCAGAGTGGCAGCTTCCCGAACCGCAAAAGATCGTCACCGATCACGCCAGGCAAGGCATGGCGCTCGTTGCTTCCTATCGATCCCTTAACTTTGCTTAGGGCTTCTGTCACTCTGCTGATCATGCGTTCGTCCTCTCTGCGATACGCAGAACTGAACTACGGGCCCGAGGATTTTCAGCTACCTCTTTTTCACCCGGCATCAACTTGCCTAACGCTCGTAACTCACGACCGCCCAGTTTTTTGAGCTGCGCTTCCGTCATCGGTAATCCCGCCGGTACCTGCGGACCGCGGCTTTGCTCACGCATAAAGCGTTTCACAATACGGTCTTCCAGCGAGTGGAAACTGATGATTGAAAGCCGCCCGCCTGAGGCCAGTACGCTGAGCGAGCTTTTTAGCGCCTGCTCTATCTCCTCCAGTTCACTGTTTACCCAGATGCGCACCGCCTGGAAGGTACGGGTCGCGGGATGTTTGAATTTGTCTTTTACCGGGGTCGCCGCCGCAACCACTTCCGCCAGCTCTTTGGTGCGGGTCATCGGCTGTTCGCGATTGCGCTCAACAATGGCGTGAGCAATACGTTTGGCAAAACGCTCCTCGCCGAATGTTTTCAGCACCCAGGCGATATCCGCCTCCTCCGCCGTTTGTAACCACTCGGCGGCAGACTGGCCGCGCGTCGGGTCCATTCGCATATCCAGCGGACCGTCGCGCATAAATGAAAAACCGCGCTCCGCATCGTCAAGCTGCGGAGAAGAGACGCCAAGATCGAGAAGGATCCCGTCAATCTTGCCGGTAAGCTCGCGCTCGGCGACATAATCAGCCAGCGCGGAAAAAGGTCCATGAATGATGGAGAAGCGAGGATCATTAATGGTCTGCGCAACGGCGATCGCCTGCGGATCGCGATCGATCGCCAGCAAGCGCCCCTCTTCGCCCAGTTGCGAGAGGATCAGGCGCGAGTGGCCGCCGCGACCAAATGTGCCATCAATATAGATACCATCCGGACGAATATTCAGCCCATTAACGGCTTCATCCAACAGTACCGTAGTGTGTTTAAAATTTTCCATCATCTTATAGAGACAAGTCCTGCAGCCGCTCCGATAACGTTTCGGTAGCTGACTGTTCAGCGTCGATATCTTCCTTGACCTGTTGATACCAGGTCGTTTCATCCCACAGCTCAAATTTGTTGAACTGTCCAACCAGCATCACTTCTTTCGTCAGTCCGGCATGTTGCCGCAGAACTGGCGCGATCAGTAATCGACCTGCACCATCCATCTGACATTCACTGGCATGGCCCAACAGTAAACGCTGTACGCGACGTTCTACCGGGTTCATGCTCGACAGACGAGATAACTTTTGCTCAATAATTTCCCATTCAGGCAGGGGGTAAAGCAGCAGGCATGGGTGATGGATGTCAATGGTACATACTATTTGACCGGTAGCGCTCTCGATCAGTTGCTCCCGATAACGGGTCGGCACGGTCAGGCGCCCTTTACTGTCGAGATTGACTAACGTTGCCCCCCGGAACATGCCAGTCTCACCCCTTCTTACCACTTTATCCCACAAATTCCCACTCGAAGGAGTTTACGGAGCGGAGGAAAAGCTTGTCAAGCAAGTCACAACGCTTACCGAAGTAAAAAAGCCAATGTTTACGGCGAATATCTGCGTTGATTAATTTCCGCCCAGCGCGCAAGCCAAATTAACGTTATGAATATTTGTAAGAAAAAAACCAAAGACCCACCGCCGTTTAAAACGGACTCAATATAATCCGAGAAAAATATAAAGTGTCAGTTTGCGACGCGAGCGGCATTTTAGGACATATTGCACCGTGTTAACAGTGCCTGTTTAACGTGTGCGGCGCCTGCTATACCAGCGCCTACAAGCGACTGTCGCGCCAAAGACAAAAAGTGGCTGTTAATTCGACGATTTCTTGCCTGCTTGTAACAAAACAATACAAAGGAAAAGACTCGTTACGTCTTAATTAGTGGAATATGGACGATTTCGGACAAAAGAAAGGTAATAAAAAAGAATTTTCGGATAATTTTAAGGAATAATCTTAATTATTTAAGGGATATTTTTACTGATACGCATTTGTTTGACGGCGGCAGAAGAGAGAGTCTTTTACCGCCGGTCCTTTAGCTACGGCTCAGAATGCCGCGACGATACAGGTTTCGCCGAATACGCGTTAAGCCGGGTTTCGGTTTACGCGGTTCATCAAGACTTGCCAGCACAATCTCCAGCACGCGTTCCGCGACATCACGATGACGCTGCGCCACCGCCAGTACCGGGCATTGCAGAAAATCCAGCAGCTCATGATCGCCAAAGGTCGCAATCGCTAAATCCGAAGGCAGTTTTCCATCGCGCCGCAGCGTAACGTCCATCACGCCCTGTAATAGCGCGAATGATGTCGTAAAGAGCGCCTGCGGCATAGGATGCGTTTCCAGCCATTTCTCAAACAGCTGCGCGGCGGCTTCGCGCTCATAGCTGTTGGCATATAAGAAATTCACCTCCCGCGGATCGTCTTTCCATGCGGTGCGGAACCCCTGCTCGCGCAGGAAACTGACGGACAACTCCGGCAGCGCGCCCAAATAAAGCACCGTTTCCGCCGGGAATTTACGCAGCTCTTCCGCCAACATCTCGGCATCATCCTGATCGGCGCCGACCACGCTGGTGAAATGTTCGCGATCCAGCGCGCGGTCGAGCGCGACGATGGGGAACGGATCGTTGGCCCAGCGCTGATAGAAGGGATGCTCCGGCGGTAACGAAGTTGAAACAATGATTGCATCCACCTGGCGTTGCAAAAGGTGCTCAATGCAGCGCATTTCGTTATCCGGCTGATCTTCAGAACAGGCGATCAGCAGTTGGTAGCCACGCTGGCGTGCCTGGCGCTCAAGATAGTTTGCGATACGGGTGTAGCTCGTGTTTTCAAGGTCCGGGATCACCAGACCAATGGAACGTGTGCGTCCAGCACGCAGCCCGGCAGCCACAGCGTTAGGATGGTAATTGTGCTCACGCACTACCGCCATGACTTTTTCTACGGTTTTGTCGCTCACGCGGTATTGCTTTGCTTTACCGTTTATAACGTAGCTTGCAGTTGTGCGCGAGACACCGGCCAGCCGAGCGATTTCATCCAGTTTCACAATTGCCCCTTGTGTAAATTGTACAAACCATAACCTTTATGTCGGCATGGGTTAAAATCGTTAACATCTAAGCGCAGTTTGATCACTCCGGCAACCGCTTTTATTCCGGGTTACCACGGATTTCGCAAAAAAAAGCCCAACCGATGATATTGGGTTGGGCGATAATTCCTGTTGGCTGATATCCGGCAAACCTGCCTGATGGCGCTACGCTTATCGGACCTGGGCCAGATATCAGCCTGTAGACCGGATAAAACGCAAGCGCGTCGTCATCCGGCGAATCTGCTCAGCGCATAACCTTATCGCCGCGCGAAAGCCCGACGACGCCTGAACGCGCCACTTCAACAATTTTCGCCACATCGCGCAGCGAGGCCAGAAAAGCATCCAGTTTATCGCTGGTGCCCGCCAGTTGAACGGTATACAACGTTGGCGTAACGTCAATAATCTGACCACGGAAAATTTCCGTATTACGCTTCACCTCTTCCCGTCCGTAGCCGCTGGCCTGGATTTTCACCAGCATGATTTCCCGCTCAACGTGCGCTCCCTGTCCCAGCTCGCTGACGCGCAGCACATCAACCAGCTTGTGCAGTTGCTTTTCAATTTGCTCAAGCACTTTTTCATCGCCTACCGTCTGGATAGTCATGCGCGACAACGTCGGATCGTCTGTCGGCGCAACGGTCAGGCTTTCAATATTATATCCGCGTTGCGAAAAGAGGCCGATAACCCGCGATAACGCCCCAGATTCGTTTTCCAGTAATACCGATAAAATCCGGCGCATCATCAGGTCCTCTCCGTTTTGCTTAACCACATTTCGTCCATCCCGCCCCCGCGAATCTGCATCGGATAGACATGCTCGCTGCCATCAACGGTGACATCGACGAACACCAGTCGGTTATTACGCACATGCTCAAGGGCTTCGCTGAGTTTACTTTCCAGCTCATCCGGACGGTTAATCTGCAGCCCGACATGGCCATATGCTTCCGCCAGGCGCACAAAATCCGGTAACGACTGCATATAAGACTGAGAATGGCGACCGGAATAGATCATATCCTGCCACTGTTTCACCATCCCCAGGTAACGGTTGTTCAGGTTCAGAACCAGTACCGGCAGTTCATACTGTAAGGCTGTCGACAGCTCCTGAATGTTCATCTGTATACTGCCATCGCCGGTCACGCAGACCACCATTTCTTTCGGCAGGGCCATTTTAACGCCCAGTGCAGCCGGTAGGCCAAACCCCATCGTGCCGAGCCCGCCAGAGTTAATCCAGCGACGTGGCTTATCGAACGGGTAGTAGAGGGCGGCAAACATCTGGTGTTGTCCTACATCGGACGTCACGTACGCATCACCCTTCGTCAGACGCCAGAGAGTTTCAATCACCGCCTGGGGTTTAATGCTTTCGCTTTCCGCGTCATATTTCAGGCACTGACGGGCGCGCCAGCTCTCTATCTGCTGCCACCAGTCGCGAATATCATCCTGCGGCTGAGACGGCGCATCCTGCGCCAGTAGCTCCAGCATTTGTTCCAGTACCAGGCGTGCATCGCCCACCACCGGGATATCAGCGTTAACCGTTTTGGATATGGACGTCGGGTCAATGTCGATGTGTAATACCGTCGCGTTCGGACAATATTTAGCGAGATTATTCGTCGTGCGGTCGTCAAATCGTACGCCAACAGCGAAAATCACGTCGGCGTTATGCATGGTCATATTGGCTTCATAAGTGCCATGCATTCCCAGCATTCCTAACGACTGGCGATGAGTAGCAGGAAACGCGCCCAGTCCCATTAATGAAGAGACCACCGGCAGGTTAAAGGTTTCAATGATGTGGCGCAGCGGCGCATAGCAGGCCGCGCTTATCGCCCCTCCCCCAACATAGACCACCGGCTTTTTTGCCGACGCCAGCGTTTGCAAGGCACGCTTAATTTGTCCTTTATGTCCTGATGTTGTGGGATTGTAAGAGCGCATACTGACCGTTTCCGGCCAGACATACGGCATTTTTTTCGCCGGATTCAAAATATCTTTCGGCAGATCCACGACCACCGGCCCAGGACGTCCGCTTGCCGCCAGCCAGAAGGCCTTTTTAAGCACCAGGGGAATATCTTCCGTCTGTTTGACCAGGAAGCTATGTTTGACCACCGGTCGGGAAATCCCCACCATGTCGCACTCCTGAAAGGCATCATAGCCAATCAATGAGGTGGCGACCTGGCCGGAAAGAATCACCAGCGGAATGGAATCCATATAGGCCGTAGCAATCCCTGTAATCGCATTGGTCGCTCCCGGTCCGGAAGTCACCAGCACCACGCCAACGTCGCCAGTGGCTCGCGCCAGGCCATCCGCCATATGCACCGCGGCCTGCTCATGACGCACCAGCACATGATCGATCCCTCCAACGGTATGTAGCGCATCATAAATATCAAGCACTGCGCCTCCAGGATAGCCGAACACCTGCTTTACGCCTTGATCGATAAGCGATCGGACGACCATCTCGGCTCCAGACAACATCTCCACGGCTTGCCTCCACTTTATACCTGTCATCACGGTTTGACGGACACCTTAACCGCTCGCTATCACGCCTGGCAATTGGGTGGAATGACGTAAAGATGGGGAAGGTTAGAATAATCAGGAGGCAAGAAGAGAAGAAATGGAGAAATACTCCGTCTGAATCACACCAGGTAATAAATAATCGCTTATAAATGCAGACTTACAGCAATTCATCTATTTTTCACAGCGACGAAAAGAATCGCTCACCGTTAATTCAGCATAAAATTTTTGACATACGCTAAAAAGCAGAATAAACCAGAATTTGTTTCTGATTTATTCTGCCCGGTTTTATCGCTTACAAACAGAGACTAATAAATCTTCCATCCATTGATGCCCTTTATCACGCCCAGCCGCTTCATGCCAGGAAAGGTAGCATGTCCGGCTATTCAGTTTTAAAGGCAACGGCAGTATTTGCAGCTCCAGCGACTCCGCAAACTCTTCCGCCAGCCAGCGCGGGGCAATAGCGACCAAATGCGTCTGCGAAACCACGTTCAGAACGCTGATAAGCGCCATGCCCTGATAAGCCACGCTCGACTGTTTATCCGGCGTGTCATACCACGGCCGACTAAATGACGCATAACGATCGAGAGAAACAACCGCATGTTGTTCATTATAAACATCGCCTTCCAGTAGCGGGCCGCTAATACGCGGGTGTTTTCGGCTGGCGACTAAAACCATTTCATCTTTAAATAGCGGTACGCTGGTAAACTCAGGACGACGGAATTCTTCATAACTAATAACGAACTCGGTTTCCTGATAGCGTAACTGATGCTCAGTATTCTGATTCAACGACGCTTTAAAAACGACATGAATATTTGGCGCAATTTTTTCTACACGATTATAAATCTGTGACGTCAGGATATTATCCAGCGGACTGCACACGCAAAGATTGAATACACGTTCGCTGCTGGTCGGCTCAAACCCCGATCCCGGCAATTCATTTTGCACCAATTGCAACGCCTGACGGACTGAACCAAATAACTGAAATGCACGGGCAGTCGGCTGAATTCCTCGTCCATATCGAACAAAAAGTTCGTCATTAAACATAACCTTCAGACGCGCTACGGCGTTACTGACCGCAGGCTGCGACATTCCCAGCGTGTGGGCGGCGCGCGTAATATTCTGCTCTTGCATTACCGCATCGAACACGGTCAATAGGTTCAAATCAACCATGCGAAGCTGTGGTTTGCCCATATCTAAAAGATGCGGCTTTTCGGTTTTGACCTCTGGCATATTTAACTCCACTGTCACGCTTAACTCCCTTTTTCTGGCTGAAGGCAGAAATAATTCCTGAAAATATGATTTACCATGCATATAAAATAAGAAAAAGGGAAAGCGTTAAAATTCGGAAAACATAAAGACGCTGACAGAGACAAATAGAATGCCAGCGCAAGCGTAATATGTCCTGAGTCACACCATTGCGATTCATAATGTTTAAATTACGCAAGCAATATAACCATAACTATGGCGAATACACAATCATACACCAAGTGAATGATCATTTAAGTTTCAATTAAATGTTTATATTATTAATAGCTAAAAAGTTAACATTAATTTATCAATAACTTTATCCTTATCCATTAAGCAAACAAGGTTATTTGTTAAAATATAAAACAAATCAAAAAGATAAACCAAACCTTTAGCATACCTTTAACAGGCCATTCCCCTAACCAATTTGCAAACAAAAATGCCTAAATATTTCAAACAATGAAAAGTATGAATGTCCACTCGTTCTTTTATCCTTTATTGGACGCGCAGCCCAGCACAATTAGCTAAAGTACGTATCCGGATATCGTCAACAAAATGCAATGGCGACAGAAAATAGAGTTGACATTAAACGGCATATCCAGTACCACTAAAAGCATAACGCATTCGCTGGAGCTGAATTAATGTCATATATCGTTCGTTTCACTGGGCTACTACTACTCAACGCATTTATTGTGCGCGGTAGACCGGTGGGCGGCATTCAACATTAAGTCAGCTCGAAGTCAAACAAAACCCGCGCCGTTGTGCGGGTTTTTTTATGCCTGACGCAAGGCGCCCCTGGAGACAAGGACCACATCATGAGCCAGCAAGTCATTATTTTTGATACGACCTTACGCGACGGCGAACAAGCGTTACAGGCCAGCCTGAGCGCGAAAGAGAAGCTGCAGATTGCCCTGGCCCTTGAGCGCATGGGTGTCGATGTCATGGAAGTGGGCTTCCCGGTCTCTTCTCCGGGTGATTTTGAATCCGTCCAAACCATCGCCCGCACCATCAAAAACAGCCGCGTTTGCGCCCTGGCGCGTTGTGTAGAAAAAGACATCGACGTTGCGGCACAGGCGCTGAAGGTCGCCGACGCGTTTCGTATCCATACTTTTATCGCCACCTCGCCAATGCACATCGCCACCAAGCTGCGCAGCACGCTGGATGAGGTCATCGAACGCGCGGTATACATGGTTAAGCGGGCGCGTAATTACACTGATGACGTGGAGTTCTCCTGCGAGGATGCTGGCCGGACGCCTGTTGACGATCTGGCGCGCGTGGTGGAAGCCGCTATAAACGCCGGCGCGAGAACCATCAATATTCCCGATACCGTGGGCTATACCATGCCGTTTGAGTTCGCGGGAATCATTTCCGGTCTGTATGAACGTGTCCCCAATATCGACAAAGCTATCATCTCCGTTCATACCCACGACGATTTAGGGATAGCGGTAGGCAACTCGCTGGCGGCAGTACATGCGGGCGCGCGTCAAGTTGAAGGCGCGATGAACGGTATCGGAGAACGTGCCGGTAACTGCGCGCTGGAAGAGGTGATCATGGCGATTAAAGTGCGCAAAGACATCATAAACGTACACACCAACATCAATCACCACGAAATCTGGCGCACCAGCCAGACCGTCAGCCAGATCTGTAACATGCCGATCCCGGCCAACAAAGCGATTGTTGGCAGCGGCGCTTTTGCCCACTCTTCCGGCATCCACCAGGATGGCGTCCTCAAGAACCGCGAAAACTATGAAATCATGACGCCAGAGTCCATCGGTCTGAACCAGATACAGCTGAACCTGACCTCCCGCTCTGGCCGTGCCGCCGTGAAACATCGCATGGAAGAGATGGGTTACAAGGACACAGACTACAACATGGGCCACCTGTACGACGCGTTCCTGAAGCTGGCGGACAAAAAAGGCCAGGTGTTCGACTATGACCTGGAAGCGCTGGCGTTTATTAATAAACAGCAAGAAGAACCAGAGCATTTCCGTCTGGATTACTTCAGCGTGCAGTCCGGCTCCAGCGATATCGCCACCGCTTCCGTGAAGCTGGCCTGTGGTGAAGAGATCAAGGCCGAGGCGGCGAACGGCAACGGCCCGGTCGACGCCATCTATCAGGCGATTAACCGCATCACTGGCTACGACGTTGAGTTGGTTAAATACGACCTGAACGCCAAAGGCCAGGGCAAAGACGCGCTGGGTCAGGTCGATATCGTCGTGAACCATCATGGTCGCCGCTTCCACGGCGTCGGGCTGGCGACGGATATCGTCGAATCCTCCGCCAAAGCGATGGTACACGTACTGAACAATATCTGGCGCGCCGCCGAAGTTGAAAAAGAATTGCAACGCAAAGCTCAAAATAAAGAGAACAACAAGGAAACCGTGTAATGTCGAAGAACTATCATATTGCCGTACTGCCGGGCGACGGTATCGGCCCGGAAGTCATGGCGCAAGCCCTGAAAGTTATGGATGCGGTACGCAGCCGTTTTGATATGCGTATCACCACCAGCCGCTATGACGTCGGCGGTATTGCTATCGACAATCATGGTCATCCACTGCCGAAAGCCACCGTTGAAGGGTGTGAGCAGGCGGATGCCATTCTGTTTGGCTCCGTCGGCGGCCCGAAATGGGAAAATTTGCCCCCGGAAAGCCAGCCGGAGCGCGGCGCCCTGCTGCCGCTGCGCAAACATTTCAAATTATTCAGTAACCTGCGTCCGGCGAAACTGTATCAGGGACTGGAAGCATTTTGCCCGTTGCGCGCCGATATCGCCGCTAACGGTTTCGATATCCTGTGCGTGCGCGAGCTGACCGGCGGGATCTATTTCGGACAGCCAAAAGGCCGTGAAGGCAGCGGTCAGTACGAAAAAGCCTTTGATACCGAAGTTTATCACCGCTTTGAGATCGAGCGCATTGCCCGTATCGCCTTTGAATCGGCGCGTAAACGCCGCCGTAAAGTCACCTCTATAGATAAAGCCAACGTACTGCAAAGCTCTATCCTGTGGCGTGAGATCGTCAATGATGTCGCGAAAGCGTATCCCGATGTGGAACTCGCGCACATGTATATCGATAACGCCACCATGCAGTTGATTAAAGACCCGTCGCAGTTTGACGTCCTGCTGTGCTCTAACCTGTTCGGCGACATTCTGTCCGACGAATGCGCCATGATCACCGGCTCAATGGGGATGTTGCCCTCCGCCAGCCTGAACGAGCAAGAGTTTGGCCTGTATGAACCGGCTGGCGGCTCCGCGCCGGATATCGCTGGGAAAAATATCGCCAACCCAATTGCGCAGATCCTGTCGCTGGCGCTGCTGCTGCGCTACAGCCTGGATGCCGATGAGGCGGCAACGGCCATTGAACAGGCGATCAATCGCGCATTAGAAGAGGGGGTTCGCACCAGCGATTTAGCCAGGGGCGCTGCCGCAGTCAGTACCGATGAGATGGGCGATATTATCGCCCGCTATGTCGCAGAAGGGGTGTAATCATGGCCAAAACGTTATACGAAAAATTATTTGATGCCCACGTGGTCTTTGAGGCGCCAAACGAAACGCCGCTGCTGTACATCGATCGCCACCTGGTACACGAAGTGACCTCGCCGCAGGCGTTTGACGGTCTGCGCGCGCACCATCGTCCGGTACGTCAGCCGGGGAAAACCTTCGCCACGATGGATCACAACGTCTCGACGCAGACTAAAGACATTAATGCTTCTGGTGAAATGGCGCGTATCCAGATGCAAGAGCTGATTAAGAACTGTAACGAGTTCGGCGTCGAGCTGTATGACCTGAATCACCCATATCAGGGCATCGTCCATGTGATGGGGCCGGAACAGGGCGTTACCCTGCCGGGTATGACCATCGTCTGCGGCGACTCCCACACCGCTACCCACGGCGCGTTTGGCGCGTTGGCCTTCGGCATCGGCACTTCTGAGGTAGAACATGTACTGGCGACGCAAACCCTGAAACAGGGGCGCGCTAAAACCATGAAGATTGAAGTCACGGGCAACGCCGCACCGGGCATTACCGCCAAAGACATCGTGCTGGCGATCATCGGTAAAACTGGTAGCGCCGGCGGCACCGGACACGTGGTTGAATTTTGCGGCGACGCTATCCGCGCGCTGAGTATGGAAGGCCGCATGACGCTGTGCAATATGGCGATTGAGATGGGCGCCAAAGCCGGTCTGGTCGCCCCGGATGAAACCACTTTCAACTACGTAAAAGGGCGTTTGCACGCGCCGAAGGGCCGCGATTTTGACGAAGCCGTCGAGTACTGGAAAACGCTGAAAACCGATGACGGCGCGACCTTTGATACTGTCGTCACCCTGCGAGCAGAAGAGATCGCGCCGCAGGTGACCTGGGGCACTAATCCGGGCCAGGTGATTTCCGTCACCGACATCATCCCCGATCCCGCCTCTTTTAGCGATCCGGTTGAGCGCGCCAGCGCCGAAAAAGCGCTGGCTTATATGGGCTTACAGCCGGGCGTACCGTTAACAGACGTTGCTATTGATAAAGTCTTTATCGGCTCTTGTACCAATTCGCGTATTGAAGATTTGCGCGCGGCGGCGGAAGTCGCCAAAGGGCGCAAAGTTGCGCCTGGCGTGCAGGCGCTGGTGGTGCCGGGTTCAGGTCCGGTGAAAGCGCAGGCGGAAGCGGAAGGTCTGGACAAGATCTTTATCGAAGCAGGATTTGAATGGCGCTTACCAGGCTGTTCCATGTGCCTGGCCATGAATAATGACCGCCTGAACCCGGGCGAGCGCTGCGCCTCCACCAGCAACCGTAACTTTGAAGGTCGTCAGGGCCGCGGGGGTCGCACGCATTTAGTCAGCCCGGCGATGGCCGCCGCTGCCGCCGTTACCGGCCACTTCGCCGATATTCGCAGCATCAAATAAGGAAACTACCATGGCAGAGAAATTTACCCAGCATACCGGCCTGGTTGTCCCACTGGATGCCGCCAACGTCGATACCGATGCAATTATCCCTAAACAGTTTTTGCAGAAGGTTACGCGCACCGGTTTTGGCGCCCATCTGTTTAACGACTGGCGTTTCCTGGACGAAAAGGGCCAACAGCCAAATCCGGAATTCGTGTTGAACTTTCCGGAATATCAAGGCGCGTCGATACTGTTGGCGCGGGAAAACTTTGGCTGCGGCTCTTCACGCGAACACGCGCCGTGGGCGTTGACCGATTACGGTTTTAAAGTGGTGATCGCGCCAAGCTTCGCCGACATCTTCTACGGCAACAGTTTCAATAACCAACTGCTGCCGGTGAAGTTAAGCGACGAACAGGTCGATGAGCTGTTTACGCTGGTGAAAGCCAATCCGGGCATTAAATTTGAAGTGGATCTGGAAGCACAGGTGGTGAAAGCAGGCGATAAGACCTACAGTTTTAAAATCGACGACTTCCGCCGCCACTGCATGTTGAACGGTCTGGACAGCATCGGGCTGACGCTGCAGCACGAAGACGCGATTGCCGAGTACGAAAATAAACAACCGGCATTTATGCGGTAACCTTTCACGCCTTACCGGGCCTACAGGGTATGCAATATCACCAGGTTGCCACTATATTCTGTAGGCCTGATAAGCGTAGCGCCATCAAGCGCCTGGTTACTCATCAGTCGCTCATGCCGGGGATATTCCGGCATTTTTTATACGTCTTTTACTCGCCCGGTCATCACCCGCGTGACCACAGAAACCGCCGCAGAAATCCCGTTGAGACGCCGTCCCATCGTCGTCATCCAGAAACAGCCGAAATAAAAAAGCCAGCAGATATTATCTGCTGGCGGGTGATTTTAGGCTATCGCCTACACCAATACTCAGTCACACATGATGTCTGCAATTGGCTTCAATCGGTCGCCTCCCACTGCATCAGTTCCGCGAGCATTTTTAAGCGCTGCGGCGCGCTCAGGCAAGCCAGCCAGGACGTTTTTTCCGTCGCGGCAAAATATCTCAACCAGAACTGGCGCATAGTGACCTCTTCCTCTTGCTTCATCGAAAGATATTATTGGCCTAATATAGGGATAATAAAATTGCTGAGTTTTTCATCGGAGTTCCCCTTTTATGCCCTCAGGTCGCCTGCAACAACAATTTATCCGTCTCTGGCAATGTTGTGACGGTAAAACGCAAGACACCACGCTTAATGAGCTGGCGGATCTGCTGAACTGTTCGCGTCGCCATATGCGTACGCTGCTAAATACGATGCAGGCGCGCGGTTGGCTAACATGGGAAGCCGAGGTCGGACGCGGAAAGCGTTCGCGTCTGACGTTCCTGTATACCGGACTGGCGCTGCAACAGCAGCGGGCGGAAGACCTGCTGGAACAAGATCGAATCGATCAACTGGTACAACTGGTCGGCGATAAAAGCGCTGTCAGGCAAATGCTGATTTCCCATCTGGGACGCAGCTTCCGCCAGGGGCGGCATATTCTGCGGGTTCTTTACTATCGTCCGATGCACAATCTCCTGCCGGGAACCGCATTACGTCGCTCGGAAACTCATATTGCCCGGCAAATTTTCAGTTCGCTCACGCGGGTAAATGAGGAAAACGGGGAACTGGAAGCGGACATTGCGCACCACTGGCAGCAAATTTCCCCTTTACTGTGGCGCTTCTACCTGCGCCCCGGCATTCATTTTCATCATGGCCGCGAGCTGGAGATGGAAGATGTCATCGCCTCGCTGACGCGTATCAATACGCTTCCGCTTTACTCGCACATCACAAAGATAGACTCCCCTACCGCGTGGACGCTGGATATTCATCTTTCCCAGCCGGATCGCTGGTTGCCGTGGCTGCTGGGCCAGGTCCCGGCGATGATTTTGCCGCGGGAGTGGGAAACGCTGGCTAATTTCGCCAGCCACCCTATCGGCACCGGGCCTTATGCCGTGCGGCGTAATACGCCAAACCAGCTCAAGATACTCGCCTTTGATGATTACTTCGGCTATCGGGCGTTGATAGACGAAGTGAACGTCTGGGTACTGCCGGATATCAGTGAAGAACCGGCCTGCGGCTTGATGCTGGAAGGGCCAATACAAGGCGGTGAAAAAGCGATAGAAAGCCGACTGGAAGAGGGGTGCTATTACCTGCTATTCGACGCCAGAACGCCGCGCGGCGCGCATCCGCAGGTCAGAGAATGGGTAAGCCACGTCCTCTCCCCCACCAATTTACTCTATCATGCCGATGAACCGCTACAGCAGCTCTGGTTCCCGGCCTATGGGCTTTTACCGCGCTGGCACCACGCCCGTCCAGGCCCGGGCGAAAAACCCGCCGGGCTGGAAACCCTCACGCTGACCTTCTATCGCGAACACATTGAGCACCGGGTTATCGCCCGTATCATGAGCGCGCTTCTGGCTGAACATCAGGTGCATCTGCATATTCAGGAGATCGACTACGATCAATGGCACGCCGGCGAGATCGAAAGCGATATCTGGCTCAATAGCGCTAACTTTACGCTGCCGCTGGATTTCTCGCTGTTCGCGCACCTGTGCGAAGTACCGCTCTTGCAGAACTGCATTCCGCGCGACTGGCAGGACGACGCCGCGCAGTGGCGCGCTGGCGAGATGAACCTGGCGAACTGGTGCCAGCAACTGCTGGCCAACAAAGCGATTGTGCCGTTGATCCACCACTGGCTGATTATCCAGGGACAACGCAGTATGCGCGGGCTGCGCATGAATACCCTCGGCTGGTTTGATTTTAAATCGGCGTGGTTTGCGCCGCCAGATCCTTAACGCCAGCTCTTGATTGCTGCCCGGCAACAAAATCACTACACTAACGCCGAACTCAACGGGGTGCCGCGCTCATGCGCGCGCTGAGAAAATACCCGTCGAACCTGATCCGGATAATGCCGGCGAAGGGATTTGAGGCTACCTCTCAAGTCCTTTGCCACTCTTTAACTGAGGTGCAAAGTGTTAAAAAAATATCTTCCGCTTTTACTCCTGTGCGCGGCGCCTGCTTTCGCCAAACCCGTTCTCACCGTCTATACCTACGACTCGTTCGCCGCCGACTGGGGGCCAGGCCCGGCGGTGAAAAAAGCGTTTGAAGCCGATTGCAACTGCGAGCTGAAACTGGTGGCGCTGGAGGATGGCGTTTCGCTGCTCAACCGCCTGCGGATGGAGGGGAAGAACAGCAAAGCCGATGTGGTGTTGGGGCTGGACAATAATCTGCTGGAGGCGGCCACGCAAACTAAACTCTTTGCCAAAAGCGGCGTGGCGAATGAGGCGGTCAAGGTGCCCGGCGGCTGGAAAAACGACACATTTGTGCCGTTCGATTACGGCTATTTCGCCTTTGTCTACGATAAAAGCAAGCTGAAAAATCCGCCGAAAAGCCTGAAAGAACTGGTCGAGAGCGATCAAAAATGGCGGGTGATTTATCAGGATCCGCGTACCAGTACGCCAGGGCTGGGGCTGTTACTGTGGATGCGCAAAGTTTATGGCGATAACGCGCCGCAGGCCTGGCAAAAACTGGCGGCCAAAACGGTGACGGTGACGAAAGGCTGGAGCGAGGCCTACGGTTTATTTCTGAAAGGTGAAAGCGATTTGGTGCTCAGTTACACCACCTCTCCGGCGTATCACATTATTGAAGAGAAGAAGGACAATTACGCCGCCGCGAACTTCAGCGAAGGCCATTACTTACAGGTAGAAGTCGCGGCGCGTACCGTCGCCAGTAAGCAGCCGGAACTGGCGGAGAAATTCCTCAAATTTATGGTTTCTCCGGCGTTTCAGAACGCCATACCCACCGGCAACTGGATGTACCCGGTAGCGGACGTCGCCTTACCCGCAGGGTTTGAATCATTGGCCAAACCCGCCACAACGCTGGAATTCACGCCGCAACAAGTGGCAGCACAACGCCAGGCATGGATTAGCGAATGGCAACGCGCCGTCAGCCGTTAATTCCCGGCTGGCTGATTCCGGGGCTGTGCGCCGCCGCGCTGATGATAACCGTCTCGCTGGCGGCCTTTCTGGCGCTTTGGCTGAACGCGCCGTCGGGCGCGTGGTCGACACTCTGGCGGGATAGCTATCTGTGGCATGTGGTGCGCTTCTCATTCTGGCAGGCGTTTCTGTCCGCAGTGCTGTCTGTGGTCCCGGCGGTTTTTCTCGCCCGCGCGCTTTATCGACGCCGTTTTCCTGGACGTCTGGCGCTGCTGCGTCTGTGCGCCATGACGCTGATTCTGCCGGTACTGGTTGCCGTGTTCGGCATTCTTAGCGTGTATGGACGTCAGGGCTGGCTGGCCTCGCTGTGGCAGATGCTGGGGCTTCAGTGGACATTCTCCCCCTACGGCTTGCAGGGCATTTTACTGGCGCACGTCTTTTTTAATCTGCCAATGGCGAGCCGTTTGTTGCTGCAATCGTTGGAAAGCATTCCCGGCGAGCAGCGCCAGCTCGCCGCCCAGCTCGGTATGCGCGGCTGGCATTTTTTCCGTTTTGTCGAATGGCCGTGGCTGCGCCGCCAAATTCCGCCCGTCGCGGCGCTGATTTTTATGCTCTGCTTCGCCAGTTTCGCAACGGTCCTGTCGCTCGGCGGCGGCCCGCAGGCCACCACTATCGAACTGGCTATCTTTCAGGCGCTCAGTTATGACTACGATCCCGCCCGCGCGGCGATGCTGGCATTAATCCAGATGGTCTGCTGCCTGGCGCTGGTACTGCTAAGTCAACGGTTGAGCAAAGCGATTGCGCCGGGGATGACGCTGACGCAGGGCTGGCGCGATCCTGACGATCGTCTCCACAGCCGTCTGACGGACGCCTTATTAATCGTGCTGGCGCTACTATTGCTGCTTCCGCCGCTGGTCGCCGTGGTGGTCGATGGCGTCAACCGCAGCCTGCCGGAAGTGCTGGCGCAACCCATTCTGTGGCAGGCTGTCTGGACATCGCTACGCATTGCGCTGGCGGCGGGCGTTCTGTGTGTGGTGCTGACCATGATGCTGCTGTGGAGTAGCCGCGAGCTACACCAACGCCAGCAACTATTCGCCGGACAAACGCTGGAACTCAGCGGAATGTTGATCCTCGCGATGCCGGGGATCGTGCTGGCGACAGGCTTCTTTTTACTGCTCAATAACAGCGTTGGCTTACCGGAATCCGCCGACGGCATCGTGATTTTCACCAATGCGCTGATGGCAATCCCCTACGCGCTAAAAGTCCTGGAAAACCCAATGCGCGATATTACCGCCCGTTATGGAATGCTGTGCCAGTCATTGGGAATTGAAGGCTGGTCGCGGTTAAAGGTCGTGGAACTGCGGGCGCTGAAACGTCCGCTGGCGCAGGCGCTGGCGTTTGCCTGCGTACTTTCTATCGGTGATTTTGGCGTCGTCGCGCTTTTCGGCAATGACAATTTCCGCACGCTGCCGTTTTATCTGTATCAGCAGATCGGCTCCTACCGCAGCCAGGACGGCGCGGTGACCGCGCTGATACTGTTGCTGCTCTGTTTTACGTTATTTACCCTCATAGAGAAACTACCGGGCCGACATGCTAAAACTGATTGATATCACCTGGCTTTACCATCATTTGCCGATGCGTTTTACGCTGGCGGTAGAACGCGGCGAGCAGGTGGCGATTCTTGGCCCCAGCGGCGCGGGGAAAAGCACGTTGTTGAATTTAATTGCCGGTTTTCTTGCGCCTGCCAGCGGTACGCTACTGATTGCCGGCGAAGACCATACGCTTACGCCGCCCTCACGCCGTCCGGTCTCAATGCTGTTTCAGGAGAATAATTTATTCAGCCACCTGAATGTGCAGCAAAATATCGGTCTGGGGCTAAACCCTGGGTTAACGCTCAACGCCAGCCAGCGGGAAAAACGGGACGCTATCGCACGTCAGATGGGCATTGAGAGTCTGATGGCGCGTTTACCGGGCGAACTGTCCGGCGGGCAGCGTCAGCGGGTAGCGCTGGCGCGCTGCCTGGTACGTGAACAGCCGGTGCTGCTGCTGGATGAACCGTTCTCCGCGCTCGATCCCGCGCTGCGCCAGGAGATGCTGACGTTGGTCAGCGATATCTGCCGCGAGCGACAGCTCACGCTGTTGATGGTCTCGCACAGCGTGGAAGATGCGGCGCGGATTGCGCCCCGGTCAATCGTCGTCGCCGACGGACGCATTGCGTGGCAAGGCAAAACAGACGAGCTACTAAGCGGTCAAGCCAGCGCCTCAGCGCTATTGGGCATCAAATCCCATATTTTGTAGGCCGGATAAGGCGAAGCCGCCATCCGGCAAAGGAATCGTTAGTAACCCACAACTTTGCGCAGAATATCGATATACACCGGCATCAGCGGGTGGCGAACCAGCACCACCAGCGCGACCACGCCGATCCCGAGCGTCAACGGCGCCAGATACAGCAAACGGCTGCGGGGGAGATACGCGGTTAAACGATCGACTGCCGCTTTGCCGCTGCGCCACAGCCGCCAGCATAGCCAGCCTCCGACCCACAGCAGCAACGCCGTCGCCAGCAGCAGCCATTTGAAATCTCCGCTCTGCATATCGGAAGGAATATCGATTGCCGCTCCCGCCAGAATGCCCGGCAGGAAATAAAACGGCGGCCACAGCAAACAGCCAATCAAGTTTGGCCCAATAAATTTCGCTACGGGAAGATCCAGCATCCCTGCCACCATCGGCACCAGCGGCCTCGTCGGACCGACAAAACGTCCGACCAGGATCGTGAACATACTGTGCTGATGCAGCGCATGTTCGGTTTTATCCAGCAGCGACTTGTTCTTTTTCATAAAAGACCAGCGGTGTAGCGGCTTTTTAAAGCGCCACCCCAGCCAGAACGAAATCCAGTCGCCCATCAGACAGCCGATAATACCCACCAGCCAGGTATGCCAAAAATTGAGCTCGCCGCTGCCGATAAGCGCGCCCAGCCCCGCCATCAGTACCGTGCCGGGT
Source organism: Salmonella sp. K21076 (assembly GCF_039650795.1). NCBI lineage: Bacteria > Pseudomonadati > Pseudomonadota > Gammaproteobacteria > Enterobacterales > Enterobacteriaceae > Salmonella > Salmonella sp. K21076. The sequence continues at coordinate 146,941 of NZ_JBCLYA010000008.1, forward strand.
AAAATCAACCCCACCAGCGCCAGCGATTCCAGGAAGGCGACCAGCAACACGGCGATGAGCGAATACAGAGTGGATTGGGTAATAAAGTGTTCCAGCAGTGCTTGCATAGTGTGTCCGTCAGCGTGATGAAGCAGGGATTCTGCTTACCCCGTCCCCCTTCGTCAAGCCGTCAATTATCCGAATAGTTACGGCTTATGACATCTTTGTGGACACATCATTCACTTTTTATTCACATCTGGCCCTGAACTCGCTAGGACTTGCCCCGGTGCATTTTTTAAATACCCGCGAAAAATAGAGCTGATCGTCAAATCCAACATTGCGCCCAACGGTCGCTATCGGCATTCGCGTGGTGCTAAGCAGGAGTTTCGCCTGGCTGATACGCTGATCTTCGCGCCAGCTCAATACGCTAATGCCTAACTGCTGGCGGAACAGATGCGATAACCGGGAGGGCGACAGGCAGACATGCTGGGCGACGCTGGCGATATCAAAATGACTGTCTGCCAGATGGTCGCTGATATACTGGCAGGCATCGCGCACACGGCTATCCATCGGCGGATGCAACGACTCATTAATTACCGCCATACGTCTGAGCAACAACTGCTCCAGCAGATTGATCGCCAGTAGCTCAGAATAGCGACCTTCCCCTTGCCCGGCGCTGATGATCTGCCCGAACAGTTCGCTGAAATGCGGCTGGCGCGCCTCGTCCGGGCGGAAAAATCCTGTCTGAGCAAAGATTGTCGGCCAGGTCAGCCACTCCTGCCAGTAGGCGCGAGGCCGGAAATAAACCCACTGGTGATACCACCCGCTGGCATCCGGATGCCGTCCATAGTGATGAATCTCGCCCGGCGGAAACAATAATATATCGCCAGGCCGACAGACAAACTGCTCGCCATTATTATTAATGACGCCCTCTCCGCGGATGGTCAGGTTAAGAATATATCCCTTCATGCCCAACGGACGATCGATAAAAAAATCCAGATATCCATTCGCTTCAATTGGCGTCAGCCCGGCGACCAGATGGGCATTAAATGAATATCCCGGCAATAGCGGATCATTTTGCGTTTCAGCCATGATTTCTCTACCCCCCGATGTTCAGAGAAGAAACAAATTGTCCATATTGACCAGGACGACAGAGCTTCCGTCTCCGCAAGACCTTGCGCTTGATGAAAGCACGTATCAACCCCGCTTGTGAAAAGCGCTTTGTAACAAAAGCGTACAGTTCAGGCGATAAAATTAAGTAACAGAAGTGTCTATAACTATGGCTGGAATGTCCACATTGAATATTTGCACAGCGTCACACTTTGCAAAGCATTAGCATTTTTGTCCATAAGATTAGCGGATCCTGCCTGACGGTTTTTGCCGCGACTCTCTACTGTTTCTCCATACCTGTTTTTCTGGATGGAGTAAGACGATGGCAATTGCAATTGGCCTCGATTTTGGCAGTGATTCAGTGCGCGCTCTGGCAGTGGACTGCGCCACCGGCGACGAGATCGCCACCAGCGTAGAGTGGTATCTGCGCTGGCAAGAAGGCCGTTATTGCGACGGCCCGAACAACCAGTTCCGTCATCATCCGCGCGACTACATGGAGTCAATGGAGGCCGCGCTGAAAGCCGTTCTGGCACAATTAAGCGCCGCGCAACGCGCAAATGTCGTTGGCATTGGCGTTGACAGCACCGGTTCTACGCCAGCGCCGATTGACGCCGACGGTAACGTCCTGGCGCTGCGTCCGGAGTTCGCCGAGAACCCGAATGCGATGTTTGTGCTGTGGAAAGATCACACCGCCGTGGAAGAAGCCGACGAAATCACTCGTCTGTGCCATAAGCCAGGTAAGGTCGACTACTCCCGCTATATTGGCGGCATTTACTCCAGCGAATGGTTCTGGGCGAAGATTCTGCACGTCACCCGCCAGGATAGCGCCGTCGCGCAGGCCGCCGTCTCGTGGATTGAACTGTGTGACTGGGTGCCGGCGCTGCTTTCCGGCACCACTCGCCCGCAGGATATCCGCCGTGGCCGCTGCAGCGCTGGGCACAAAACACTGTGGCATGAAAGCTGGGGCGGTCTGCCGCCCGCGAGCTTCTTTGATGAACTCGATCCGTGCATTAACCGTCATCTGCGCTACCCGTTATTTAGCGAAACCTTCACCGCCGATCTGCCCGTGGGCACCCTGTGCGCCGAATGGGCGCAGCGCCTCGGCTTGCCGGAAAGCGTGGTGATTTCCGGCGGCGCGTTCGACTGTCACATGGGCGCGGTCGGCGCGGGCGCACAGCCCAATACGCTGGTAAAAGTCATCGGCACGTCAACCTGCGACATTCTGATTGCGGATAAACAGAGCGTCGGGGATCGCGCCGTGAAAGGCATTTGCGGTCAGGTTGACGGCAGCGTGGTGCCGAACTTTATCGGTCTGGAAGCGGGCCAGTCCGCTTTCGGCGACATCTACGCCTGGTTTAGCCGCGTGTTGAGCTGGCCGCTGGAACAACTTGCCGCGCAGCACCCGGAACTGAAAACCCAGATTAACGCCAGCCAGAAGCAGCTATTGCCAGCGCTCACCGACGCCTGGGCGAAAAATCCGTCCCTGGATCACCTGCCGGTGGTGCTCGACTGGTTCAATGGTCGCCGTACACCCAATGCCAACCAGCGTCTGAAAGGCGTCATTACCGATCTCAATCTCGCCACCGACGCGCCAGCGCTGTTTGGCGGTCTGGTCGCCTCGACCGCCTTCGGCGCGCGCGCCATTCAGGAGTGTTTTACCGAGCAGGGTATCGCGGTCAATAACGTGATGGCGCTTGGCGGCATCGCCCGTAAAAATCAGGTCATTATGCAGGTCTGCTGCGACGTACTGAATCGTCCGTTGCAGATCGTCGCTTCCGACCAATGTTGCGCATTAGGCGCCGCTATCTTTGCCGCCGTTGCCGCGAAAGTCCATGCCGATATTCCTGCCGCCCAGCAAAGCATGGCGAGCGCGGTAGAACGCACTCTGCGTCCCCGCCCTGAACAGGCGCAACGCTTCGAACGGCTTTACCGCCGCTACCAGCAGTGGGCGCTAAGCGCAGAACAACATTATCTTCCGACTGCCGCGCCGGCGCCAACGACCCCGGCCAATCAGGCAATCCTGACTCATTAAGGACACGACAATGACGATTTTTGATAATTATGAAGTATGGTTTGTGATTGGCAGCCAGCATTTGTATGGCGCAGAAACCCTGCGCCAGGTCACCCAACATGCCGAGCATGTGGTCAACGCGCTGAATACCGAAGCCAAACTGCCATGTAAACTGGTATTAAAACCGCTGGGCACCTCGCCGGATGAGATTACCGCCATTTGTCGTGACGCCAATTATGACGATCGCTGCGCGGGGCTGGTGGTCTGGCTGCACACCTTCTCCCCGGCCAAAATGTGGATCAACGGGCTGAGTATCCTTAACAAACCACTACTGCAATTCCATACCCAATTTAACGCCGCCCTGCCGTGGGACAGCATCGATATGGACTTTATGAACCTGAACCAGACTGCGCATGGCGGCCGAGAGTTCGGTTTTATCGGCGCGCGGATGCGCCAGCAGCACGCGGTCGTCACTGGCCACTGGCAGGATAAAGAGGCCCATACGCGTATCGGCGCCTGGATGCGCCAGGCGGTCTCTAAACAGGATACCCGCCAGCTAAAAGTCTGCCGCTTCGGCGACAATATGCGTGAAGTCGCAGTGACTGACGGTGATAAAGTGGCCGCGCAAATCAAATTTGGCTTTTCGGTCAATACCTGGGCGGTCGGCGATCTGGTGCAGGTGGTGAATTCTATCGGCGACGGCGATATCAGCGCTCTGATTGACGAGTATGAAAGCAGCTATACCCTGACGCCCGCCACCCAGATCCACGGCGATAAACGCCAGAACGTGCGGGAAGCGGCGCGCATTGAACTGGGGATGAAGCGTTTCCTGGAACAGGGCGGCTTCCACGCATTCACTACTACTTTTGAAGATTTACACGGTCTGAAACAACTTCCGGGTCTGGCCGTACAGCGTCTGATGCAGCAGGGCTACGGCTTTGCGGGCGAAGGCGACTGGAAAACCGCCGCTCTGCTTCGCATTATGAAAGTGATGTCAACCGGTCTGCAGGGCGGCACCTCATTTATGGAGGATTACACTGACCACTTCGAGAAAGGCAACGATCTGGTGCTCGGCTCGCACATGCTGGAAGTGTGTCCCTCCATCGCGGTGGAAGAGAAACCGATCCTCGACGTCCAGCACCTCGGCATTGGCGGCAAGGAAGATCCGGCGCGTTTGATTTTCAATACCCAAACCGGCCCGGCGATCGTCGCCAGCCTGATCGACCTCGGCGATCGTTACCGCCTGCTGGTCAACTGCATTGACACCGTAAAAACGCCGCACTCCCTGCCGAAACTGCCGGTGGCTAACGCGCTGTGGAAGGCGCAGCCGGATCTGCCGACCGCCTCCGAAGCGTGGATTCTGGCTGGCGGCGCGCACCATACCGTCTTCAGCCACGCGCTGGATCTGAACGATATGCGCCAGTTCGCAGAAATACACGATATCGAAATCGCGGTGATTGATAACGATACCCGTCTGCCAGCCTTTAAGGACGCGCTGCGCTGGAACGAGGTGTATTACGGTTTAAAACGCTAAAAGTGGTGTCTGAATGCCCGGTGGCACTGCGTTTACCGGGCCTACGGTCCTGTAGGCCGAATAAGGCATTTATGTCGCCATCCGGCACACCGTCGCTCGTAGGCCGGATAAGCGAAGCGCCATCCGGCAGGGAGAAAACAATGTTAGAAGATCTCAAACACCAGGTACTGGAAGCCAATCTGGCGCTGCCAAAACACAACCTGGTCACCCTCACCTGGGGTAACGTTAGCGCCGTCGATCGCGAACGCGGCGTACTGGTGATTAAGCCGTCCGGCGTCGATTATAGCGTCATGACCGCTGACGATATGGTGGTGGTCAGCCTGGAGACCGGTGAAGTCGTTGAAGGTCATAAGAAACCGTCGTCCGATACGCCAACCCACCGTCTGTTATATCAGGCATTTCCGACTATCGGCAGCATCGTACACACCCATTCGCGCCACGCGACTATCTGGGCGCAGGCGGGTCAGCCGATTCCGGCGACGGGCACCACCCACGCCGACTATTTCTACGGTACGATTCCCTGCACTCGCAAAATGACCGAGGCGGAAATTAATGGCGAGTATGAATGGGAAACGGGCAATGTCATTGTTGAAGCCTTTGAAAAACAAGGCATTAACGCCGCTCAAATGCCCGGCGTGCTTGTCCATTCGCACGGCCCGTTTGCCTGGGGTAAAAATGCCGAGGATGCCGTGCATAACGCCATCGTGCTGGAAGAAGTGGCCTATATGGGGATCTTCTGCCGCCAGCTTGCGCCGCAGTTGCCCGACATGCAGCAATCCCTGCTGGATAAACACTATTTACGCAAACACGGCGCAAAAGCCTATTACGGGCAGTAATGCCTCTAAAAACGCGTCCCATGGGGGGCGCGTTGATGAATCTGGTCGGTGATATATTCAGCAAATGCGCTTTGATAGACGTAATGATCAGAACTCACATATTCAATAATATTATCATAATGTCCCTGCCACGCTTTTCCTTCCAGCGCATGGAAGAAAATATAATCTTCGATTGTTGACTGCCAGCGTTGCCCATTTAACAGATAATTAATAATGGTATCCCGATGTCCGTCTTTTCTGTCGTGTCCTTGCCAGTGAAAAAAAGCATTGCCGTTTTCAATAATCTCGGTACGCCAAATCTGTTCTGTCCATGTTTTATACTCAAAAAATCGACTCACGGTTTTTATGGAAGGGTTAGCGCGTTGAGTATTGACGAAAAGATAACGGTCGCTCCCTACCAGACGCGCCTGCATACTCACATTCATAAAAGATCATTCCTGAATACCACAAATTTTGATAAAAACACCCGCACCCGAAAGTCAAAATAAAATTATATTCTAAAATAAAAATTAAATTATGCAGAGAGTTCCCGACGAATTCGCACTGTAATCCATTTTTATTTAACCATAGCGGCCAATTGGAATATTATATTTCTACCTGACGGTGCGGATGTTCCAAATGAAATTGTTACACTTTTCATTAATTAAAACAAACAAAAAATATCGCTTTTTTGTTAATCCGAGAAATAAGTAACAGATTCGAACAAGCGCCTTTCTGAAAAATACTTAATGTATGAAAACAGACTTGACACAAAACGGCTAATACATGGGTAAAAACTGTAAATAAACATGATTCAAAATTAGCAGTTATAGGATAATTATATCTGCTGTATATACCGGCATCATTATATTGATAAATATACGTCAGCAAAAATATCTGACGCTAAAAGCCATTTTATCGTTAAAATATTCATTACACCCGTCACGGGGAACGAACTCATTCATGAAATATCGCTACATCCTCAGAATCGCGGCAGGCATCATTCTCATTATGGCCATGGTGTTTATCCATAACGCTATCGCTATTTATCAGTTCAGTCAGCAAAACCAGACGCGCGTAGCTGACTGCGCGATTGTCGCAGGAGCAGGCGTTAGCGGAAAAACGCCTTCTCCCGTTTTTCAGGCCAGACTGGATCATGCCATCTGGCTTTACCAACAACACATTGTCCGCGCGTTGGTATTAACCGGCGGCTACGGCGCTGGCGCAACGGTTTCCGACGCGGCGATAGCCCGTCAATACGTTCTGGAAAAAGGCATTCCGGCTAAGGCGATTTTTATTGAAGAGCGCTCTACCGTGACGCGCGAAAATATTCGTTACGCAAAACAGATACTGCGACAACAACATTGACATCCTCCCCCACCTTCGCACTTCGTGACTCAGGTGGGGAATTCCCATTAGTGGGTGACGACTGATTGCTCAGCGTCTGGTTCCTGTTTCAGACGGGCGGCCTGACTGCACCATCCCTCCACAGGCAAGAACGGCGTGCCCCGCCGCTAAAATGTTACGAGCGCCGTTTACATCAGCGTTCGCTGTATATCCGCATGCCTGACACACAAATTTACTTTGTGACAGGCGATTTTCTTTCGCGGTATGACCACAGCACGCGCAACGCTGGCTTGTGTATGCTGGCGGAACCGCAAGCACCTGACCGCCACGCCAGAGCTGTTTGTACTCAAGCTGGCGGCGCATTTCATACCAGCCCTGATCCAGTATCGAACGGTTCAGACCTGATTTGGCCTTGACGTTTCGTCCGTGCTGTTCTGCTGTACCTTTTGCCGATTTCGACATGTTACTAACCTTCAAATCCTCAATGACTATCATCGCGTGGTTTTTGCTGATTTCACTGGTAACTTTATGAAGGTAGTCGCGCCGGATATTGGCTATGTGCGAGTGCAGATGCTGGACTTTTCGCTTTTGTTTCTGCCAGTTACTGCTGAATCTGACTTTACGGCTTAACTGCCGCTGGAGTGTTGCCAGCTTGCGCTGACTTGCTTTAAAACTGTTGACTGGTTGGTATACCGTACCGTCTGAAAGCGTGGCGAGTTTTGTTACTCCTGCGTCCAGACCGACTATCGTTGTGCTTGTGTGATTGGGTTCTGCCGTTTCAACTTCAACCTGAAACGAGATATACCACTGTCCCGCTAACTGACTGATTGTCGCATTTTTGATTTTACCGTTCACACGTTGAGATTGCCGGAATTTTACCCACCCAAGACCTGACGGTAGCTTCACTCTGCGATTTTCAAGGCGGCAATATTTCTCAAAGTTCACAAAACGGATTGAGTCTCTGCCCTCATTTTTTCGTTTCCATACCGGGGCCTTAGCTGCGAGCTTTTTATCAAAGCAACGTTTCCATGCAGTATGCAGGTCTTTCAACTTTTGTTGCAGATTGTCGGTATAAGCATCCTGTAAAAAGATGTGTCCCGGCATTTTTTTCCACACTGTAAGCATCCTGTTCAACTCGAAAGCCGAAGGTAACTTTTCGCCTGAACCAAGGATGCGCTTTGTCTCCGCAAGACCTAAATTCCAGACAAAACGGGCGCAACCACATAACTGCCGCAAACGCTGCGACTGTTCAGGCGTTGGTTCCAGTCTGAATTTGTAGGCTTTCAGGATTAGCATCATCACTCAGTGTGTAGGAGATTTGTTTGCTACGTTACTGTTTTTACGGTCAACTTCAATACAAAAACATAAAATTAATCGTTCAAGACATGCCGCCTTCCTTTTGCATGTTCATCTTGTCTTTATAACAAAATACCGTCGAAAGATACTGGGTGAGTCACACTATGCTGCATTCCATCAGTATGCAGCAGAAGTCTGCCGTGATTTTGGCGGAGAACTTAAAGAAAGTAACGGAGACGTCGATCATGTCCACATGCTGATCGAATACCCACCAACAGTGCAGCTTTCGGTACTGGTTAACTCACTGAAAGCTGTGACATCCCGCCGTCTGCGAAACGAATTTATTGATTTGCGGGGAGCATACGGAAAAGCCGTGCTCTGGTCGAGGTCATACTTTGCTGGCTCGTGCGGAGGTGCGCCGCTGGAAGTTGTGAAGCAATACATTCAACATCAGCGTGGCTGATGATCCTTCGGGCTTTTCAAGCCCGTCCAAATTCCCCTCCCGCCTTATGTCGGCGGGAGTACCCTTTGGAGTTAAGATGGTGCACAGCGTTACTGGTCAGCGATCCGCTGCATATGCTGCGTCTGAAAACTATCGCTCAGGATAATGGTATCGATAGCCGCTCATCACCCACGCGAGCCACCCGCTATAAATCCTGGTGGGCGCAAACCCGCTTCTTACTGCGAGAAACTTTTTATTACAGCGGATATCGGCTTTTACGTTATATGCCTGTACAAAATAACAGTATTACCCCCTAAAACAGGTTATAATTAGCGTGAATTTTTTAGACAGGTAATCATCGTGGCGCAGGCAGGTTTCATTTTAACCCGGCACTGGCGGGATACGCCGCAAGGGACGGAGGTCTCTTTCTGGCTGGCGACAGACAACGGCCCTTTGCAGGCGACGCTGGCGCCGCAAGAGTCCGTGGCGTTTATTCCGACCAGCCAGACCTCCCGCGCCGCCTCGCTGCTACAGGCGGAAAAAGACTATCGCCTGACGCCGCTCCAGCTGCGAGACTTTCACCGTCAGCCGGTATCCGGTCTGTATTGCCGCACTCACCGCCAGCTTATGCGGATGGAGAAACTGCTGCGCGAAAACGGCGTCACCGTTTATGAAGCGGATGTCCGCCCGCCGGAGCGTTACCTGATGGAACGTTTTATCACTTCGCCTGTTTGGGTAGATGGCGAGATGCGCAACGGCGTTATCCGCAATGCGCGTCTTAAACCCCACCCCGACTATCGACCGCCGCTAAAATGGGTCTCGCTGGATATCGAAACCACGCGACACGGCGAGCTGTATTGCATTGGTCTGGAAGGCTGCGGCCAGCGTACCGTTTATATGCTGGGCCCGGCGAACGGCGATGAGCGCCAACTGGACTTCGAGCTTGTGTATGTCGCCAGCCGCCCGCAGTTGCTGGAAAAACTCAACGCCTGGTTTGCCGAACATGATCCTGACGTCATCATCGGCTGGAACGTGGTGCAGTTCGACCTGCGTATGCTGCAAAAATATGCCGAACGCTACCGTATCCCTTTACGGCTGGGGCGAGACAATAGCGAACTGGAGTGGCGCGAACATGGCTTCAAAAACGGCGTTTTTTTCGCCCAGGCCAGAGGGCGAGTCATTATCGATGGTATCGACGCGCTTAAATCCGCGTTCTGGAATTTTTCGTCTTTTTCGCTGGAAGCCGTCTCGCAGGAACTGCTCGGCGAAGGAAAATCCATTGATAACCCCTGGGATCGTATGGATGAGATCGATCGCCGCTTTGCCCAGGATAAACCCGCCCTCGCCACCTACAACCTGAAAGACTGCGAGCTGGTCACGCGCATTTTCCATAAAACCGAAATCATGCCGTTTTTGTTGGAACGCGCGACGATCAACGGCCTGCCGGTCGATCGCCACGGCGGTTCGGTCGCCGCATTCGGGCATCTTTACTTTCCGCGAATGCACCGCGCCGGCTATATCGCGCCCAATCTCGGCGAAGTGCCGCCGCTGGCAAGTCCCGGCGGCTACGTAATGGATTCACAACCCGGATTATACGATTCAGTACTGGTGCTGGATTATAAAAGCCTGTACCCGTCAATTATCCGCACGTTTTTGATTGATCCCGTCGGGCTGGTCGAAGGCATGGCGCAGCCGGACCCGGAACACAGTACCGAAGGTTTCCTTGACGCCTGGTTTTCACGAGAAAAGCACTGCCTGCCGGAAATTGTTAGCCAAATCTGGCACGGGCGCGATGAAGCCAAACGTCAGGGCAATAAACCGCTCTCGCAGGCGCTTAAAATCATTATGAACGCCTTTTATGGCGTACTCGGCACCACGGCCTGTCGCTTTTTCGATCCCCGTCTGGCGTCGTCAATCACCATGCGCGGTCATGCGATTATGCGCCAGACCAAAGCGCTGATTGAGGCGCAGGGTTATGACGTGATTTATGGCGATACCGATTCCACTTTCGTCTGGCTCCGGCGCGCGCATTCAGAAGCCGATGCGGCGGAAATCGGGCACAGGCTGGTGCGTCACGTGAACGAATGGTGGGCGCAGACGTTACAACAGCAAAATTTGACCAGCGCGCTGGAACTGGAGTTTGAAACTCACTTTTGCCGTTTTCTGATGCCGACCATCCGCGGCGCGGATACTGGCAGTAAAAAACGCTACGCGGGCCTGATTCAGGAAGGCGACAGCCAGCGCATGGTATTTAAAGGTCTGGAAACGGTGCGGACCGACTGGACGCCGCTGGCGCAGCGCTTTCAACAGGAGCTGTATCTGCGCGTTTTTCGCAATGAACCTTATCAAGACTATGTGCGCGAGACTATCGATAAACTGATGGCGGGCGAACTGGACGCGCAGCTGGTTTATCGTAAGCGTCTGCGTCGCCCTTTACATGAGTACCAGCGTAACGTTCCGTCGCACGTTCGCGCCGCCCGGCTGGCGGATGAACAAAACCTGAAGCAGGGTCGTCCGGCGCAGTATCAGAATCGCGGCGCCATAAAATATGTCTGGACTGTTAACGGCCCCGAGCCCGTGGATTACCAGCAGTCGCCGCTGGATTACGAACACTATCTTACCCGCCAGCTACAACCCGTGGCGGAAGGAATTCTTCCCTTCGTTGAAGATAATTTTGCTACACTACTGACCGGGCAACTGGGGTTATTTTGACGCGTGACGAAAGCGCCGCCTTCCAGTACCATAGCGCCCTTTCCATTCCTGGACCTAATTAACGCCACTACCACATTAGCCTGGTAGCGGGGTCGTATACTCGCAATTATCCAGTGCTGTCGCCTGGGAATGGCGAGTAATGCCTGCAATTAAAGATATAGAGCCGAACACATATGCCTTTTACACTTGGTCAACGCTGGATCAGCGATACAGAAAGCGAGCTGGGACTTGGAACCGTTGTTGCGATGGATGCGCGAACCGTCACCTTACTTTTCCCGTCCACGGGGGAAAACCGCCTGTATGCGCGCAGTGATTCTCCCGTGACCCGCGTCATGTTCAACCCTGGCGATACGATTACAAGCCATGAAGGCTGGCAGCTACATATCGATGAAGTAAAAGAAGAAAATGGCCTGCTTGTTTATGTCGGCACCCGCCTGGATACCGAAGAAACCAATGTGACGTTGCGCGAAGTTCTGCTCGACAGCAAGTTGGTTTTCAGTAAGCCCCAGGATCGTCTGTTCGCCGGTCAAATCGATCGAATGGATCGGTTCGCGCTGCGCTATCGCGCCCGTAAATTTCAGAGCGAGCAGTACCGGATGCCATACAGCGGCCTGCGCGGTCAGCGGACCAACCTGATCCCGCATCAGCTTAATATCGCTCATGATGTGGGTCGTCGCCACGCGCCGCGCGTACTGCTGGCGGATGAAGTGGGCTTAGGTAAAACCATTGAAGCCGGGATGATTCTGCATCAACAGTTATTATCCGGCGCGGCGGAACGCGTATTGATCATCGTTCCGGAAACCCTGCAACACCAGTGGCTGGTAGAAATGCTGCGCCGTTTCAACCTGCGCTTCGCGCTGTTCGATGACGAACGCTATACCGAAGCGCAGCACGACGCGTATAACCCGTTTGAAACCGAACAACTGGTGATCTGCTCGCTGGATTTCGCCCGCCGCAATAAGCAGCGTCTGGAACATTTGTGCGACGCCGAGTGGGATTTGCTGGTGGTCGACGAAGCGCATCATCTGGTGTGGAGCACCGATGCGCCGAGCCGTGAATATATGGCCATCGAACAGTTAGCTGAACGCGTGCCGGGCGTGCTGCTGCTGACCGCCACGCCAGAACAGCTGGGGATGGAAAGCCATTTCGCCCGTCTGCGCCTGCTCGATCCGAACCGTTTCCACGATTTCGAACAGTTTGTCGAAGAACAGAAAAACTACCGCCCTGTCGCCGATGCGGTGGCCATGCTGCTGGCGGGCAATAAACTCAGCAACGACGAACTGAACAGACTGGGCGATCTGATCGGCGAACAGGATATTGAACCGCTGTTACAGGCCGCTAATAGCGATCGCGACGACGCGCAGGCCGCCCGTGATGAGCTGGTGTCGATGCTGATGGATCGCCACGGTACCAGCCGCGTTCTGTTCCGCAACACCCGTAACGGCGTCAAGGGGTTCCCGAAACGTGAACTGCATACGGTAAAACTGCCGCTGCCGACCCAGTATCAGACCGCCATTAAGGTCTCCGGCATTATGGGCGCGCGTAAAAGCGCGGAAGATCGCGCCCGCGATATGCTCTATCCGGAACAAATTTATCAGGAGTTCGAAGGCGATACCGGCACCTGGTGGAACTTCGACCCACGCGTTGAGTGGCTGATGGGCTATCTGACCAGCCATCGTTCGCAAAAAGTGCTGGTGATCTGCGCCAAGGCGACCACCGCGTTACAGCTGGAGCAGGTGCTGCGCGAACGCGAAGGCATCCGCGCCGCCGTGTTCCATGAGGGCATGTCGATTATCGAACGCGACCGCGCCGCCGCCTGGTTCGCCGAAGAAGATACCGGCGCGCAGGTGCTGTTATGTTCCGAAATCGGCTCCGAAGGACGTAACTTCCAGTTTGCCAGCAATCTGGTGATGTTCGACTTGCCGTTTAACCCGGATCTGCTGGAACAGCGTATTGGTCGTCTGGATCGTATCGGCCAGGCGCATGATATCCAGATCCACGTCCCGTACCTGGAAAAAACCGCCCAGTCGGTGCTGGTTCGCTGGTATCACGAAGGGCTGGACGCCTTTGAGCACACTTGCCCGACCGGTCGCGCGATTTATGATTCAGCCTACGCCAGTCTGATTAACTATCTGGCCGCGCCTGAAGAAACCGACGGGTTTGACGATCTGATCAAATCCTGCCGCGAACAACATGAAGCGCTAAAAGCCCAGTTAGAACAGGGCCGCGACCGCCTGCTGGAGATCAACTCCAACGGTGGTGAAAAAGCCCAACAGCTTGCACAAAGCATTGAAGAACAGGACGACGACACCAACCTGATCGCGTTCGCCATGAACCTGTTCGATATCGTCGGCATTAACCAGGATGATCGCGGCGACAACCTGATCGTGCTGACGCCGTCCGACCACATGTTGGTGCCGGATTTCCCCGGCCTGCCGGAAGACGGTTGTACTATCACGTTTGAACGTGACGTAGCCCTGTCTCGCGAAGATGCGCAGTTTATTACCTGGGAACATCCGCTCATCCGTAACGGACTGGATCTGATCCTCTCCGGCGATACCGGCAGCAGCACCATTTCGCTGTTGAAAAATAAAGCGCTGCCCGTCGGCACGCTGCTGGTCGAACTGGTTTACGTCGTGGAAGCGCAGGCGCCGAAACAGCTACAACTGAACCGCTTCCTGCCGCCGACGCCGGTACGTATGCTGTTAGATAAAAACGGCAACAATCTGGCCGCCCAGGTCGAGTTTGAAACCTTCAACCGCCAGCTCAGCGCCGTGAATCGCCACACCGGTAGCAAACTGGTGAACGCCGTTCAACAGGACGTCCACGCCATTTTGCAACTGGGCGAGACGCAGATTGAACAGTCCGCCAGAGCGCTGATTGATAACGCGCGCCGCGAGGCAGATGAAAAACTGTCCGGGGAACTGTCGCGTCTGGAAGCGCTGCGCGCCGTCAACCCGAACATCCGCGACGACGAACTTGCCGCTATCGACAGCAACCGTCAGCAGGTGCTGGAAAGCCTGAATCAGGCAGGCTGGCGTCTGGACGCGCTGCGTCTTATCGTCGTCACGCACCAATAACGGAGCCGTACATGGGGATGGAAAACTACAATCCGCCGCAGGAACCCTGGCTGGTTATCCTGTATCAGGATGAGCACATTATGGTGGTCAATAAGCCCAGCGGCCTGTTGTCCGTGCCGGGGCGTCTGGAAGCGCACAAAGACAGCATTATGACGCGTATCCAGCGCGACTACCCGCAGGCAGAGTCGGTGCATCGTCTGGATATGGCCACCAGCGGCGTGATTGTAGTGGCGCTGACCAAAGCCGCGGAGCGGGAGCTAAAACGCCAGTTCCGCGAACGTGAGCCGAAAAAGCAGTATGTGGCGCGCGTATGGGGGCATCCCTCCCCGGCGGAAGGACTGGTCGACTTACCGCTCATCTGCGACTGGCCGAACCGGCCAAAGCAGAAAGTGTGTTATGAAACCGGCAAACCGGCGCAAACGGAATATAACGTGGTGGAATTTGCGGCGGATAATACCGCCCGCGTGGTGCTCAAACCGATCACCGGGCGTTCGCATCAGCTGCGTGTGCATATGCTGGCGTTAGGCCACCCGATCTTAGGCGATCAGTTTTACGCCTCGCCGGAAGCGTTGTCGCTGGCGCCGCGTTTGCAGTTACACGCCGAAATGCTGACCATTACCCATCCCGCTTACGGTAACAGCATGACGTTTAAAGTCCCGGCAGATTTTTAAATTCTGAGCCAATTTATGCCGGAGCGCTTCGCTTGCCCGGCCTACATTCATTAACGTAGGCCGGATAAGGCGCTAGCCGCATCCGGCAATTCAATCACTTGAAGCCTTTCTGTTCTTTGATTAGCTCATACGCTTTCTGAATTTCCTGCGCTTTTTGCTTCGCCATCTCCATCATTTCCGGCGGCAACCCTTTGGCCACCAGCTTATCGGGATGATGCTCGCTCATCAGTTTGCGATAAGCGCGTTTAATGGTGGTTGCATCATCGGTGGTTTTAACCCCCAGCACATTACAGGCATCTTCCAGCGTCGGGCCGCGCTGCGCCTGCTGCCAGCCGCCGCCGGACTGTTGATGATAACCGCCGCCAAACTGCGCGCCGCCCTGCATCATGCGCAGAAACTGATCGAACTGTACGCGGGAAATACCTAACTCTTCCGCAATCACATACAGCACTTCCCGCTCATTAGGGTGCAGTGAACCATCGGCAAACGCCGCCTGGATCTGAATTTCCAGAAACATCCGGATCAGATCAAAACGCCCGAAGCAGACGCTACGAAACTGCCGCATCTTTTCACGTAATGGGTAATTATCCGCTTTTCCGACCCGAAAGGCGTTCTGCGCGGCAGTACGTGAATCGCCGTGTAAATTCATACGATCCATCAACTGACTGGCGATATGAATATCCGCTTCCGTCACCCGTCCTTTTGATTTGGTTAAGTGGCCCATCACCTCAAAGGTGGTGGCAAAAAACAGCGCCTGCCGTTCCCGCTGGTTGGCAAACCACGCCATTTTTCGGCTGCGGGCTTTGTCGAACATATGGCCCACCAGCAGACCCAGGACCACGCCCCAAAAGCCGCCGCCCATCATCAGGGCTACGGCGACGCCAATTATCTTTCCCCAGTACTGCATAGACTCCCCAAAACGTTACGCTATCGGTGAGGCTATCTCCCACAAAATAAGGTGCTTTTCCGCGAATGAAGGCTACGGTCATTTGTGGGACATCGCCTATAATTTGCATTATCATACCTGTCATTCAATGCCGTGCCTAACACCACAGACGCTAAACGGCAGGATTAACACTGGCGCAGCGAAGATGAGTAAGTTAGGCTGTGACCGTTTGTCACGCGCAACGCTACCGATGATGGAACAATAAATACAACGTATGAAAAAACGTATTCCCACTCTTCTGGCCACCATGATCGCCAGCGCCCTTTATAGTCATCAGGGGCTGGCAGCCGATCTCGCCTCACAGTGTATGTTGGGCGTGCCGAGCTACGATCGTCCTCTGGTAAAAGGCGATACCAACGATCTGCCGGTTACTATCAATGCCGATAACGCTAAAGGTAACTACCCGGACGATGCCGTTTTTACCGGCAACGTGGACATTATGCAGGGGAATAGCCGCCTGCAAGCGGATGAAGTGCAGCTTCATCAGAAGCAGGCGGAAGGTCAGCCGGAACCTGTACGCACCGTCGATGCGCTGGGTAATGTGCATTATGATGACAATCAGGTCATCCTTAAAGGGCCGAAGGGCTGGGCGAACCTGAACACCAAAGACACGAACGTCTGGGAAGGCGATTACCAAATGGTGGGCCGTCAGGGGCGCGGTAAAGCCGATCTCATGAAGCAGCGTGGCGAAAACCGCTATACCATTCTGGAAAACGGCAGCTTTACCTCCTGTCTGCCTGGCTCCGATACCTGGAGCGTGGTGGGGAGTGAAGTCATCCATGACCGTGAAGAACAGGTTGCGGAGATCTGGAACGCCCGGTTTAAAGTAGGTCCGGTTCCGATCTTTTATAGCCCCTATTTACAGCTACCCGTCGGTGACAAACGTCGCTCAGGTTTCCTGATCCCGAACGCGAAATACACGACCAAGAACTATTTCGAGTTCTACTTACCGTATTACTGGAACATCGCGCCCAATATGGACGCCACCATCACCCCGCACTATATGCACCGCCGCGGCAATATTATGTGGGAGAACGAATTCCGTTATCTCACGCAGGCCGGCGCCGGGTTGATGGAATTAGATTATCTGCCTTCTGATAAAGTCTACGAGGACGAACATCCCAAAGAGGGCGATAAGCACCGCTGGTTATTCTACTGGCAGCACTCAGGCGTGATGGATCAGGTGTGGCGTTTTAACGTCGATTACACCAAAGTCAGCGACTCCAGCTACTTTAATGATTTCGACAGTAAGTACGGTTCCAGTACCGACGGCTACGCAACGCAGAAATTCAGCGTCGGCTACGCCGTACAAAACTTTGACGCTACGGTGTCGACCAAACAATTCCAGGTCTTTAACGATCAGAACACCAGCAGCTATTCAGCGGAGCCGCAGTTAGACGTTAACTACTACCATAACGATCTCGGCCCGTTTGATACCCGGATTTACGGTCAGGCGGTGCACTTTGTCAACACCAAAGACAATATGCCGGAAGCGACCCGCGTCCACCTGGAGCCGACCATTAGTCTGCCGCTCTCCAACCGCTGGGGCAGTCTGAACACCGAAGCGAAGCTGATGGCGACGCACTATCAGCAGACGAATCTGGACTGGTACAACGCCAATAACAGCAAAAAACTGGAAGATTCGGTTAACCGCGTCATGCCGCAGTTTAAAGTCGACGGTAAGCTCGTCTTCGAACGCGATATGGCGATGCTGGCGCCGGGGTATACCCAAACGCTGGAACCACGCGTGCAGTACCTGTATGTGCCGTACCGCGACCAGAGCGGCATCTATAACTACGATTCTTCTTTGCTGCAATCCGACTATAACGGCCTGTTCCGCGACCGCACTTATGGCGGTCTCGACCGTATTGCTTCCGCCAACCAGGTCACGACCGGCGTCACAACACGCATTTATGATGATGCCGCCGTTGAACGTTTTAACGTTTCTGTTGGTCAAATCTACTATTTCACGGAGTCTCGCACCGGCGATGACAACATTAAATGGGAGAATGACGACAAAACCGGTTCGCTGGTTTGGGCAGGTGACACTTACTGGCGTATTTCAGAACGCTGGGGGCTGCGTAGCGGAGTGCAGTACGATACCCGTCTGGATAGCGTCGCTACCAGCAGCAGCAGCCTCGAATACCGTCGGGATCAGGATCGTCTGGTACAGTTGAACTACCGCTATGCCAGCCCGGAATATATTCAGGCTACGTTGCCTTCGTATTATTCCACGGCAGAGCAGTATAAAAACGGCATCAACCAGGTGGGCGCGGTGGCAAGTTGGCCGATTGCCGATCGCTGGTCGATTGTCGGCGCGTACTACTTCGATACCAATTCGAGCAAACCTGCAGACCAGATGCTCGGCTTGCAGTACAACTCTTGCTGCTATGCGATCCGCGTCGGATACGAACGTAAGCTGAACGGTTGGGATAACGATAAACAACACGCGATTTATGATAACGCGATTGGCTTCAACATTGAGCTGCGCGGTTTGAGCTCTAACTACGGCCTCGGCACGCAAGAAATGTTGCGTTCGAACATTCTGCCGTACCAAAGCTCTATGTAATCTGATTGATTTACAACGTAATCCGCATTGCGGTTAATTGAAATGGAAAAAGTATGAAGAACTGGAAAACGCTGCTTCTCGGTATCGCCATGATCGCGAATACCAGTTTCGCTGCCCCCCAGGTAGTCGATAAAGTCGCAGCCGTCGTCAATAATGGCGTCGTGCTGGAAAGCGACGTTGATGGCTTAATGCAATCAGTCAAACTCAACGCGGGTCAGGCAGGTCAGCAGCTTCCGGACGACGCCACGCTGCGCCACCAGATCCTGGAACGTTTGATTATGGATCAAATTATCCTGCAGATGGGTCAGAAGATGGGGGTGAAGATCACGGATGAGCAGTTGGATCAGGCCATCGCCAACATCGCCAAACAAAACAATATGACGATGGATCAGATGCGCAGCCGTCTGGCTTACGATGGGCTGAACTATTCAACCTACCGTAACCAGATTCGTAAAGAGATGATTATCTCTGAAGTGCGCAACAACGAAGTTCGTCGCCGTATCACCGTTTTGCCGCAAGAAGTTGACGCGCTGGCAAAACAGATTGGCACCCAAAACGACGCCAGCACCGAGCTGAACCTGAGCCATATCCTGATTGCTCTGCCGGAAAACCCAACCTCCGAGCAGGTTAACGACGCGCAGCGCCAGGCGGAAAGCATTGTTGAAGAAGCGCGTAACGGCGCAGATTTCGGCAAACTGGCGATTACCTACTCTGCCGACCAGCAGGCGTTAAAAGGTGGTCAGATGGGCTGGGGCCGTATTCAGGAGCTGCCGGGGATTTTCGCCCAGGCGCTGAGCACCGCGAAGAAAGGCGACATTGTCGGCCCGATTCGCTCCGGCGTCGGCTTCCACATTCTGAAAGTAAACGACCTGCGCGGTCAGAGCCAGAGTATCTCCGTGACCGAAGTTCACGCTCGTCACATTCTGCTTAAGCCGTCGCCGATCATGAACGATCAGCAGGCGCGCCTGAAGCTGGAAGAAATCGCGGCTGACATTAAGAGTGGTAAAACCACATTTGCCGCAGCGGCGAAAGAGTACTCTCAGGACCCGGGCTCCGCTAACCAAGGCGGTGATTTGGGTTGGGCTACGCCAGATATTTTCGATCCGGCGTTCCGCGACGCGCTAACGAAGCTGCATAAAGGCCAAATAAGCGCGCCGGTACACTCCTCTTTCGGCTGGCATCTGATCGAATTGCTGGATACGCGTAAGGTAGACAAAACCGATGCGGCGCAGAAAGATCGCGCTTATCGTATGCTGATGAACCGTAAATTCTCAGAAGAAGCGGCGACCTGGATGCAAGAACAGCGCGCCAGCGCTTACGTTAAGATTTTGAGTAACTAATGAGCAGTGCGCAACGCGTTGTTATCACTCCCGGCGAACCCGCCGGGATTGGCCCCGATCTTGTCGTCCAACTGGCGCAACGCGCGTGGCCGATTGAACTGGTCGTCTGTGCGGACGGCGCGCTCCTGACGGAGCGGGCCGCCATGCTCGGCCTGCCCCTCTCGCTTCTCCCTTACTCGCCTGATGTCCCCGCTGCGCCGCAGCCCGCGGGAACGCTGACCCTATTGCCGGTCTCGCTGCGCGCGCCTGCCATCCCCGGTCAGTTGACGGTAGAAAATGGCCCCTACGTGGTAGAGACGCTGGCGCGAGCGTGTGATGGCTGTCTGAACGGTGAATTTGCCGCGCTGATCACAGGCCCCGTGCACAAAGGCGTTATTAACGACGCAGGCATTCCGTTTACCGGTCATACCGAGTTTTTCGAAGAGCGTTCGCAGGCGAAAAAAGTCGTGATGATGCTGGCAACCGAAGAACTTCGCGTGGCGCTGGCGACCACGCATCTGCCGCTACGGGCGATTGCAGACGCCATCACCCCTGCGCTTTTGCACGAAGTGATTGCTATTTTGCATCACGATTTGCGGACCAAATTTGGTATTGCCGAACCGCGCATTCTTGTCTGTGGCCTGAATCCGCACGCGGGCGAAGGCGGTCATATGGGCACGGAAGAGATAGACACCATCATTCCGGTGCTCGACGAGCTGCGGGCGCAGGGGATGAAACTCAACGGGCCGCTACCTGCTGATACGCTGTTTCAGCCCAAATATCTCGATAATGCCGACGCGGTGCTGGCAATGTACCACGATCAGGGCCTGCCCGTGCTAAAATACCAGGGATTCGGTCGGGGAGTGAATATTACGCTCGGCCTACCTTTTATTCGAACCTCCGTTGATCACGGCACCGCGCTTGAACTGGCGGGCCGAGGAAAAGCGGATGTCGGCAGTTTTATTACGGCGCTTAATCTCGCCATCAAAATGATTGTTAATACCCAATGAATAATCGAGTCCATCAGGGCCATTTAGCCCGTAAACGCTTCGGGCAAAACTTTCTCAACGATCGGTTTGTGATCGACAGTATTGTTTCTGCTATTAATCCGCAAAAAGGCCAGGCGATGGTTGAAATCGGCCCCGGTCTGGCGGCGCTGACGGAGCCGGTCGGCGAACGACTGGATAAGCTCACGGTCATTGAACTTGACCGCGATCTGGCGGCGCGTTTGCAAACCCATCCGTTTTTAGGGCCGAAGCTGACTATTTATCAGCAGGACGCCATGACCATGAACTTTGGCGAACTGTCTGCGCAGTTGGGCCAGCCGCTGCGTGTGTTCGGCAATCTGCCCTATAATATCTCCACCCCGCTGATGTTCCATCTCTTTAGCTATACTGATGCCATTGCCGACATGCACTTTATGTTGCAAAAAGAAGTGGTAAATCGTCTGGTTGCAGGGCCGAACAGCAAAGCGTATGGTCGTTTAAGCGTGATGGCGCAATATTACTGTCAGGTGATCCCGGTGCTTGAAGTGCCGCCATCCGCCTTCACGCCGCCGCCCAAAGTGGACTCCGCCGTGGTGCGTCTGGTTCCACACGCAACGATGCCTTACCCGGTTAAAGATATTCGCGTGTTGAGCCGTATTACCACCGAGGCCTTTAACCAGCGCCGTAAAACGATCCGTAATAGTCTCGGCAATCTTTTTAGCGTTGAGACGTTGACGGAAATGGGTATTGACCCGGCAATGCGCGCGGAAAATATCTCTGTCGCGCAGTACTGCCAGATGGCCAACTATCTGTCGGAAAACGCGCCTTTGAAGGAGAGTTAAACATGATCAATTCGCCCAGAGTGTGTATTCAGGTGCAAAGCGTCTACATTGAGGCGCAATCCTCACCTGACGATGAACGTTACGTTTTTGCCTATACCGTAACCATCCGCAATCTGGGTCGGGCGCCAGTGCAGCTATTGGGCCGCTACTGGCTGATTACCAATGGTCATGGCCGTGAAACTGAAGTCCAGGGCAAAGGTGTGGTTGGCGTCCAGCCGCGCATTGCGCCTGGCGAAGAGTATCAGTACACCGGCGGCGCGGTAATTGAAACGCCGCTGGGCACCATGCAGGGTCATTACGAAATGATCGATGAAAATGGCGACGCCTTTACCATCGACATTCCCGTGTTTCGACTCGCCGTCCCTACACTCATTCACTAAAATTATAACAATGGCAACTTATCTCATCGGCGACGTTCACGGTTGCTACGACGAACTGATCGCCTTATTACAGCAAGTGGAATTTACGCCAGATACAGACACTCTATGGCTGACTGGCGATTTGGTCGCCCGCGGTCCCGGTTCGCTGGACGTGTTACGCTACGTCAAATCGCTTGGCAATAGCGTGCGTTTGGTGCTGGGGAATCACGATTTACACCTGTTGGCCGTATTCGCCGGGATTAGCCGCAACAAACCTAAAGACCGGCTGACCCCGCTTCTTGAAGCGCCGGACGCCGATGAGCTGTTGAATTGGTTACGCCGTCAGCCGCTGTTGCAGGTAGATGAAGAGAAAAAGCTGGTCATGGCGCATGCGGGTATTACCCCACAGTGGGATTTGCAGACGGCAAAAGAGTGCGCCCGCGATGTTGAAGCGGTGCTGTCGAGCGACTCGTACCCGTTTTTCCTCGACGCGATGTATGGCGATATGCCGAATAACTGGTCGCCGGAGTTAAGCGGTCTGGCGCGGCTACGCTTTATTACTAATGCCTTTACCCGTATGCGTTACTGCTTTCCTAACGGTCAACTGGATATGTACAGCAAAGCGTCGCCGGAAAATGCCCCTGCGCCGCTGAAGCCGTGGTTCGCCATTCCGGGACCGGTGAGCGAGGCTTACAGTATTGCTTTCGGGCACTGGGCGTCGCTGGAAGGGAAAGGGACGCCAGAAGGTATTTACGCGCTGGATACCGGCTGCTGCTGGGGCGGGGAGTTAACCTGTTTACGTTGGGAAGATAAACAGTATTTTGTGCAGCCGTCAAACCGCCAGATGGATATGGGCGAAGGCGAAGCGGTCAACGCCTGATAGGTTTATGCCTGATGGCGCTACGCTTATCAGGCCTACATCCGGCTCAAGAGTAGGCCGGATAAGGCATTTCGCCGCCATCCGGCACTACAGCGTTAACGACGCTCCAGAATCTCGAAACAATAGCTGTGAGAATTCTGCGCGTCGGCATCGTGAAACTCACTGAATACCGATTCCCAGTCATCCGGTTCATAATCCGGAAAATGGGTATCGCCTTCGACTTCCGCATCAATATGCGTCAGATAAAGCTTCTGCGCCTTTGGCAGGAACTGCTCGTACACGCGCCCGCCGCCAATGACCATAATTTCCGGCGCATCGCCGCAAGCGGCAATCGCCTCATCGACAGACTTCACCCACTGCACGCGATCGTCGGTGCCCGGCTGGCTGCTGATAATAATATTTTTACGTCCCGGTAAGGGGCGTCCGATGGACTCCCAGGTGTGACGTCCCATGACGACAGGTTTATTTAACGTGTTACGTTTAAACCATGCGAGATCGGCAGGCAGGTTCCACGGCATGGCGTTTTCCATACCGATGACGCGATCCACCGCTAACGCCGCAATCAGACTGATCATTAATTATTTCCTGATACAAAAAAAATTGCCGCCACTATACGTAAAGCGCAATCTTTCGTCGACTGACGAAAAGAGGATGAGCACGAAAATTTTTCGTTCTGCTGGCGACGCCACTCATTTGATGTGGAGCGCCAGCATTACAGTAGTTCAAAAACAGCCAATTAGCAGTAAAGTTTGCAGAACATCACATTTTTTACTTTAGATTGACGGTTTGACCTCGGGTTCATCAGCGGCCTTCCCGGAATGTTTGCCCTCAGCCGTTCCCTGCCAGCCGTGGCGCTGAATCAACGACAGATGCTCCCGGTCCTCGGTAATAATTTCGCTCAACATCGCGCTGGTACGTTTATAGGCGGCGGCGCGAGATAACGGATCGTTTTCCCCTTTCGCCATCTCTTCCACCATCCGGGTATTAAAATGACAGAACAGATCCGCGCGCTCGCGGGCTTCATAACGCCCCAGCCCCAGCGCCTCCAAAGCCTGTCGCCCGCTTTTGAGCGCGCCTTCGAAGGTTTCACGTTCGGGCATCGCCACACCAGCCTGGCGCAGGCGAATGTAATGATCGACATCACGGGCGCGGGCGATAATCTGCAGATGCGGGAAATGCGTCTTCACCAGTTCACTCAGTTGCAAATTGGTTTGCGGATCGTCAATGGCGTTAATCAATACCTCCGCCTTCGCCGCTCCGGCAGATTCCAGCAAATCCATACGCGTCGCGTCGCCATAAAAAACCTTCATGCCGAATTTACGCAGCGTTTCGATATGATCGGGGTCGTGATCGAGCACCACCATCTTCACCCCGCTCGACAGCAGTAAACGCCCGGCTATCTGCCCAAATCGCCCAAACCCGGCCACAATGACCCGCGGCTGCTCTTCGTCGATTTCATCCGCCTCGCGCGCTTCACCCGTTGCGGTCTTTTCCATGCGCGTCAGCAGCACCAGAAAAATCGGCGTGGCCGCCATCGACAGCGCGACCGCCAGCGTCAGCGCTTTTGCCCATTCCGGCTCAAGTACATCCGCCATTTGCGCCGCGCCAAAAACCACAAACGCAAACTCACTTCCCTGGCCTAATAAGACGGCAAACCAGCGACGCTGTTTTGCCGGTACGCCCAGGGTCCTCGCGACCAGCCACAGCATGACGATTTTGATTGCCAGAAAACCGGCCAACAACAGCAGAATGCGCAGCGGATTCTCCACCAGCGTGCCGAAATCAATCGACATGCCGACGCCAATAAAGAACAACCCCAGCAGCAACCCCTTAAAGGGTTCAATATCGCTTTCCAGCGCATGACGATATTCCGAACTCGCCAGCAGAACGCCCGCCAGGAACGCGCCCATCGCCATTGACAGCCCAACCTCTTCCAGCAACAGGCCGAAACCAAACACCAGAAATAGCGCCACGGCGCTGAACACCTCCCGCAAACCAGAACGCGCGACAAAGCGCAGCGCCGGGCGCGTAACGTAGCGTCCCAGCAACACCACCAGCGCCAACGCGCCTGCGACTTTCAACGCCGATAGCGCAAACGCGCCAAGCGTGGTGGATGCGCCGCTGGCGGCCAGCAGAGGAATCATCGCCACCAGCGGGATCGCCGCGATATCCTGGAACAAGAGCACTGCAAATGCGCTACGCCCTACCTGTGAAACGGTCAGGTTACGCTCATTCATTGCCTGCATGGCGATAGCCGTGGACGAAAGCGCCAGCGTCATGCCAATCAGTTCCGCCACCTGCCAACGCAGGCCAAGAAACATACAGAACAGACCAATCAGTCCGCCGCAGACCACCATCTGTAACGCGCCGCCGCCAAATACCGAGGCGCGCAGCTTCCATAACCGTTGCGGGTCCAGTTCAAGCCCAATAACAAACAACATCAGCACGACGCCGATTTCCGCAAAATGCAGAATAGATTCGGCGTCCGTCACCAGCCGTAGCCCCCAGGGGCCGATAATGCAACCCGCAATCAGATACCCCAGCACTGATCCTAAGCCCAAACGTACCGCAATCGGCACAATCAACGCCGCTGAACCAAGATAGATCAGCGCCTGCAGTAGAGTATGGCTATCCATGATTCACCTCCTGCCATGCCAGTAAACGCTGTTTATACTGACGCGCCTGCGCCTGTAAGGTGTCGTCATCGCAAATGAACGTGCAGTGCATGGCAAACGGCGGCAGCCATTTGAGGCCGCAATAGAGCGCCGTCGCCTGTAGCGGCTGAGAAAGGACGGCAAATCCTGGATGGGAGCCGATAGCAAAGTGGTTTTCACCACCGCCGGTCGTTACCGCCCACAGCAGATGTTTACCATGCAATGCCGTACCGCCATGACCGTAAGCCCAGCCGTGGGTGAGGACTTTATCCATCCATAATTTGAGTAAAGGAGGGACGCTGTACCACTGCATCGGATGCTGCCAGACGATAAGACTCGCGCGCGACAGCGCCTCTTGCTCGGCGGCTACGTCAATATTGAAATCGGGATAGAGGTGATAAAGCGAACGTATTTCGACGTTTTCCAGCGTCCCTGCCTGTTCAAGCATCTGCTTATTCGCATGAGAATGATGCGGATACGGATGCGCATAAATAATGAGGATCATGATTAGCCTGTGATGATCTGTTTTTTATCACAAAGTGTAGTGACAAATTCGCCAGGCTAATAGTGAATATTATTGAGCGGCTAATCAGAAAAAATTGAATTAACGCCAGCAAGGAGTTGACGCCATCCTGCCCCCGGAAGATGCCCTCGAAGGGCCGCAGGCGTTTGTGGAAAAGCGCGATCCGGTGTGGAAAGGTTGGTGATGATGGCAGCCTTAAATTGCTGACAAATCGGTTTAAGGCCTTCTTGTCGGGTGGCGCTGCGCTAAATTTTCCTGTAATGACTGTAATATCAATCCATTACATGATGACACAGGCCCAATAAGCGCAGCGCCAACAGCATCTGAACCTCCAGACACGCTGGATGCTAGATCACCGACGCATAAATTAACCTAATGGGTCAGGCTCTTAATCTTTCGCCATGCGGTTAAATTGCTCAATAGTAAGATCCCATGGCTCACGGGCCGCATCCGGCATAAAACTGCCGTCATCCACGCCAATTTCGTCTTTGATAATTTTATTCAGTTTTTCATTCATCGTAAGAATGAGATCCTGATATTTCTGTTTATCAGCAGCAAGGTTATGGTTCTCATCAGGATCATTTTTAAGATCGTAAAGTTCAAGATCGTTGTACTTAATAAGATCCTCCCAGGTTTCCGGCGTATTATGCTCCCTTAGCGAGAAATAGCGTGCAAACTTATAACGGCCATCGTTAATCATCCGCGTCCCTGAACGATGGCTGAAATCAGGATGCAAATGCGATATTTCCTGCTTGATTTGCGCCACCGTTTTTGTTTATCTCTTTGTAGCGCGATAACACGGTGGAGATAATGGGCATCGGTATACAAGATCATGCCATAGCAATATAAGCTGGCATTTCTCACCGCATTAACCGCAACGCTCTCCGGGTTTTTTAGCAATCCGCTAAAATTAACGCCTTTGCGGTTGCCTAACGCCTGGTGCTGTTTTTCTTCCGGCAAACCGGTCAGCCCAACTAATGTCGGCGCAATATCAAGATGACAGGTCAACGCCTGACATTTCTTATTACCGGGGTACGCCGGGTGGGAAATAATCATCGGTACATGGATCTGTTCTTTATAAACGGAAGCGCCTTTACCGTGCATCTGATGGCTTCCGCCTAATTCGCCATGATCGGCAGTAAATACAACAATCGTTTTATCAGTTAACTTGAGGGCATCCAGTTCATTTAATATCCGGTCAAGGTGAGTATCACAATCGCGGATACAGTTGAAATAGTAGTCAAGCAGTTTACGCCAACGACGATCTTCATCAGGAAACTGCCCTTCCAGCGCAGCGCGCGCCGTCTGGTATTCAAGATGCGCCGGCGGTCTTCCCTGCTCATTGAATGATTGATGCCTGTTTGCCGGCAGCGGATAGTTCGGCCAGCTTGCCTGATAAAGCTCGTTTTCCGGCGGCTGCGTGGGCGCCAGGGTATTATCATCCTGATCCAACTCGCCACGCCACTGTACCTTTTCTCCTTCTTTATCGGTATCAATAAACATGACGTCATGAGGATTAACGAGGTTAACGGCCAGGAACCAGGGCTTGTGTTGGTCATTCAAGGGCTGCCCCTTGCATCTTAACCAATTTATAGTCTGAGCCGTGGTGGTTGAATCATAAAAATAGCCGCCTTTACTATGGCCTATAATATCGCCGATGCCGTGATAGTCAGCAAAACCATATTTTTCCATAATTTTATGTAATTCTGGTTCAGGAATATCCCCGACATCAATATCCTCATCTTTTTCGTCAGGCAAAGGCTTCTCCAGTTTTTCTGTAAGATGCCACTTACCTTTATAGGCCGTATAGTATCCCAGTTCCCGCATCATATGGCCTGTGGTTCCAAGAGCGGGGTCAAGGTCATAAGGCATCCAGGGTAATCCCAGATTATCAAACATCTTTGTCTGGGGCATATGTAAGCCGGTATACAATACGGAGCGGGAAGGCGTACAGACATTACTGGTATTCTGATGATTACAGAATGTCACCCCCGTTTTCATGAGCCGCTCTCTGCCGGGTACAGGGAAAGGAAACGTAGGAAAAAAACGCTCCTAGTCGGTCACGACTAACAGAATATTATATCCTTCTGGCAATTTTTCCGGGATTTCGCCAGTAAACGGTTTATCCCACGTCGGTTTCGCCTTGACGGCGCATTTTTCATCAGCCTTTACCGCGCCGGATAGCATACCGCCGGCGGCAAGAATACCGGCGCTGGTTAACAGTTTCCTACGCGTAAGATCCGTCTCTTCTGCGGACAGATTTTTTTTATTACTCATATTATTATACCTGTAGTCAGTAACTTTATCACATATTCATTTATTACTGTACGAGGAAGCGTGGATATGTATCAATGCCTTCCGGGTAAGAATATGTGTTATAAATTGATTTGTATTTCAAATTAGAAATATATTAATAAATAACCATAATTCACTGAAAAATTATTTAGATGAAAAGTTCATTGTTTTTATTTTAGAGATACAACTGCAGACATTACTTCATAAAAAAATACATTATTAAACATACTCTATAGCGCTGTGTTCGTGCCTTTTCCCTTCAGCTACGGTGATTACCCTATGCCGTTACAATAAAATCGCCCCGAAAGAAACACTATCAGTAACAGGCCGCGCAACCATAGACATACAACCGGTAATATCACTCTGGGAAATTAAAACATAACTCAATTCTGTTATGTTGCTTATGAATAAAACTAGCGTATTGTCGCGTGATTCAATAAAAATTACGCCATTAAAAGAAATAATATAAAAACTATTATTTACAGGGGGTTAAGTTTCTTTTTAGCTGGCAGCGCATTATTTTACATTGACAACAACATAAAGAGGTGACTATAACAAGATATAAGACGGTCACACCAAATAAGGCTATTTTCAGATAATCAACCGAGGTTATTACCCAAAATAATTCGAGTTGCTTAAAGGCGGCAAGGGAGTGAGTCACCAGGAGCATAGATAATTATGTGACTGAGGTGAGCGACAAATCTGCCGGGAGCAGATTTGAACGTCGCGTGCGACGGCCCGTCAGGGCGAGGCCCATGGGTGGGCCGAGTAATCCGTAGCCAACACATAAGCAACCTGAAGTATGAAGGGTATAAATAATTTCGTTACGGATTACTGATATTGCGCAAACCTTATCATCAATGCAACAGGAACAGAACTATGAAAAAACGCATCATTGCCGCCGCATTACTGGCAACGGTTGCTTCATTCAGCACACTTGCGGCAGAGCAGGTCTCTAAGCAAGAAATCAGCCACTTCAAACTGGTTAAGGTCGGCACCATAAATGTGTCCCAGAGTGGCGGGCAGATTTCCTCACCCTCTGATCTACGCGAAAAACTGTCAGAATTAGCCGATGCGAAAGGCGGAAAATATTACCATATTATCGCTGCACGTGAGCATGGTCCGAATTTTGAAGCCGTTGCCGAAGTTTATAACGATGCGACGAAATAAAGCTCTGATTGCGCCATAACGATGGCACTGGCATGAAATAATAAGAGAGCGCCAGCAAGGTGCCATGTTACGTCACAATCCACTCAGGGCCGTCTGGAAACAGATGCTGGCCCTCTTTTTTATCAACAGTTCATCCGGGGCAGGCAAGCCGTTGGAATGTGCGCGCGCAGGCAGTAAGCCCTTCGTGAATAAGACGGTTTTGCGGGCTGTTTTAAGGTAATATTTAGTGCGCTTTTACCTGCCTGAACCAGTAATTTTCCATTTTCGTTATCCATTTCCCCTTTTTATTTTTCGGTATTACGCCAGCCCAAAGTAATTGCAGCTGTCGGTTATAGGTTCCAATAGCGTGTCCACCATACGCCCCTTCAAATGCTATCACCATGGGTCCCTGCCCTTTTACCCCCTCTTGTCCTTCATGGCAATAAAGCGCGTTGCGGTGAGTCACGTCAAGTTCATACTGTACGTTCAGTTTCACACATTTTTCCCCGCAGCCTTCTACTGGCGGCAATATTGTCATGGTATAAGGCGGGTTATCTGCAGTGGTTTTCCATGTTCCGATCAGGTCTTTGCAGGCGTTTATCTCCGTAGCCCCGGAGGCGGCAGAAAATAGCGCGAGCAAATAAAAAGGTATTAGTTTCAGTTTCATTACAGACTCCGTTTCCTTATACCTAATCATTTATACCTAATCATAAGGATAAATGCCTTGCGATATGTTTTTTCCGGGAAATGTTGAGCCGCTGTTCAGAGAAATGTCGATGAGTGTAACCTCATGTAAGCGGACAGCGCGGTGGGGAAAGCGGGAACACGGGCGAACGTATTTCGACGTTTTCCGGCGTCCCTGCCAGTTCAGGCATCCGTTTATTCGCATGGGAATAAATGGATGCGCATAAAGAGAGAATATTATTGCGCGGCTAACCAGAAAAAATTGAATTAATTATCCAGCTCGCTCATATTTTTCAGCTGATCGCGGTTAATCTGTTCGGTTTTCCCGGTGGCGGCGTTTTTGTAAGACACCATACCGGTATCGTTATCGACCTCGGGTTTCCCGTCGGTGACAATAGTTTTGCCATCCGTGGTTTCAACCGCCTGGTTAGAAGAGCATCCTGCGACGGTGAATAGTGTTGCTGCGGTAAACAGTGCGGTCATAAGACGTTTTTGCATGGTGTTCTCCCTGCTTTTCAGTTGTTTTAGCATGTGACTGTTAACTGTAGCGTTATTGGCGAAAAGCAGGGAGAAATGCAGAACACTCTTAACGAGGGTTATCCGATGGCGTTCCGCGCAAAGTCATGTTTCCGGTCTGTGTTAGCGTCAAGCCGCGAGTTTCCGGGGCAAACATCACCGATACGCCAAGCCCGACTAACGAAATCAACGCGCCAATCAGCATGACGTTATTAATACCGTAACGAGTAATAAAAATCGGTAATGCCCAGGTGGAGACAATGGTTCCGATACGGCTTAATGACATGATGACCCCCACGGCCGAAGCGCGAATATCCGTAGGGAAGAGTTCATTAGGATAAAGCCATTGCAGTATGCCCGGTCCGCCGGAAAAGAAGGCGTATACCGCAAACGCCACCACGACCAGTATGATACCCAGATTTGACACCAGCCCCAGCAGCGCCAGCGCGATAGTCATCATGGCGAAGCTGCCAATAAGCAGAGGGCGACGGCCAATACTGTTTAGCCAGAACATCGCCGGTATACAGCCCAGCATAAAAAAGAGGCTAATCACCACATTGCCGAGCGCCGCGTTGCGCCCCTGTTCCCAGCCGAGTAACCCGACGATCTGCGGCCCAAAGGTATAGATAGCGAACATCGGGATCACCTGACAGCTCCAGATAGCCGCAACGAACAGTACAAACGGGAAATGACGGCGGTTAAACAGCTGCAGGAAGCGGGTCTCCTGCGGCGGCTCATCGTCAAAGCAGACCGGTTCGCCGAACAGTTTGATCATCATTTGTTCGCACTCTTTTACCCGTCCTTTTCGCAATAGCCAGCGTGGCGATTCCGGCAGGTCAAAGCGGCCAATCAAAATGATTAAGCACGGGATAAAGGCGCTGCCAAGCATCCAGCGCCAGCCTCCTTCCATGTCATACAGCCAGTAACCCACCAGGTTGGCGCAGGTCGCGCCGACGTACCACATCGCGGCGATAAAACCGATGGAGAACGCACGCTGGCGGGTGTTGGAAAACTCCGTAATCATGGAAGTGGCGATAGGGTAATCCGCGCCGATAACAATGCCAATTAAAACGCGCATCACCAGCAATTCAAGCGGCGTGGAAACAAACATGGTCGCCACGGAGATAACGCCGATAGCGATAATATCAAGCAGGAACATTTTACGCCGCCCGACTTTATCGCAAATATAGCCAAACAACGAGGTGCCGATAAACAGTCCGGCAAGCGTAGCCGCGCCGAGCGCGCCAATCCATTCAGCATCAAGGTGCAATAGCGGCGTCAGTTGTTCCAGCGCCACGCCAATGATCACCAGCACGTAGCCATCAAGGAACGGGCCGCCGCTTCCCCACAGCATAATTCTGCGATGGATGGAGGAGAATTTAAGGTCGTCAAAGTTCCTGGGCTGCGGCATGGTGATGTCCTGTTTCAACACGGGCAAAGCGTCATCTGTAGGCCGGATAAGGCGTTTACGCCGCCATCCGGCATTGGCGCCACATGATTGCCGGATGGCGACGCTACCGCATCTAATCCGGCCTACGGGGGCACAAACTCGTACTTATTAGCCGTAGCGGAACTCCACGCCAAACGTCCCGCGTGGGTATTCCCATTTTTCCAGCGCCGTATCAAGGCCGAGGATCCGGCATGTTCCGCACTCCAGGCACCCGGCGTAATCAAAACGAACGCTACCGTCGTCCTGCTTTTTATACAGTCCCGCCGGACAGGCCTTAACCAGCACCTCCAGCGCCTGTTTATCAGGATCGGTTTTGAGAATGATGTGCGGGCTATCTTCATCCACATTGAACTTATTGACGCCCAATTTGACGTCCACATTGACGGGAGATGTCATAATACGGTCACTCCTTTCAGGCCATCTTTCATCAGGTTGATGAAGCCCACTTTCTTCGCATGGCGCAGGATTTTTTTACGCATGGGCACCGGCGCGGAGCCATCCACGGTGAACAGGTCGCGCGCGATACTGACCGCCATTTCGGGATAGGCGGTAAACATGCGGGGATTATCAAGAAAAGCTGGCAGTTTCTGATACATGCGCATATCGCGCATCGGACCTTCGTCCAGATGCTGACGGTATTCACCCAACGACTGCTTGCTAAAATCGTCGCGCTTCATCGCCGAAAGCACCGTCTTCGCCGCCGCTTCGCCTGCGGATATGGCGAGATCCATACCCCGGATGGTAAAGCCGAGGTTCATACACATGCCGGCAGCGTCTCCGGCAATCAGTACACCATCGCCCACCAGTTCAGGCTGCATATTCATTCCCGCCTCGGGTACAACGTGTGCGGCATATTCCACCAGCTTGCCACCGGCGATCAGCGGCGCAACGGCCGGATGCTGTTTGAAATCTTCCAGCATTTGCGGGACCGATTTTTTCGCGTCTTTCAGATGATGAAGACCGCAGACCAGCCCTAGGGAAAGGGTTGTTTCATTCGTATACAGGAAGCCACCGCCCATCAGACCATCGGTTGGCGCCCCGGCAAACAGACAGGCGGCACCTTCGTTGCCCTGTAGCTGGAAACGATCTTCAATGACCGACTTCGGCAATTCGATCAGTTCCTTCACACCGACGGCAACATGCGATGCCTCAACACGCTTGGCCATGCCCAGCTTTTCAGCCAGCAGAGAATTCACCCCGTCAGCGAGGATTACGACTTTGGCTTCCAGAATATCGCCATCGGCTTCCACGCCCACGACTTTGCCATCACGCTGAACAACGTTATCCACGCGAATACCAGTGATCAGTTGCGCCCCCGCCTCTTCGGCCTGCTCCATCAGCCAGGCGTCAAATTTACTACGCAAAACGGAATAAGAAACCTGCGACGCTGAAGCATCTTCACCATTGCAGTAGTCGATAGTCATCGCCCCGTTGTCGGTCATAAAGGCGAGTTTTTCGTGGGTGATCATGCGTTCAATGGGGGCCTGATCCGCAAAGCCGGGAATGATGCGTTCCAGGCTATGTGCATACAAACGCCCACCGGTGACATTCTTCGCGCCAGCAGAATTGCCGCGCTCGATAACCAGCACCTGTGCACCTTCGCGAGCAAGCACCAGCGCCGCAACCGAACCGGCCAGACCTGCACCCACGATGATGGCATCAAAGATATCTTCGGACATACGTACTCCTGTCAGCGGCAGGATACCTTCGTATCCTGCCCGAAATGGTTTATCGCGCTAAGGCAGCCGTCAGCGCAGGCAGGATCTTCAGCGCATCGCCAACGATGCCAAAATCCGCATACTGGAAGATTGGCGCGTTTTTATCTTTGTTGATGGCGAAAATCGTCTGCGCGCCGTTGGCGCCGACCATGTGTTGGATCTGCCCGGAGATCCCCACCGCCAGATACAGTTCAGGTTTGAGCATCAGGTTGGAGATACCGACGTAGCGCTCGTGCTCCATCCACTTCTCGTTTTCCGCCACCGGGCGGGAACAGGCCAGCTCGGCGCCGATGGTCTGGCACAGCGCTTCGGCCAGCGAGATATTCTCTTTGCTGCCGATGCCGCGTCCCACGCTGACCACCAGACGCGCTTTGTCGAGGTCAACGCTGTTGCTCTGACGCGCCTGGGTTGCGGTGCGGGTCACGGCAGTGGCCGGAGCCTGCCACTGCACGG
This sequence comes from Salmonella sp. K21076, assembly GCF_039650795.1. Taxonomy (NCBI): domain Bacteria; kingdom Pseudomonadati; phylum Pseudomonadota; class Gammaproteobacteria; order Enterobacterales; family Enterobacteriaceae; genus Salmonella; species Salmonella sp. K21076. Next base: position 181,281 of record NZ_JBCLYA010000008.1, read on the forward strand.
TGTGCATCTCGCCGCTGCGAGAAGCATCCGGCTGTTGTGCGTCAAACGTTCCGCTGCTGAGTGTGATCACGGCAAACGGCGAAGCGATGGTCTCTGCCCCTATCGCCAGACCGCCGTAGACCATATGTTTGACCGCCGCTTTTCCATCCTGCAGGGAGACGTCGCTGGCGTCGTTGGAAACCGCAGCCGACAAGCGATAGCCCAGTTTTGCCGCCAACAGCTTGCCCCGACGCGTATTCGGCAGCAGCACCGCGCCGCCCTCGCTATGCTGACGAATAGTCTCAGCCATCGCAGCAGCGTAGTCTTCGATCATGCGATCTTCTGGTTTGCCGCTGAGCAGCCAGACATGATCCGCGCCCAAATGACATGCTGTCGCGCTGTCCGCTTCGTTCAGTACGAACGCGTTAACTTTTTCACCTACAGCCTGCGCACCACTCATCAGTTCGGGCAGACGAGAAGGGGTATCGCTGAATACCCAGACACTGGAAAATTTGTTCATAACATCCCCTGATAATTAAATGATTTTGCGCAGATTCTCGACAAACGCGGCGATTTGTTCTTCACCGTCACCTTCAATCACCACACGCTGACGCTCGCGCTGCTTCGGTGCGGCAACCTGTTGTGTGGAATACGCGGGTACGCTGTTCAGCCCGATATCCGCAGGCGACCAGACCTGAACCGGTCTTTTCGCCGCGCCAAGAATGGCTTTCATCGAAGGGATTTGTGGGGTGTTAATGTCGGTGGAAACCGCGATCACCGCCGGGAGCGGGATGCTCAGCGTTTCAACTTCATCTTCCAGTTCGCGTTCTACCGTCAATGTGCTGTCGGTAAGAGAGAGGATTTTACTCACGCCGTTAATCGCCGGAATGTTCAGCGCTTCGCCCACCAGCAAACCAACCTGCTGAGCATAAAGATCGGAAGAACCGTCGCCGCAGATAAGTAGATCGAAACCTGATTTTTGCGCCGCGGCGGCCAGCGCGGTAGCGGTGTGTTGCGGCAGCGCCTGCTCAAATTGATCGTCAATGACCACAATCAGTTCATCAGGGCCACGAGAGAGGACATCTTTGCGCCCTTTTGCATTAGTCAGCGCTTTGCCGCCAACGCTCATGGCGACAACCTGAGCGTCTCCCAACTGCTGTTTTAACTGGCAAGCAGCTTCAATTGCATTCAGATCATATTGGCTGATTTTGCTATCCGCTTTGCTGAAATCGAGTGTTCCGTCAGCATTATTAATCGCAATATCCTGCTCATCAGGTACGCATTTGTAGCAAGTAATTATCTTCATTGCATCTCCAGAAATCATGAAGGAAACGTATTTATATCGGCGGTGTTAAATACAGATATCACGCTCTTTAATTCGGAAATAAAACCTTAATCACCAATATTGAAAATGTCACACATTGATATTCGTAACTTTCAATAGTGTTACGCACCTCACCAATATTGAAAGAAATATGCCAAATATGAAAATTTTCAATATTGTTTGCTGGCTCAACAATATTGAACGCCAGATACTTAAAAAAGTTAAAAAACCACAACCAACAGATTGATAAATAAAGAAAAAATCAAAATTTAAACACAAAATAATCAACGCAAAAAAGTGTGACACAGATAACAGAATCACCCGAAATGAATACCCATTATGAGTTACTCATTGAGGCGTCCCAGAGGTTAAAAACTTATCAACAAATCATTAATAATAAATAAACAAACGTTCATGAACTGGCACGCTAAATAAATTTCGTTTTCACACTGGAATTCACTTATGAAAAATGAAAAGAGAAAATCGGGAATTGAACCGAAGGTTTTTTTTCCGCTATTAATAATTGTCGGGATACTTTGCTGGCTAACAGTCAGAGATCTTGATGCCGCTAACGTCGTTATTAATGCGGTATTCAGTTATGTCACCAACGTCTGGGGTTGGGCATTTGAATGGTATATGGTCGTCATGCTCTTCAGCTGGTTCTGGCTGGTTTTTGGCCCCTATGCCAAAAAGAGATTAGGTGACGAAAAACCGGAGTTTAGCACCGCCAGCTGGATTTTCATGATGTTCGCCTCCTGTACATCCGCTGCGGTTCTGTTCTGGGGCTCTATTGAGATCTACTACTATATCTCCACCCCGCCGTTCGGCCTGGAACCCAATTCCACGGGCGCGAAAGAGATAGGCCTGGCGTACAGCCTGTTCCACTGGGGGCCGCTACCGTGGGCAACCTATAGCTTCCTTTCCGTGGCCTTCGCCTACTTCTTCTTTGTACGCAAGATGGATGTCATCCGCCCCAGCTCCACGCTGGTACCGCTCGTCGGTGAAAAGCATGCGAAAGGGTTGTTCAGTACCATCGTCGATAACTTCTACCTGGTGGCGCTGATCTTCGCGATGGGCACCAGCCTCGGTCTGGCTACCCCGCTGGTCACCGAGTGTATGCAATGGCTGTTCGGTATTCCGCATACGCTGCAATTGGATGCCATCATCATTACCTGCTGGATCATTCTGAACGCGATTTGCGTGGCCTGCGGCCTGCAAAAAGGGGTCAGAATCGCCAGCGATGTGCGTAGCTACCTGAGCTTCCTGATGCTCGGCTGGGTGTTTATCGTCAGCGGCGCCAGCTTCATCATGAACTACTTCACCGACTCCGTCGGGATGCTGTTAATGCACCTGCCACGGATGCTGTTCTATACCGACGCCATCGGTAAAGGCGGCTTCCCACAGGGCTGGACCGTTTTCTACTGGGCGTGGTGGGTTATTTACGCCATCCAGATGAGTATCTTCCTGGCCCGTATTTCCCGTGGTCGTACCGTACGTGAACTGTGCTTCGGGATGGTGATGGGTCTGACCGCGTCTACCTGGATCCTGTGGACAGTCCTTGGCAGTAACACGCTGCTGCTGATGGATAAAAACATCCTCAACATCCCGCAACTGATTGAGCAACACGGCGTGGCGCGCGCCATTATCGAAACCTGGGCAGCCTTGCCGCTCAGCACCGCCACCATGTGGGGCTTCTTCATCCTCTGCTTTATTGCCACCGTCACGCTGATTAACGCCTGCTCTTACACCCTGGCGATGTCGACCTGTCGCGAAGTTCGCGATGGTGAAGAGCCGCCTCTGTTAGTACGCATCGGCTGGTCGGTGCTGGTCGGCATCATCGGTATCGTTCTGCTGGCGCTGGGTGGGTTGAAGCCGATTCAGACCGCGATTATCGCCGGAGGATGCCCGCTGTTCTTCGTCAACATTATGGTGACGCTGTCCTTTATTAAAGACGCCAAAGTGCACTGGAAAGACAAGTAATTCTTATTAACCCAATTGATCAAGAGGCTGAAAGATGGATTTCAACTTAAATGACGAACAGGAGCTGTTTGTCGCCGGTATTCGCGAACTGATGGCCAGTGAGAACTGGGAAGCTTATTTTGCCGAGTGCGATCGTGACAGCGTCTACCCTGAGCGTTTTGTAAAAGCGCTGGCGGATATGGGTATTGATAGCCTGCTGATCCCGGAAGAACACGGCGGTCTGGAAGCGGGTTTTGTTACCGTCGCCGCCGTCTGGATGGAACTGGGACGTCTTGGCGCGCCAACTTACGTGTTGTACCAATTGCCGGGAGGTTTTAACACTTTCCTGCGTGAAGGGACTCAGGAGCAAATTGATAAAATCATGGCGTTCCGGGGCACCGGTAAGCAGATGTGGAACTCTGCTATCACCGAACCGGGAGCGGGATCGGATGTTGGTAGTCTGAAAACCACTTATACACGCAAAAATGGTAAGGTTTATCTCAATGGCAGTAAGTGCTTTATCACCAGTAGCGCCTATACCCCGTACATCGTGGTCATGGCGAGAGACGGTGCATCGCCGGATAAACCGGTTTACACCGAGTGGTTTGTGGACATGAGCAAAGCGGGTATCAAGGTCAACAAACTGGAGAAACTCGGTCTGCGCATGGATAGCTGCTGTGAAATCACCTTTGACGACGTTGAACTGGACGAGAAAGACATGTTCGGTCGGGAAGGTAACGGCTTCAACCGCGTGAAAGAAGAGTTTGACCATGAACGCTTCCTCGTCGCGCTGACCAACTACGGTACCGCAATGTGCACTTTTGAAGACGCTGCGCGTTACGCTAATCAGCGCGTGCAGTTTGGTGAAGCTATTGGCCGTTTCCAGCTGATTCAGGAGAAGTTTGCGCATATGGCGATCAAACTGAACTCCATGAAAAATATGCTGCTGGAAGCCGCGTGGAAAGCAGATAACGGCACTATTACCTCCGGCGACGCGGCCATGTGCAAATACTTCTGCGCCAACGCCGCGTTTGAAGTGGTAGACACCGCCATGCAGGTACTGGGAGGTGTTGGTATCGCGGGCAACCACCGCATCACGCGTTTCTGGCGTGACCTGCGCGTTGACCGTGTTTCTGGTGGTTCTGACGAAATGCAGATCCTGACGTTGGGTCGTGCGGTACTCAAGCAATACCGCTAATCGATCCCTTGTAGGCCTGATAAGACGCGGGGCGTCGCCATCAGGCAATCATGCCGGATGGCGCTGTGCTTATCCGGCCTACATACCGCAAAAAATGCCAGGAGAAAAACGATGAATCATTTACCAATGCCAACCTTTGGTCCTCTTGCTGGGGTACGCGTTGTTTTTTCAGGGATCGAAATCGCCGGTCCGTTCGCCGGACAGATGTTCGCCGAATGGGGCGCCGAGGTTATCTGGATTGAAAACGTCGCATGGGCCGATACCATCCGCGTACAGCCTAACTACCCGCAGCTCTCACGCCGCAACCTGCACGCCCTGTCGCTGAATATTTTCAAAGATGAAGGTCGGGAAGCGTTTCTGAAACTGATGGAAACCACCGATATTTTCATTGAAGCCAGTAAAGGCCCGGCCTTTGCCCGCCGTGGTATTACTGATGAAGTGCTGTGGGAACATAACCCGAAACTGGTCATTGCCCACCTTTCCGGCTTCGGCCAGTATGGTACCGAGGAGTACACCAATCTTCCGGCGTATAACACCATCGCGCAGGCATTCAGTGGTTATCTGATCCAAAACGGCGACGTTGACCAACCGATGCCAGCCTTCCCGTATACCGCCGATTACTTCTCCGGGATGACCGCGACGACAGCCGCGCTGGCAGCCCTGCACAAAGTACGCGAAACGGGTAAAGGTGAAAGCATCGATATCGCCATGTACGAAGTGATGCTGCGCATGGGTCAGTATTTCATGATGGACTACTTCAACGGCGGCGAAATCTGTCCACGTATGACGAAAGGGAAAGACCCCTACTACGCCGGTTGCGGCCTGTATAAATGCGCCGATGGTTACATCGTCATGGAGTTGGTCGGCATCACGCAAATCAACGAGTGTTTTAAAGATATTGGCCTGGCGCACATTCTCGGTACGCCGGAAGTTCCGGAAGGCACGCAGCTCATCCATCGCGTGGAATGCCCTTACGGCCCGCTCGTCGAAGAGAAACTGGACGCCTGGCTGGCAGCACATACCATCGCCGACGTTCAGGCGCGTTTTGCTGAGCTGAATATCGCCTGTGCGAAGGTGCTCACCATTCCGGAACTGGAAGGTAACCCGCAGTACGTTGCCCGCGAATCGATTACTCAGTGGCAAACAATGGACGGTCGCACCTGTAAAGGGCCGAACATCATGCCGAAATTTAAAAACAACCCGGGGAAAATCTGGCGTGGCATGCCATCACACGGCATGGATACCGCCGCCATTCTGAAAAACATTGGTTATAGCGAAGCAGATATTAAGGAACTGGTCGGCAAAGGCCTGGCCAAAGTTGAGGATTAAACGCGATGCGCTACTCGGTTTTCCGGTTAGCGCTCACGCCTGATTTCAGTGGATAAAGCAATATGGATATCGTTGGCGGACAAAACTTACGTCAGATGTGGGACGACCTGGCCGGGATGTACGGAGATAAAACGGCGTTAATTTTCGAATCCTGTGAGGGAATCGTTCGGCAGTTTAGCTATGCTTCGCTCAATGAAGAGATTAACCGCACGGCGAACCTTTTTTATTACTTAGGGATCCGCAAGGGTGATAGGGTCGCGCTGCATCTGGATAACTGTCCGGAATTCATCTTTTGCTGGTTTGGACTGGCAAAAATCGGCGCCATTATGGTGCCGATTAATGCCCGCTTACTGGGCGAAGAAAGCGCCTGGATCCTGCAAAACAGCCAGGTGAGTCTGCTGGTTACCAGCGCCCAGTTTTATCCTATGTACCGTGAAATACGCCAGGACAATAGCACTCCGCTTAATCATATCTGTCTGATTGGCGAGCAGCTTCCGGCTGACGACGGCGTGAGCCACTTTTCCCAACTACAAGCACGCCAGTCGGCCACGCTGTGCTATACGCCCGCGTTATCCACTGACGATACGGCGGAAATTCTGTTTACCTCCGGTACCACCTCGCGTCCAAAAGGGGTGGTGATTACCCACTATAACCTGCGCTTTGCAGGCTATTACTCTGCCTGGCAAATCGCCCTGCGCGATGATGACGTGTACATGACGGTGATGCCCGCTTTTCATATCGACTGCCAGTGTACCGCCGCAATGCCAGCCTTTTCCGCCGGCAGCACCTTTGTGCTCCTGGAGAAGTACAGCGCCAGGGCCTTCTGGGATCAGGTACGTAAATATCAGGCGACGGTGACCGAGTGCATCCCGATGATGATCCGCACGCTGATGGTCCAGCCCGCCACGCCAACGGACAGGCAGCATCATCTGCGCGAAGTGATGTTCTATCTCAATTTATCCGCGCAGGAAAAAGACGCCTTTACCGAACGCTTTGGCGTCAGGCTGCTGACCTCTTATGGTATGACTGAAACCATTGTCGGAATTATTGGCGACCGTCCCGGAGACAAACGACGCTGGCCTTCCATTGGTCGCGTGGGCTTTAGCTATGAAGCTGAAATTCGCGACGATCAAAATCGCCCGCTGCCCGCCGGAGAAATTGGCGAAATCTGTATTAAAGGCATCCCCGGCAAGACTATCTTCAAAGAGTATTACATGCAGCCGGAGGCAACCGCCAGGGCGCTGGAACCAGAGGGCTGGTTACATACCGGTGATTCGGGTTACCAGGATGAGGATGGCTATTTCTATTTTGTCGACAGACGCTGCAACATGATTAAACGCGGCGGGGAAAATGTCTCCTGCGTCGAGCTGGAAAATATTATTTCTGCGCATCCGAAAATTCAGGACATTGTGGTGGTCGGTATTAAAGACGCGATCCGTGATGAAGCCATTAAAGCGTTTATCGTCCTTAATGAAGGTGAAACATTAAGCGAGGCCGAGTTTTTCAGCTTCTGCGAAAACAATATGGCGAAATTCAAAGTTCCCTCTTTTATGGAGATCAGAACTGACCTGCCACGCAACTGTTCAGGAAAAATAATCAAAAAAAATCTGAAATAAACCTTCCGGCAGGAATCCCTCCCGCCGGGAAACTATTTATCTGGAGATGAACTATGAGTGAGTCATTACATCTGACCCGTAACGGCCCGATCCTGGAAATTACCCTCGACCGACCTAAAGCGAATGCCATTGATGCGAAAACCAGTTTTGCGATGGGTGAAGCTTTTCTTAATTTCCGTGACGACCCGGAATTACGCGTAGCAATCATTACCGGCGGCGGGGAGAAATTCTTTTCTGCGGGCTGGGACTTAAAAGCGGCAGCGGAAGGTGAAGCGCCGGATGCCGATTTTGGTCCCGGCGGCTTTGCCGGTTTAACCGAAATATTTGACCTCGATAAGCCGGTTATCGCCGCGGTGAACGGCTACGCATTTGGTGGCGGTTTTGAGCTGGCGCTGGCGGCAGACTTTATTGTCTGCGCCGAAAACGCCAGCTTCGCGCTGCCGGAAGCCAAGCTCGGCATCGTGCCTGACAGCGGCGGCGTATTGCGTCTGCCTAAGCTGCTGCCACCGGCTATCGTCAACGAAATGGTAATGACCGGCAGACGAATGAGCGCCGAAGAAGCGCTGCGTTGGGGGATCGTGAACCGCGTTGTCAGCCAGAGCGAACTGATGGAGAGCGCGCGCGAACTGGCGCAACAACTGGTCAATAGCGCTCCGCTGGCTATCGCGGCGCTGAAAGAGATTTATCGCGCGACCAGTGAAATGCCGGTTGAAGAAGGCTACCGCTACATCCGCAGCGGCGTGCTGAAACATTATCCGTCGGTACTGCATTCAGAAGATGCGCTCGAAGGACCGCAGGCATTTGCCGAAAAACGCGCTCCGGTGTGGAAAGGTCGTTAATGTGACTATGCCGGATGGCGCTTCGCTTATCCGGCCTACAACACATGCACAACCGTAGGCCGGATAAGGTATTTACGCCGCCATCCGACAAAAAAAAACCGAGGTACAACCATGAGCTATTACGCCTTTGAAGGACTGATCCCGGTGGTGCATCCGGACGCGTTTGTCCATCCCAGCGCCGTGCTGATTGGCGATGTCATCGTGGGCGCCGGTGTTTATATTGGCCCACTCGCGTCATTGCGTGGGGATTATGGTCGCCTGATCCTGGAGGCAGGCTCTAATCTGCAGGATGGCTGCATTATGCATGGCTACTGCGATACCGATACCATCGTGCATGAAAACGGCCATATCGGCCACGGCGCTATTCTACATGGCTGCGTGGTGGGACGGGATGCCCTGGTCGGCATGAATAGCGTCATTATGGACGGCGCAGTGATTGGCGAAGAGAGCATTGTCGCCGCCATGAGTTTTGTCAAAGCCGGATTTCAGGGTGAGGCAAGGCAACTGCTGGTGGGATCACCGGCGCGCGTACTACGCCAGGTTACGGACCAGGAGCTGCACTGGAAACGCCTCAATACCAAAGAATATCAGGATCTTGCGATCCGTTGTCGAACGGGGTTATCTGAAACGAAGCCGTTAACGCAGGTCGAAGAAAACCGACCGCGCCTGAAAGGCACGACGGACGTGAAGCCAAAATCAGCACAGTAATTGATGCCGGATGCGCTCACGCTTATCCGGCCTACGCGTCAATTACCGTTTACCCCGCCAGCAGGTTAAACAGACAATTAGCGACGCATACTCTTGGAGAGCATCATCTGCCATTTCTGCTCACGGTTTAGCTCTGTGGGGGGAACGGCAGACAGCCGCGGCGCTTTCGCCACGCTCACTTTTCTTTCCTGCAAATTATGATTCAATCGGCGATAGAGTTGAGAGTCGATACTCACGACTTTCACCAGACGCTGGCACTGGCAGCCTCGTCCTGCAATTTGGTTAGGGATCATCTTCACTTCACAAACAATTTCCCCCACTTCTGACAGAATATAGGAGAGCGTATTAATTGCTTTGCAATGTTCAATATCAAATTGACGGGAAATCTCCCTGGCAGTGATCCATCGGTTCTCTGCCATCATCCAGTCAGCAATTAACAAATAAAGCGGTCTTTCAACATATTTTTCACACATAAGCACACCATTTCACAAATTAAAAATCTGGCTACGGCCTGTCCAAACTAATAAAAACTAAGCCATATTAAAATTGTGGATATGAAAGATAGTATGCGACTTAAATATTGATTAGTGTGAGCAATATCGTGCTTATTACATTGAAAATGTGGTTACGGAAACGGACTTCTCCAGGAATGACCTTACGCAAGATAAAAAAAGGGTTTCTTTACAGAAACCCTTTCAACATTATATTACAGGTTCGGTTAGAGCAATATCCGCCGCCCCCTTGGTTTACGACTTTTTGATCTGCGCGTGCATTTCCTGCACCGAGGTTACCTTCTCGGTGGCATCGGCATTGAGCGCCATCGTCGTGGCAAAACCGCCGTTCAGCGTGGTGTCATAATGCACCTTATACTGCAACGCGCTGCGGCGAATCACCCTTGAGTCTTCAATCGCCCGGCGGCCTGCGGTGGTGTTGATGATGTAGGTATATTCGCCATTCTTGATGCGGTCCTGAATGTGCGGACGACCTTCGTGCACCTTGTTCACCAGACGCGGGTTGATACCGGCTTCGCCCAGCACAATCGCCGTACCGTGGGTGGCATCCAGCTCGAAGCCTTGTTTCAGCAGCTTAGCGGCCAGGTCCACCACGCGCTCTTTGTCGCCTTCGCGAACCGAGAGCAACGCACGGCCCTGTTTCTTCATAGTGGAGTTACTGCCCAGCTGTGCCTTGGCGAACGCTTCCGCGAAGGTACGGCCCACGCCCATCACTTCCCCGGTGGAGCGCATTTCTGGCCCTAACAGCGGGTCAACGCCCGGGAATTTGTTGAACGGCAGTACCACTTCTTTCACCGAGTAGTACGGCGGGATAATTTCTTGAGTCACGCCCTGCTCGGTCAGCGATTTGCCGGCCATCACGCGCGCCGCCACTTTCGCCAGCGGCACGCCGGTGGCTTTGGAGACGAACGGCACAGTACGCGCCGCACGCGGGTTGACTTCAATCAGGTAGACTTCGTTGTCTTTCACCGCAAACTGCACGTTCATCAGGCCGCGCACCTGCAACTCGAAGGCCAGCTTCTGCACCTGCTGGCGCATCACATCCTGAATTTCCTGGCTTAGCGTGTAGGCCGGCAGAGAACAGGCGGAGTCGCCGGAGTGTACGCCCGCCTGCTCGATGTGCTCCATGATACCGCCAATCAGCACCATTTCGCCGTCGCAGATAGCGTCCACGTCCACTTCAACCGCGTCATCAAGGAAGCGATCCAGCAGCACCGGCGCATCGTTAGAGACGCTGACCGCCGTCTGGAAGTAGCGACGCAGATCGGCTTCGTCATAGACAATTTCCATCGCCCGGCCGCCCAGCACGTAAGAAGGACGCACCACCAGCGGGTAGCCGATCTCTTTCGCTTTTTCGACAGCCTGTTCAATGGCGGTGACGGTGGCGTTGGCCGGTTGCTTCAGCTTCAGACGGTCAACCGCGTGCTGGAAGCGCTCGCGGTCTTCCGCGCGGTCGATGGCGTCCGGGCTGGTGCCGATAACCGGCACGCCTGCCGCTTCCAGCGCGCGCGCCAGCTTTAGCGGGGTCTGGCCGCCGTACTGCACGATAACGCCTTTCGGCTTCTCGATACGCACGATTTCCAGCACGTCTTCCAGCGTCACCGGCTCGAAGTACAGGCGGTCGGAAGTGTCGTAGTCGGTAGAGACGGTTTCCGGGTTACAGTTGACCATGATGGTCTCGTAACCGTCTTCGCGCAGCGCCAGCGAGGCGTGTACGCAGCAGTAGTCAAACTCAATGCCCTGGCCGATACGGTTCGGGCCGCCGCCGAGGACCATGATTTTATCGCGGTCAACGGACGGGTTCGCTTCGCACTCATCTTCATAAGTGGAGTACATATAGGCGGTGTCGGTGGCGAATTCCGCCGCGCAGGTATCCACACGCTTGTAGACCGGGTGCAGGTCATACTGGTCGCGCAGCTTACGGATTTCCCCCTCGCGCACGCCCGCCAATTTTGCCAGACGCGCATCGGCAAAACCTTTACGCTTGAGCTGACGCAGGAAGTCGGCGTTGAGGCCAGTAATCCCGACTTCAGTTACTTTCTCTTCCAGACGCACCAGCTCTTCAATTTGCACCAGGAACCAGCGGTCGATGTTGGTCAGGTTGAACACGCCGTCGACGGAGAGGCCTGCGCGGAAGGCATCGGCGATATACCAGATACGATCTGCGCCCGCATCTTTCAGCTCGCGGCGGATTTTGGTCAGCGCTTCCGGGTCGTCGAGGCTGACTTTCGGGTCGAAGCCGGTGGCGCCGACTTCCAGGCCGCGCAGCGCTTTTTGCAGGGATTCCTGCTGCGTGCGGCCAATCGCCATCACTTCTCCGACCGATTTCATCTGGGTGGTCAGACGGTCGTTGGCACCGGCGAATTTCTCGAAGTTAAAGCGCGGAATTTTGGTCACAACGTAGTCGATGGACGGCTCGAAGGAGGCCGGAGTACGCCCGCCGGTGATGTCGTTCATCAGTTCGTCAAGGGTGTAACCTACCGCCAGTTTGGCGGCCACTTTGGCAATCGGGAAACCGGTGGCTTTCGACGCCAGCGCCGAGGAGCGGGAGACGCGCGGGTTCATTTCGATAACGATCAGACGACCGTTTTTCGGGTTCACTGCGAACTGGACGTTAGAACCGCCGGTTTCGACGCCGATTTCACGCAGTACCGCCATCGAGGCGTTACGCATGATTTGATATTCTTTGTCGGTCAGAGTCTGGGCGGGCGCCACGGTGATCGAGTCCCCAGTATGGATACCCATCGCATCGAAATTTTCGATAGAGCAGACGATGATGCAGTTGTCGTTTTTATCACGCACCACTTCCATCTCGTACTCTTTCCAGCCGATCAGCGATTCATCAATCAGCAATTCGTTGGTTGGCGAGAGATCCAGACCGCGTTCGCAGATTTCTTCGAACTCTTCACGGTTGTAAGCGATACCGCCGCCGGTGCCGCCCATGGTAAAGCTAGGCCGGATGATGCACGGGAAGCCCACGTCAGCGGCAACCGCCAGCGCTTCTTCCATGGTGTGCGCGATACCGGAACGCGCGGTGTCGAGACCAATTTTCTTCATGGCGATATCGAAGCGACGACGGTCTTCGGCTTTATCAATGGCGTCGGCGGTGGCGCCAATCATGGTGACGCCGAACTCTTCGAGCACGCCCTGCCGCTCCAACTCCAGCGCGCAGTTCAGCGCGGTCTGGCCGCCCATGGTCGGCAGCACCGCATCCGGACGCTCTTTTTCGATGATTTTGCGCACCACTTCCCAGTGAATCGGCTCGATGTAGGTGGCATCGGCCATTTCCGGGTCGGTCATGATGGTGGCCGGGTTAGAGTTCACCAGAATAACGCGGTAGCCTTCTTCGCGCAGCGCTTTACACGCCTGAGCGCCGGAGTAGTCAAACTCACACGCCTGACCGATAACAATCGGGCCCGCGCCCAGAATCAGGATGCTTTTTATATCTGTACGTTTTGGCATTTTGTTGGCTCCTGATTATTTTGCTGAAGAACGGTAGTGCTTAATCAATTCGATAAAGTGGTCGAACAGCGGCGCCGCATCGTGCGGGCCCGGGCTCGCCTCCGGGTGTCCCTGGAAGCTGAACGCCGGTTTGTCGGTACGGTGAATGCCCTGCAGGGTGCCGTCGAACAGCGACTTGTGGGTCACGCGCAGGTTGGCGGGCAGCGAGTCTTCATCCACCGCAAATCCGTGGTTCTGCGCGGTGATCATCACCACGTTTCTGTCCATATCTTTTACCGGATGGTTGCCGCCGTGATGGCCGAACTTCATCTTAACGGTCTTCGCACCGCTCGCCAGCGCCAGCAGTTGATGGCCGAGGCAGATGCCGAACACAGGAATGTCGGTCTGGAGGAATTTCTTAATCGCCTCGATGGCGTAGTCGCACGGCGCCGGGTCGCCAGGGCCGTTCGACAGGAAGATGCCGTCCGGATTCATTTTCAGCACCTCTTCAGCAGAGGTTTGCGCTGGCACCACCGTCAGGCGGCAGCCGCGATCCACCAGCATACGTAGAATGTTGCGCTTGGCGCCAAAATCGTAGGCCACCACGTGGAACGGCAGGTCATCCTCAGATTTCGCTTCCGGTAAACCGTCTTTCAGCGTCCAGCTACCCTGCGTCCAGCGGTAAGTTTCCGCCGTGGTCACTTCTTTCGCCAGATCCATACCGTTCAGTCCAGGAAATGCTTTCGCTTTTTCCAGCGCCAGCTTCGCATCCGGGCTATCGCCTGCAATGATGCAGCCGTTCTGTGCGCCTTTCTCACGCAGCAGTCGGGTCAGCTTGCGGGTATCGATATCGGCAATCGCCACGATGTTATGGCGTTTCAGGTAAGAAGAGAGGTCTTCGGTGTTACGGAAGTTGCTGGCAATCAACGGCAGATCGCGAATCACTAAACCTTGCGCATGAACCTGAGAAGATTCTTCATCGGCTTCATTGGTGCCGACATTACCAATATGGGGATAAGTAAGAGTGACGATTTGGCGGGAATAGGAAGGATCAGTGAGGATTTCTTGATAACCGGTCATTGAAGTATTGAAAACGACTTCCCCAACCGCCGAACCTGTTGCCCCTATGGCCCGACCGTGAAACTGGGTTCCGTCTTCCAGAACCAATAGCGCTGACTTAATCAAAACACCCTCCAGAGAATATTCACTCACTTTATTTGCATATCAATTCATTCAGTCAGTATGAAGCAATGCAAATTTGCTTACCCGTGGATTTCTGGCAAACGGCGGCATTCTGAAGTTAAGCCGGATAAAAGTCAACTTAAAGCGGGTATTTTTTATGTTATTTTGCACATTATAAGGAAGTTATTCTGTTTAATAGGCAAAAAGATCAACTAAGTGACGATAGAAAACGCTTGCGCTTCCTTGAGTTCGCAAAAAACTGGCTGCCATGATAAAAAGTGGACCAAATGGTCAAATTTCACATTAAAACAACAAAAAACAACGATAAAAATTCATTTAATAGTCATTAATGTCATTAAATGCATAAAAATTCAAAATAAATCAAATTAACAACAAAAACATTTTAAAAATCAATACCTTAAAAATATAAAAAACAAATCAAATGCATCATAAAATCAACAAAAAACAGCAAATTAAGACTATATAATGATAACTCCAATTTCGATATTAATATCTAACTTCTTTTTCTTTAAGACAGGCGCATACGATTGGACCACAAACAGCCTCACTACAGCATAAAAAAGCTAACTTATTGAAGCAAAAGAGATAAAACGATCCCGTGGAACAGCACTAACCCCCCAATGGATATCAGTCTTATCAGTCTGGTCGAGGTGCCTTTTGCATACGGTAAGCCACTGCGGCAGAACATGTCGTGGGAGAAGAAACTGTCGAAACATGAATGGTGAAAGGCGTTATTTATCTGACCGAATAACCGAGGGGCAAAAACAAAAGGGCAATAATATATTGCCCTTTGTAATCAATTAATCTTGATTACCACAACCACATCACGAAGGTATTTAGTCGCTATAATACATCCAGCCCCAGCACATCCCGCATGTCAAATAGCCCATTTTTCTTCGTTTTTAGCCATAACGCCGATCGCAACGCGCCATTTGCAAACGTCATGCGGCTGGAAGCTTTATGCGTAATCTCTACGCGCTCGCCAATATCGGCAAACATCGCGGTATGTTCGCCGACGATGTCGCCCGCCCGAACGGTTGCAAAGCCAATCGTTCCCGGTACGCGCTCGCCGGTATAACCTTCACGCGAGTAGACCGCGCAGTCCTTCAGATCTTTATCCAGCGCCCCGGCGATTGCCTCGCCCATTGCCAGCGCTGTCCCCGACGGTGCATCCACTTTATGGCGGTGGTGCGCTTCAATAATTTCAATATCGCTATAGTCGCCCATTACCTTCGCGGCTTTCTCCAGCAGCTTGAGCATGACGTTAACGCCGACGCTAAAGTTTGCGGCGAAAACGATCGCAATCTCTTGCGACGCCTCACGAATGGCCTGTTTACCGGCGTCGTCAAAGCCGGTAGTACCAATCACCATCCCTTTACCATGCTGGCGGCAAAACGCCAGATGCGTCAACGTGCCTTCCGGACGGGTAAAATCGATGAAAACGTCAAAATCATCTTTTACCGCCTCAAGGCTGCTTTGAACGATCACGCCGGACTTTCCCGCCCCCGCCAGTTCGCCAGCATCGCTGCCCAGCAAGGAAGAGCCTTCGCGCTCCAGCGCGGCACCCAGCTGAACACCTTCCATCGCCATGGCGGCCTGGATTAACTGCCGTCCCATGCGGCCACCGGCGCCGGCAATGGCGACGCGGATTTGTGCTTCATGCATAGCTATTCTCTTTTGTAAAAATTGCGTAAACCGTTTTCAGAGTAACCAGCGCGCCCGGAGGCCGCCATCTAAAATCGCCGATAATTAGAAATTAATGATAAACAGGGAGCGATATCAGTAAAAGACATGATTCATCCCACAGGATGAATCATTGCTGGAGAGAATGAAAGAAGAGAAACTTACTCAGGATAGAGGGAACCGGCAGGAAAATGACTTAAAAACCAGGTCACTGCCAGTAAATCCGCGCTACCGCCAGGGCTTAAGTTACGCAGGATGAGTTCATCATCGAGGAACTGCATCGCTTCAATGCCCCCCTCAACCAATACGCCCCCTTGCCACAACAATTTTTGTGCCTGCTGCTGCACGTAGTAAAGCCCTTCCAGGCCTCCCCGTGACACCAGATTGGTATCATCATTCCACGCCATCAGATGCAACAATGTTTGCAGCAGGGCAAGATGGGTATCGTCATGCTCCTGCACGACCCGGTTAAACACCGGCAAAGCCTGCGTTCTGACGGTTCGAAAACCGCTTTCCGCTTCTCCCCGCGCGCCCGACAGGCCATAACACTGGAAATGGGTTTCACTCTTTGTCAGTTTTCCCGCTTTTCTTGCTGAGAGCTCGTGGGCAACAATATTCCGACTCAGGCGAGCAACCTGGTCGCAGATACGATTTTGCTCCAACGGTTCTCCCCGCGCGAGAAGTCGGCCAATCGCTGCGCTCAGCAGGCCAAAAGCGAAAATCGCCCCGCGATGGGTATTCACACCATTGGTCGCCTGTAGCATATCGTTCTCACAGGCCATCCCCAGCGGACGCAGCATCACCAGGACATTTTCTGCCGCCAGCGCCGCCGTGTTGTTGCCCATGATAAAAAACTTTTCCATCCACGGAGCAATGGCGGTAGTGCTACGTTCAAATGCCGCCAGATCCATATCCCTATGCGCTCCCGAATTACGAATATCGACCAGACCGGGTTTTGGTGTCAGCCTGGCTTCCGTCAGCAGCGCTCTTGCAACCAACCCATTAAGTTCGCCAGCCGCCAGCGATGAGTACGCTGGCGTACGCCGTTCAGTCACAACGCTCACGTTCATAGCATTCAATCCTTCGTGCAATTTCATCCAACAAAAGGTCAAGGGTGTGATGCTTGCCCCGGGCACAGAGATGAGCATCCTGCTGGCATATCAAACATGGCCGGGCAGGATGCCCGAGTTCACGGCGTGATAGCGACTTACCGTCGCTATCAATAATGTCGATGTCCCAAAGCCGCCCTAACGGATGGCTCATCTCTAGTGTCGACATGTGCTGTTTCAACGCCATTGCCGGCGCACAGACCGCTGCCATCCATTCCGGGCCGCTGCGTTCATTTACCTGCATTTCCCAGACGTTGACCCACTCCTTCTGTTCGCAAAGCGCCAGTATTTCGGCAATTGCGTAATCGGCGACACGCCGCCAGACCGCTGAGTTTTTAACGGCGCCCGGTGCAACCAGCGTGAGGGAAATCAACGGTAGCCGATAGCAGTTCAACGCCTGACGCTGCCTGGCGGCACGTTTATCGCGCGCTTGTAGCATCTCCTCCAGCGTAACTGCCTGGCCCTGGTACAGCAGGTCTGTGCCCTTCATCAGCCTTTAACCTGGCGAATCACGTCAATCACTGAACCGTCGCGATAACGCACCACAGCCACCACCCGATCGGTAAACTCAATCGGCTGCGGTTTACCGGTCAGTTGCTCGGCGCGCTGTTGCAGTTGTTCGATGGTCATCAGCGCCACGCCCGCAGCACGCAGGTTATCAAGCAGATCCTGACGCGCAGGGTTCACCGCAATACCATGGTCGGTAACCAGCACATCAACGCTTGCCCCTAGCGTGACGGTAGTCAGCACTTTTTCTACCACGCAAGGAATACGCCCGCGCACCAGCGGTGCGGTAATAATGGTGAGATCGGCCCCTGCTGCCGTATCGCTATGGCCGCCCGATGCGCCACACAGTACGCCGTTTGAACCGGTCATCACGTTAACGTTGAAATTCACGTCAATTTCCAGCGCGCTCAGCATCACCACATTCAGGCGTTCGCATGCCGCGCCTTTAGAGCCGGGGTTCGCGTATTGATTGGTTGAAATTTCAATATGATGCGGGTTCTGCGCCAGCGAACGGGCTGCATCGCCATCGAATGATTGCGTATCCAGCAGCGCTTTGATCAACCCTTTCTCATGCAGATCCACCATGGTGCCGGTGATCCCGCCCAGGCCAAAACTCGCCGTAATGTTGTGGCGACGCATTTTGTCTTCCAGGAAACGGGTGACCGCCAGAGAAGCGCCACCGGTGCCGGTTTGCAGCGAGAAACCGTCACAAAAATAACCCGAGTGTTCGATCACATTGGCCGCCTGCCGGGCGATCAACAGTTCACGCGGGTTGCTGGACAGACGAATCGCGCCCGCAGTGATTTTTTCCGGATCCCCTACTTCGTCCACCTGTACGATCAAATCAACCTGATCCTGCGCGATACTGGCCGGATAATTGGGGAACTCGACCCACTCTTCAGTCAGGAGCACCACACATTTAGCGTACTGCGCATCAACCTGCGCATACCCCAAAGAGCCGCAGCGTGACTTGCCGCTAAAACCGTTCGCATTACCAAATTCGTCGCAGCACGGCACGCCGAGGAAAGCGACATCAATATTCAGCTCACCGCTCTGAATCAGTTTTACGCGGCCGCCGTGAGAGTGGATCTGTACCGGGTTTTCCATCAGGCCAGCGGAGATCTCTTCCCCTAACTTGCCGCGCAGCCCAGAGGTGTAAATCTGCCGCACCACGCCATTTTTAATGTGTTCGATAAGCGGCCAGTGGGCATCGATTAACGAGCTGGAGGCAAGCGTCAGATCGCGGAATCCCATTTCCGCCAGTTTCGCCATCACCATATTGACAACTTTGTCGCCACCACGAAACGCATGGTGGAAGGATATCGTCATGCCATTTTTAAGCCCGGAACGACGGATAGCCTCTTCAAGCGAGTCACAAATTTTACGCCGACGCTTTTCCGTTTCACTGGCAAGCCACGGGCTATTCACTGTTACCCCCTGGTAGGGTTGTAATCCTTCCGGTACGACATATTGCTGATTGAGCATAGTTACAGTCTCTTTCATGGTTCCTTCCTTAATCACGAATACCGGAAGCCGACAGCGCCACCACTTTGCGCGCGTGGTCGATAATCGGGCCGTCAATCATTTTGCCGTTGAGTGAAACGACGCCCAGACCGCGAGACTCAGCCTCTTCAGCGGCGGCAATCACCTCGTGCGCATGCTCAACTTCTTTACGCGTCGGAGAATAAGCCTGATGTAACAGCTCAATCTGACGTGGATTCACTAAGGACTTACCGTTAAAACCAAGCCCTTTCGCCAACTGCACTTCCTTCAGGAAGCCTTCTTCATTATTGATATCCGACCAAACGACATCATAGGCGGCAATACCCGCAACGCGCGCCGCATGCAGCACTGCGCAGCGGGCGTAGAACAGCTCGGTGCCATCGCCCCGGCTGGTGCCCATATCCATCACGTAATCAAATGCCGCCAGCGCAATTGCCACCATGCGCGGGCTGGAGGTGGCGATGTCGACGGCATTGACCACGCCTTTCGCTGATTCGATCGCCGCCATCAGCCTGGTACTGCCGACTTCACGTCCACATTCACGTTCGATCCGTTCAACCTGCGCTTCCAGCTCCAGCACATCGTTTTTGCTGTCGGTTTTCGGCAGACGCACGATATCCGCGCCACCACGCACGACGGCCTCAAGATCGGCCAGACCGAATGGCGTGTTCAGTGGATTAATGCGCACCACTTTTTCAACATCCTGATAGAACGGATGTTGAAGCGCGTGATGGACTAAAAGACGGGCGGTATCTTTCTCACGTAATGCTACGGCGTCTTCTAAGTCGAACATCACCGCGTCCGCACCATAGACAAACGAGGTGCTCAACATGGCCGCATTTGCGCCGGGGATAAACAACATACTGCGACGAGGTCTCATAACGCACTCCATTGAATTTCCGTTTGTTCTGCAGCGCGTAACGCCGCCGCCTGCACTCGGGCGCGTAAAATACACTCCAGCGCGCCTTTGTCATCGACGCTAACCAGCGCGCGTTCAACGCCCAGCTTCGCCAGCGTTTCCCGAACCACCTGCTCAATCGCCGCGCCAAACTGCTGCTTCACCAGACTCTCTAGCTCCAGCCGAATTCCTGGCTCGCTGGATGGACCAATCCTGATCATCACATCGCTGGATTCCAGCGTGCCTGCCAGGGCATCTTTAATGATTTTCATTAGTTATGTTCCTTGTTAACGGTGTTACGTCATATGGTTTCAGTGTGTCTGGCGGCATGCCGCTGCAGATATGCCAGGGTGCCAGCAGGCACCAGCGCGCTTATTGCCGGCCAATTACGTTCGCTATACAGTTTTCTGACGCGAGAGGCGGAAATAGCCGTGCCGTTTTTCTCCACCCGCGCCAGCTCGACGACCTCAATAA
The DNA here is from genome assembly GCF_039650795.1 of Salmonella sp. K21076. Lineage (NCBI taxonomy): Bacteria > Pseudomonadati > Pseudomonadota > Gammaproteobacteria > Enterobacterales > Enterobacteriaceae > Salmonella > Salmonella sp. K21076. Next base: position 201,563 of record NZ_JBCLYA010000008.1, read on the forward strand.
CCGGGCCGCTGCGCTTCGGATCGTGTAAAATGTCGTGCATCCGCTGGTTATAGGCACAGGTCAGAGGACAAAACGGCTCACTGCCGACAAAACGATGGGTAATCCCCAGCGCTGGAGCCAGATGTTCACGGAAGAGTTGCAGATCGATCTGGCAATGGCAGTCGTCCACAACCCCTTTTTCTTTGAGGAAATAGCCGGGAAACGTCGCACGCGAGATCATATAAGCGGAGCCGGAATGCAACGTGACGTTGTCAATGCCCGCGATTCCTTGTTCGATCAGCGCCCAACGGTCGGTATAGGAAAAAAATGAAGCATCTTCTTTGACTACAAACAGATGCAACCAGTCACAGGCCGCAGCCGCTTGCTCCACCAGATAACGGTGGCCCAAGGTAAACGGATTGGCGTTCATGACAATGGCGCCGATCGTTTTTCCCGGTTGACGATAAAGCGCCAGTTGGCGACAAAAGCGCGCTAACCGTTCACTGCTGTTCTCCATTAACACCGCCAGCTCACCTGCCTGCGCAATGGGCCAAAACCCCGCGCCAGAAAACAGCAACCGATTTTGCGGCTTAGTGAACAGGAAAAGCTCGCTGCGGTTTAACTCGTAGGCCAATGTAAGCAGCTCAGTCAGCAGTTTGAGGCTGAGCCCTTCCCCTTGTAAAACCGGGGAAACGGCGATGCATTTCAGTACGTTTCCGGCCAGCGAGCCGCATCCAACTATCTCACCCTGCCAATATGCGCATACCGCGATTTCACAATCATCTTCCAGGGCGAGTCCCACGCCCTCCAGAAACATGGCGACCGACTCGCGACGCAATACATCCTTTTGCAAATAAATGCGTTTAAATATTAGATTCACTCTATTCTGCATCCGTCAGCAAATAACGTTGCATATTTCGCCAGCGTTTGTATTACTCGTCTGGAATAGACATCACACTTTCCCCCTTGCTTTTATAAGCTTTATGGTTTTTATTTCCTTAATTAACCAGAGTTAATAAAAATAATTAAATTAATTAAAAACACAACCATTCAGTGAAGATAGTCACATCTCACGGTTCATTGAATTTATTAGTATGCGCGGGTCTTGTTACCCATCAATACACAGGAAAATGTTTATGACCAACATGACCCAGGCTTCGGCGACGGAGAAAAAGGGGGCCAGCGATTTACTCAGATTCAAAATCTTTGGTATGCCGCTACCGCTTTATGCCTTTGCATTAATTACTTTATTACTGTCTCATTTCTATAATGCTATACCGACTGACTTAGTCGGTGGTTTTGCTCTTATGTTTGTTATGGGGGCCATTTTTGGTGAAATCGGCAAACGTTTACCGATCTTCAATAAATATATTGGCGGCGCACCGGTTATGATATTTCTGGTTGCAGCTTATTTTGTCTATGCTGGCATATTTACGCAGAAAGAAATTGATGCGATCAGCAACGTAATGGATAAAAGCAACTTCCTTAACCTGTTTATCGCAGTGTTGATCACAGGCGCGATCCTGTCGGTAAACCGTAAGCTGCTATTAAAATCACTGCTGGGCTATATCCCAACCATCCTCGCCGGGATTGTCGGCGCGTCCCTTTTCGGTATCGTCATTGGTTTGTGCTTCGGTATCCCGGTCGACCGTATCATGATGCTATACGTTCTGCCGATTATGGGCGGTGGTAACGGCGCAGGCGCCGTGCCTCTGTCTGAAATTTATCACTCGGTTACCGGACGTTCTCGCGAAGAGTATTACTCAACGGCTATTGCTATTCTGACCATTGCGAATATCTTCGCCATTATTTTCGCCGCCCTCCTCGATATGATAGGCAAAAAATACACCTGGCTTAGCGGTGAAGGTGAATTGGTTCGTAAGGCTTCCTTCAAAACCGAAGATGATGAAAAGGCCGGTCAGATTACCCATCGTGAAACGGCGGTTGGCATGGTGTTATCCACCACCTGCTTCCTGCTGGCCTATGTTGTTGCCAAGAAAATTCTGCCAAGCATCGGCGGCGTCTCTATTCACTACTTCGCCTGGATGGTCCTGATTGTTGCTGCGCTGAACGCATCAGGTCTTTGCTCACCGGAGATTAAAGCCGGGGCGAAACGTCTTTCTGACTTCTTCTCCAAACAACTGCTGTGGGTGCTGATGGTAGGTGTGGGTGTTTGCTACACCGATCTGCAAGAGATCATCGATGCCCTGACGTTCGCGAACGTCGTTATCGCCGCGATCATTGTGGTCGGCGCTGTCGTTGGCGCAGCTATCGGGGGCTGGTTGATTGGCTTCTACCCGATTGAATCATCCATTACTGCGGGTCTTTGTATGGCCAACCGCGGCGGCTCCGGCGATCTGGAAGTGCTCTCCGCCTGTAACCGTATGAACCTCATTTCATATGCACAAATTTCCTCTCGTCTGGGCGGCGGTATTGTGCTGGTTATCGCTAGCATCGTGTTCAGCATGATGGTGTAAAAAAACGCACGGCGGTGTCTTTGCCGCAAACGACCTGGAGAAAAGTAGAGGCCAAAGCCAGAGGTGGCCAAGGGAAATCCACTCTACTCCTTAGCCGGATTCACCAGGAAGGTTGTCGTCAAGGCCACCGTCGTGCCTCTCATTATGGAAAATGATTCATGAATGAAGCTGTATTACTGGGTGAAGGTTTCACCCTGATGTTTTTAGGGATGGGGTTCGTACTGAGCTTTCTGTTCCTGCTGATCTTTGCCATTCGCGGTATGTCTGCCGTGATTACTCGCTTCTTCCCGGAACCCGTCGCCGCGCCCGCACCGCGCGCCGTTCCCGCCGTGGACGACTTCACCCGC